>CALXKY010000067.1 GCA_944389055.1 uncultured Spirochaetaceae bacterium | reverse complement strand
CGGGAGGGCCACTGGTACCGAGAAGCTTGCCGCGTACATCGAGGAAAAGGCTGAGGTGGAGACCAGGGTAGTCGTTCCCGGACATCTCCAGAGGGGCGGCTCCCCATCTCCTTATGACAGGTTTCTCTCGACGGAGATGGGATCATTCGCGGGAGAGCTCGTCAAGCGAGGCAATTTCGGAGTGACAGTTGCCATGCGCGACAACCACGTCACATACAACAAGCTCGAGGATATCGCGGGGAAGGCAAAGTCCGTTCCCCTCAATGATCAGCGCGTCGCAATGGCCAGGGCCATCGGGATCTATTTCGGAGACGAAGCGTGAAGATAGCTGTAATAGACTTCTCCAGCACAGCGCTCTCGCTGCTTGTAGCGGATATCAGCGGAGAGATGATGGTTCCCGTCGTCGGGCTCAGACGATCTGTCTCCATCCTCGGCTACATGTCCAAGAAGGGCAGGATATCCGAACGCGGCATCTCGAAGGTCGTCGAGACGATCAGATACCTCATCGGAGCGGCGGAGAAGGTCGGTGCGGAGTCCGTGCATCTGATCTCCACGGCATCGATGAGGCTGCTGTGCAACTACGGGGAGGTCTCAGCGGCTGTAACGGAGGCTACCGGCCTGAGGATAGATAACCTCGACGGCCAGAGGGAAGCCTACGCTGATTACATCGCGAACAGGGAGTATGCGGCTCTTGGCAGCTCCCTGCTGCTCGATATCGGGGGATATTCATCTGCCATCGCCGATTTCGACAATGGCGACAGGGAGAGCATGTTCGCCCTCGATATCGGGCCCGCTGCCCTTTTCCGGAAGTACAGGGAGATGTATCCGGACAAGGATGAAGCAAAGAAGCTGAGGAGGTTCATCTCAAAGGCATTCGTGAAAGCTGATGTCTATCCAGGGCGCCAGTTTGCCCGTATCATCCTGGCAGGAAGCAATGCCGATGCTCTCTACAGCGTCTATGCCGACCGCTATTCCATCCCTGCCTCTTCCCTGAGGATGATGGAGCGTAAGAAGCTGAAGAAGCTTATAGATTATCTTGTATCATCGGATGACCGTTCGCTCATCCTCATCCGCAACGCACCGGAGAAGGTCCACATGCTCATACCTTCTGCCATCCTTGCCGATGAGACTGCGAAGGTGTTCGGTGCTGATGAGCTGATAGTTTCAGATAAGGGAGTCAAGGAAGGATACCTGAGGCTCCTTGTGGAGGAAAGCAATGTCTAAGGAATCTCAGGCTGCCATCAGGCCGCCATACATAAACAGGGAATACTCATGGCTCCAGTTCGACAAGAGGGTCCTCGACCAGGCGAGGGATCCGGGGAATCCGCTTCTCGAACGCTGCCGCTTTCTCTCGATATTCATATCGAATCTCGATGAATTCGTGCGCGTAAGGCTTGGTTCCCTCCTTAATCTTGAGCTCCATTCGCCGACATATATCGACAACAAGACGGGAATGAACGCCCGCGATCAGATCGAGATGATTCTCGCGATGCTGCCGGATCTCTACCGCAAGTCGGATGAGACCTTCATGAAGCTCAGGAAGGAGCTCAAGAAGGCCGGCGTCGATATCCTCATGCCGCAGACAATCTCCGAGACGCAGAAGACGAAGGCATTCAGATATTTCCAGGAGAACATGGTTCCGTTCCTTTCCCCTCTGGTGCTCGATGCGAAGCACCCGATGATACGTTTCGAGAACCAGCGTCTCTACCTCGTCCTCAGTCTTGAGCGTGATGGCAGGGAGATGTTCGGCGTGGTATCGATGGGAAGACGCATCGACGAGATCGTGAAGCTTTCAGGAGGAAAGAAGGTGCGGCTCATCCCCTCAGCTGAGCTTCTCTACCTTTTCGGCGATTCGCTGTTCCCGGGATCCACCGTGAAGGAGAAGTCCCTTCTCCGTGTCACGAGGAATGCTGATTTCGAGGCATCCGTAGAGGATGCGGATATCGAATACGACTTCGACTTCTCCAAGCTGATACGCAACCGCGTGGAGAGCAGGGGAACGCTCGCTGCGGTCCGTCTTGAGATGAATACATCATCTGAGGAGCTCAGGCAGTTCCTGATCAGGCATCTCGGAATCAAGAAGAACCAGGCGTTCCTCGTCTCTGGATGCTTCTCGTATAAATACATGTATCAGCTCGATGATTACTTCCCCGTGGAGATGCGCCATCAGCTCAGGTATCCTGCATTCAAGGGCAGCGTGCCCGCAGGGCTGCAGCGCGGCAGCATGATTGATACGGTGCTCCGCCGTGATGTCTTCCTCGCATATCCTTTCGAGACCATGGATCCTCTTCTCTGGCTTCTCGAGGAGTGTGCCGATGACCCCAGGGTTTCCAATATAAAGATCACAATCTACCGCCTTGCGAAGAATTCCAGGGTCGTTGCCGCGCTTGTCCGTGCGGCTGAGAACGGCAAGGATGTCTCCGTCGTTATGGAGCTCTGCGCCAGATTCGATGAGGAATCCAACCTGAGCTATGCAGAGCAGCTCCAGGAAGCGGGATGCACGGTCTTCTATGGCATGGAGAACTACAAAGTCCATTCGAAGATCATCTCCATAGTCCTTCAGGATCAGGGGGAGGTGAAGTACATCACGCATCTCGGTACCGGAAACTACAACGAGAGCACGGCAAAGCAGTATACCGACCTGAACATCATCACCTCTGATAAGGATATCGGGCTCGACGGTGTCGCATTCTTCCGCAATCTTGCAACGCTGAACATGGATACGAAGTACCGCCGTCTCCTCGTTGCTCCCGCAACGCTCAAGGATGGCATACTGGCAGCCATGGACAAGGAGATAGCCAAGGGCAGCGAGGGGTCCATCACCTGCAAGATGAACTCTCTCTCCGACAAGGACATGATTGACAAGCTTGTCGCTGCATCGGCTGCCGGGGTGAAGGTCAGGCTGCTGATACGTGGCATCGCCTGCCTGCTGCCAGGAGTGCCAGAGCTTACGGACAGCATCACGATACTGAGCATCGTCGGACGCTTCCTGGAGCATTCCAGGATATACAGTTTCGGTTCAGGGGAGATGTACATCTCATCGGCGGATCTCATGACAAGGAATGTAGACCGCAGGGTGGAGATCGCGACTCCCGTCCTCGATCCCAAGATCCGTTCGACGATACTGAAGATGCTGGACATCATGTTCAGGGATAACGTGAAGGGGAGGATGCTCCTCGGCGATGGCCGCTATGCTGCAGTCCCGGAAGGGAAGGAGCGCGTGGATTCGCAGGAACGCTTCCTGGAGCTCTTCAGATCAGGGAAGGCATACCTCTGAGCTCTTCAGATTTTTCCATGCTGCGGATAATATCGTGGTATGGAAAGCACAGTCTCTGATTTCACCGAGGGCGGCATAACCGGCAAGCTCGTACGGTTCATGCTTCCGATACTGGGTGCGCTCGTGCTGCAGGCTGCATACGGAGCCGTCGATGTCCTGATGGTGGGATGGTTCGGTACGACCGAAGGCCTTTCTGGGGTCTCCACAGGCAGCAGCATCGTGAATCTCGTCACATTCGTGCTCACGGGTCTCGCCTCCGGCATCACCGTGATACTCGGCAACTGCATCGGAAGCAGGAATACGGAGAAGGCCGGACGGACAATAGGCGCGGCTGTTACGTTCTTCTTTGTGATAGGCATCATCCTCACGGTGCTCCTGATCGTGCTTGCCAGACCGCTCGCACTCCTTATGAAGGCACCGCCTGAAGCGGTGGAGAATACTGTCTCGTATGTCAGGATATGCGGGGGCGGCATCCTCTTCATCATCGCCTATAATGTCATAAGCTGCATAATGCGCGGCATCGGCAATTCGCGGCTTCCGCTGATATTCGTTGCAATCGCATGCGCCGCGAATATCGTCGGTGATTATACGCTCATCGCCATATTCCATATGGACGAAGCCGGTGCAGCCATCGCAACTGTTGGGGCCCAGGCTCTTTCCGTTATGCTTTCGCTCGTCATACTGCGCCGCCAGAAGCTGCCGTTCACGGTAAGGAAGGCAGATCTCATCCTTGGCCGCGATCTCCTGCCGTTTCTGAGGATCGGTGCCCCGATTGCGCTTCAGGAGCTGATGACGCAGATCTCGTTCCTTGCCCTTATCGCATTCATCAACAACATAGGCCTTGCTGCATCCGGAGGCTATGGTGTTGCGAACAAGATCGTGACGTTCGTCATGCTCATCCCTTCATCGATCATGCAGTCGCTCTCATCATTCATCGCGCAGAATGCCGGTGCCGGGCGTGAGGACAGGGCAAGGCAGACGATGCATACAGGTATGCTGCTTGGAGCCGGCATTGGCATCATCATGTTCTCCCTTGCCTTCTTCTGCGGAGAAGCCATCTCGAACATCTTCGCCTCTGATGAGAGTGTCATCATGCGTTCGGCTGAGTATCTCAGGGGCTTTGCCCCCGAAGCTGTCGTTACAAGCATCCTCTTCTCGTTCATGGGATACTTCAGCGGCCACGGTAAGACGCTTTTCGTGATGATCCAGTCGATGATGCAGACATTCCTGGTTCGTCTCCCCGTTGCCTGGATCATGTCAGTCCAGCCCGATCCCAGCCTGACGATGATAGGCCTTGCCGCTCCGCTCGCGACGGTTTTCGGCATAGTCATCAATGCTGCGTACTATCTGTACTGCAGGAAGAATGATCCAGGGATTCACCGGCAGAAGCGTTCGTTCCAGAGTTCCTGAAGGGGAGGGATCGCTCCCTTCATGCCTGGTTCGAGGAGGCTCCAGATGACTCCGCATGACGGACGCGGGAATTCATTGCGTGTCTTTATGACACGGGTCGGCGTGATGATCCAGTCGAATGCCGTATCATAGGGCTGTACGTCCACCTCGATATCAACGACCTGGCAGTCATGGCCGGCTGTGGCGATCACGGTCCTGTCATCCGCTGCCCCGATCGTGGAGAACATGGCCCACTCGAGATCGAAGTAGCCATGTCCCTTGCCGAAGCGTACGCCGCGCATGTTTATGGCAGAGGCGCCGGTCACCATCAGGTCGATGTGCCCGATTCTCTCCTTCACTTCCCTGAGCGTCAGATGCTTCCAGAAGCGCTGGACGCCATCGAGCGTGGAGGCAAGCTCCTCCTTCCCCTCGGGGATCATGCCGGGTGATATCAGGAACACGCCGCGCGTGATGCCGTAGTTCGTCATAAGCACCGTCTTGCGGTCGCGGAATGCAATCTCCCTGAGCTTCTCGAGATTGTTGTCCGGCGTGATGAATATGACCTCCGCGTTCCTGTAGAAATCCTGCTGGGCAAGAAGCTCCGCGCCTTTATCGCTCCCTTCATAGTCCGCGATGAATTCACCGAAATCCCAGCTGAAGCGTGAGTCGGGCCTGGCGACCTTCCTCAGCTCTTCCCAGATCATTATGCGTGCGTGCTTGGCATCCATTGCTTCCATCCGTTCCTCCTCGGTGATGAAAAAGAACATGGCCCTTTCAAGGCCATGTCCGCTGTCTCAGATCAGGAGATCCGCATATGCTTTCAGAAGCTCGTCGCCTTCGCAGCCTGCGAGGACTTTCTTCGCAAGCACCTTCCCCAGCTGGACGCCTTCCTGATCGAATGAGTTCAGGTTCCATAGGAATCCCTGGAACATAACCTTGTTCTCATAGTGGGCCAGAAGCGCACCGAGGGCTTCGGGGGTAAGCTGCTCACCGTAGATGAGCGATGAAGGCCTGTTCCCGTCGAATTCCTTGTTCGGGTCCTTGTCTTCCTTACCGCGTGCGAATGCTGCGATCTGGGCGGAGAGGTTGGCGTTGAGCTTTGTCTGGCTGAATGAGCCTGCCGTTTCGATATCCCTGCCATACTGGCACTTCCTGAATCCGATGAACTGCAGCGGCACGATATCCGTTCCCTGATGCAGGAGCTGATAGAATGAATGCTGGCCATTGGTTCCCGGCTCTCCGAAGATGACGGGGCCCGTAGGGTAGGAGATCTTCTCGCCGTTCCTGTTCACATGCTTTCCGTTCGATTCCATATCAAGCTGCTGGAGATGTGCCGGGAAGCGTGAGAGCGCCTGCGAGTAGGGCAGGATCGCGGTGGCGGGGTAACCCATGATGCTTCTCATGTAGAAGCCTGCGAGCGCATCCATGAGCGCGCCGTTCTTCGTTATGTCCTTCTCCGTGGAGAGCACATCTTCCTCATGGGCGCCATCGAGGAGCGCGCGGAATGTGCTGAATCCGTATGCGATGGAGAGCACTACGCCGCCGACAGCCGATGTCGATGAGTAACGTCCTCCGATGTAGTCATCCATGAAGAATGCGGCAAGCATCGAGGAGTCCTTCGCAAGCGGTGAGGTCTTGCTTGTGACCGCGACCATATGCTTTGAAGGCACCAGCCCTTCAATCGGGGAGCTCTTGAGCGTCTCAAGCACGAGATCCCTGTTCGTGAGCGTCTCCTGGGTCGTGCCGCTCTTGGAAACAAGCACGAAGAGCGTCGTCTCGAAATCGAGGCGTCCGATCACAGCTGCCGCATCATCGGGATCGACATTGGAGATGAACTCGCCCCTGAGCTGCTTCACGCCGTTTCCGTCAGCCCAGCCCTTGAGCGCAAGGTAGAGAGCCCTCGGTCCGAGATCCGATCCTCCGATGCCGATCTGGCATACTGTCGTGAATGGCTTGCCCGTGGAACCTGTGATGCGTCCGGATCTCACGCCTTCGGAGAAATCGCGGATCTTCTCAAGCTCGCCGCGGTAGAACTCATCCTTGTCCTCGCCGTCCGCTTCTATCTTCACTCCGAGCACATTGCCTCTCGTGAGGTGATGGAGCACAAGCCTCTTCTCGCCGGTGTTCATCATCGCTCCGGAGAGAAGCTCCCTGTATTTCCCGATGAGATCCATCTCATCCGAGAGTCCCTGCAGGAGCTTCGCGTTATCGTCGGAGATCGGCATGGCCGCCCAGTTGTATCTGAGGCCGCCGCCGAGCTTTATATCATGGGTCTTCACGCGTTCGGGCGTGAGGAGCGCTTTCACTGAATCCTTCTGTGCGCTCATGAGCGCCTTGTATCCTTCCGTCCTGTCAAGATTGACGTATTCCATCCTTCACTCCTTTATCTCCGGGATGCGGGCATTGAAGCTCTCCAGGAGATCCTCCTTTGTCATGCCTTCGCGGAGGATGACGAAGATCGTGTCATCTCCCGCGACCGTTCCGAGTATTTCCGGCAGTGCGAGCACATCGAGCGCGAAGCCTACGCTGTTGGCATGGCCTGGCCTTGTTTTGATAACGCCGAAATTGCCTGAGAACTCTATGGAGATTATACCCCTTCTGACATCCTGTATGTAGCTTTTCTCCGACTCGCTTACCAGATCGCTCTCGGGAAGCGTGTAGTAATAGCCAGACCAGCCATCGGAGATCTTGCCGACCTTCAGCATCTTCAGGTCGCGCGATAGCGTTGCCTGCGTGACGTTATAGCCTTCCTTCCTGAGAAGCTCGAGAAGCGTATCCTGGTTGTCTATCCTGTTGTTCCTGATCAGTTCCTTAACTACGGTGAGTCTGTTGTGTCTTTCTTTCATCAGTCCTCCGCATTGCATAAGTATGCATTGCTTATGCAATATTACCGCTTAAGAAGATCACTTGCAATGATTACTTTCTGCCATTGATGCACAATATATATGGAGTTTTCATGGTTCCTGTATGCAACCGGGGCACAGCATGTATGCATAGTGGCTATGCAGCATCTTCTGCAGGCTCTGGCTCACATGCTTCCTCCGTGGTATCCTATTGCCCGGAGGGTGCCATGGCTGTGCTTATCATTGCTGCCATCATAGCAGCGATCGTTATCATCTGGGGGATAAGCTCCTACAACACGCTTGTCGGGCTGAGGAACAGGTGTGATGAGGCAGAGGCCGGTATCGATGCCCATCTCAGGGAGCGTTCGGATCTCATACCGAATCTCGTCGAGACAGTCAGGGGCTATGCATCGCACGAGAGCGATACGCTCGAGAGCGTCATCTCTGCACGCAGCAGGGCTGAAGGGCTTTCAGGTGAGGCCCGCATGAAGGCTGAATCAGAGCTTGGCGGTGCGCTTGGCCGCCTTCTCGCCGTTGCGGAGAGCTATCCCGATCTCAAGGCGAGCCAGAATTTCCTGGATCTTCAGAGCCAGCTTGCCCGCATCGAGGAGACGCTCGCGAATGCCAGGAAATACTACAATGCCGTGGTCCGGAGCTATAACGACAGGATCATGATGTTCCCGTCCTCGCTGATAGCCTCGGCATTCCATTTCAGGGAGCGCTCCTATATCGAGATCGATGACTCCGAGAGGGCAAGGACTGAAGTGAGGTTCTGATGAGGAAAGCATTCCTCGCTGTGCTGATCCTGCTTCTTCCGTTCTGGATTGCCGCAGATGGCTTCGTGGTGGATCATTATGCCGTGATAATCGAAGCCGACAGCTCCAGGACGCTGCATGTGCAGGAGGATATCACGCTTGAGTACACTTCTCCTGCGCATGGATTCATCAGGGATGTCCAGCACCGGTTCGGTACCGCTTCTGCGGATATAGACCTCGTGTGGGCATCATCACCTGTCGCAGTCTCCGATGATGGCACATTCCTCTCCGTGCGCTTCGGCGATCCTGATAAGCTCCTGACCGGCGGACCATATGACTACGCTCTCAGGTATGACTATTCCCTCGGTGCCGACAGCTATCGGGACTATGATGAGCTCTATTACAATATCGTCACGCCCGGTGCATGGCCTTCCGGGATAGGCCGTCTCGATTTCTCCGTGACGCTTCCGTATCCCGTGGACAGAAGCCGCATCTGGCTTACCTCCGGTCCTGAAGGTGCCGTGACCGGGCTTCCATTCACGCTCTCCGATGACGGTCTGACAGTGAGCGGACGCTATTCATCGCTTCCGGAAGGCTATGGCGTTACGCTCCGCATAGAGATGGATGATGGCTATTTCGATACAGCTGCACGCCGCTTCGATGCAGCAGGCGCGGGATTCATCATCTCACTGGGGATATCCTTCATCATGGTGGCTGTCTCCGCTGCCGCATGGTGGTTCAGGGGACGGGACAGGAAGATAATAGCCCCTGTGCGCTTCTCCCCGCCTGAGGATCTGAGCCCGATGGATGCAGGCTATATCCTCCGGGGCACGCTCGCCCCTGAAGCGATCTCCGCGATGGTTTTCAGCTGGGCGGACAGGAAACTCGTATCGATAGAGGAGAATGGCAAAGGGGACTTTTCCGTCACGAGGCTTTCTTCTCTTCCGGATGGGGTGCCTGAACCTGAGGAAGAGCTCTTCCGGGCCTTCTTCGCTTCTTCGGATACCGTGAGCATCGAGGAGCTCCGGATGAGCGGTTTCCCTGAGAGAATCAGAGGCGTGCAGAGAGCCGAGGCTGCAAGGTTCTCCGGCAGCATGGCGCTGTCGACGGCGTCCTCGGAGAGGCTGAGGCGCATCATCATGGGAATGATCGCGGCAGGGACCGTGCTGCATGCATTCTCTGCAACGCTCGCTTTCCCCGGATTCCTGTCCATCTTCGTGCTTGTGCCTTCGCTGATGGGCTATGGCGCATTCTCTGCAGCAGCCAGGACCGCTGAGAGAAGCATGCATTCGCGTTCATTCCGTCTCTCCGGACTCGGCGGAACGGTATTCCTGCTCATCTTCCTTACGTTCTTCATCACCACCGCTCTGATCCAGAGCGGCATGGATCCGCTGCTTTCCGCCGCGGATACCATCGTTTTCCTCGCCGCGCTTGCCATCTCTCTTCTTGCAGCTGCGGCGATCAGCAGAAGAACCGGTTATGCGGAGGAGAAGCTTTCCCAGATCATGGGCTACAGGGAGTTCATCGACAAAGCCGAGAAGGACAGGCTTGAGAGGCTTTCCGGAGAGGATCCGGAGTTCTTCTATCATGTGCTGCCATATGCGATGGCCTTCGGACTTGAACGACGGTGGACGGAAGCATTCAGCGGCATCGCGGTCTCTCCGGCCTCCTGGTACCATGGGTCCCGTGCGCTTGATGCATATGTGATCTCATCCTTCTCCCGCCATCTCTCATCCGTCTCGCAAAGGACCTCCGGGCCGGCAGGAGGAAGGGGCGCGCGCACATTCCGCGGTTCGTCGGGTTTCTCTGGCGGAGGGTTCTCCGGAGGAGGCGGAAGAAGCTGGTGAATGATTTACTATGGACCCTGGCGCTCTTTGCCTATGTCTCTGCCGTGCTCGCTCTCGCCTCGGCTCTTCTCAGGAAAGGCCTTCTCAGCAGCGAGGGTGCAAGGAAGACCGTGCATATCCTCGTTGCCTTCACCATACTGCCGATGGTATATGGGATCCATTCACCATGGCTCCGCCTTGCAGGCCCGGCGGCATTCGCTCTGATAAATGCCTGGCTGGGTAAGAGAAGAGGAGAGAGAAGGGCGGGGCTTGTGTTATATCCTGTCTCGATATTCATCATGACAGCGCTGATGAATGCGGGCGTGCTCTCTCCTCTTTCCGTAATAGCTTTTGAAGAGAGGTATTTGCTTGAGTATGTTTTTTATTCTCAGGATCTATCGATACTTCAATTGCAGTGCAGAATGCTATTT
>CALXKY010000066.1 GCA_944389055.1 uncultured Spirochaetaceae bacterium | reverse complement strand
CACGAATGTAGAAGCGAGAACCGTCTTCATGGAGAAGCGGTCGCAGAGCATCGGCACGATGAAGCATACCGGTATGTACGCGATTCCCTTCAGAGACAGGAACCATCCCTTCTGCACGGTATCCATGCCGATTATGTCCGTGAAATACAGGGGGATGAAGACACCGAGGCTGAGATTGCCTGCGGTCTCGAGTATCCCCAGGAGGAAGCAGAGCACGAACACCCCGCTCGAGAACATGATCCTGAGCGACGACAGGAAGCTGCCTCCCCTGTCCCTCTTCGGCATGATATTGTAGTCGACTTCCCTGAAAGTGAACTGCACGAGAAGCGCACATACGATGAGGGAAAGCCCCGAAAGCAGAAACGCTCCATGCCAGGAGTAATAGCTCGACATCCATGCGAAGAGAAGCGGCCCGAGGACGCTTCCGATGATGGACGATACAGCATTTATGACGCCATTCCTGGCGCCGTAATCATCTTTTACGAGATTCTTCGCGATTACGCAGAGTATGACGGAAAGCGAGCACCCGGAGAAGAATCCGGAGAGCAGACGGCAGGCGACAAGCCCTATGTAGCTATCCACGACGGAGGCGATCACGGATGAAAGCCCTACGCCGAACGTGATGGGCGCAAGCCATGCCTTGCGCTTCCTTGACTGGCTTATGAGTATTCCGAGAACAACGGATGATAGTCCGTACGAGAGGTAGTAAAGTGATGTCAGGGATGTATATTGGCTTGTCGTGAAGTTCAGATCATTGATGAGGATATCTGAAAAATATGTGACGCTCTGGCTGTCCAGGGTCTTGAACCCGTATATGAGGCAGGACACGAGCGTAAGGTAGTTCACATAGCGCAGCTGCTTTCCCTTTGATATCGTATTATCCATAGCAAAACCAAACAAAACGCGAATCCGGGGGACGGCCCGGCAGAGAACAGCTGGCCTGCCGCAGAGCGGCAAGCCATCATCCTCCCTGAAACTGAATCAGTCCTTGAGATAATCGTGGAGCAGCTCAGCACCGTTGAAGGTGTAGCCGTTCCTGAACCAGTATGCCCCGAGCACCTCGACCGGCTTGAGAGGCATATGCTCCTCGAGATCGGATGCGTAGAACTCAAGCTCACCCTTGCCTGCCCATGCGACAGGATCGGCTGCCTTGTTCTCAGCACCGAGCTTGACAAGCTCGCATACAGACGGCTTTCCGAGCTCCGTGATGCTCGGGAAGTGCCTGAGATGGATAAGCGGTCTGCCCATCGGAGCAGGAAGATCAGAGGGAGAGATCTGCTTCTCGATCGTGATCGAGCCCTTGATCAGCCTCTCGCCGTGTGAAGCCACGACGCCTGTGAGCTTTGCACCAGGTCCCATCTCCGGCATTCCGGGGTTATACGGGTTATAATCAGTGATGTCGATCTGGCCCAGCTTCTTCGGGAAGCCCATCGCCCAGCCTCTGGCCATCGTGAAGTCATTGTTCACCCAGATAGGAAGGCACATCTGAGCCTGCTCGCCTTCATACTCGCAGCCAACCCAGATCGCAGCTTCCTTGTACTGCGTCCTCTCAGGATTCTTCCAAGCGAGATCCTTGTCAGAATCCCATACTGATGTCCATTTGCTGAAAGCGACGTATGCCAGATCGGGATGATCGCCAAGCTTGACAGGATCAGGGAGCCACTTCTCGACAGCAGCCGGATCGACCCTGTAGAGGATGTTCAGATACTCTGTGCCGTAGTGCCATGGCGGATTGCCAAGCAGGGAGCACTTCCCTTCCGGCGAAAGCGGATAGCAGAAACCCTTGAGTTCACTTATCTTTGCCATTTCAATATCTCCTATTTTCCCAGAGCCTTCGAAAGCGAGGCGATGGTTCTCTTATTCTCTTCGGGAAGCCCGAATGTGATCCTTGCGCATGTGGGGAGGCCCTGCGAGGCAAGCGGCCTTATGATGACACCGTTACGGAGCATCGCGTTGAATACCTCCTCGCTATCGGCACCGAGATCGACGCAGATGAAATTCGATTCGGATGGATAGTACTTCAGTCCCATCCTGTCGAATTCATCATAGTAGTACTTCTTCGCTTCCCTGTTGTTCGCGAGCGTCTTCTCATAGAACTCCGCATCATCGAGAGCTGCAGAAGCGCCTGCCTGCGCGATCCTGTTCACGGGGAACGGCTCCCTTGCCTTCATCATCGCCCTGACGATCTCGGAATCAGCCACGCAGTATCCGCAGCGGAGAGCTGCAAGGCCCATGACCTTCGAGAAGGTCCTCATGACAACAAGGTTCTTATACTTGCCAAGAAGGCTGATCGAATCCACGCAGTCCTCATTGTCCACGAAATCGATATATGCCTCATCGAGGAACACGAGCGTTGAGGAAGGAACCTTGTCGAGGAAATCGATGATGTCCTTCTTCGGTGTAATCGGTCCCGTCGGATTGTTCGGCGAGCAGATGAAGACGGTCTTCGTCTTCTCCGTGACAGCCTTGAGCATGGCGGGAAGATCGAAGTATCCCCCCTGGGTGAGAGGAATCTTCTTTATGGTTGCCCCCATCTTCGTGGTGATGTTCTCATAGGCAGGGAATGTGGTATCCGCAGTAACGATCTCATCATCCGGGTTGAAGAATGTAAGACCATACATCGTGATGACAGCATCTCCGCCGTTATCTATGTAGATCTGGTTCTCAGCCACGCCAAGCCTCTTTGCAAGCTTTCCAGCAAGCTCAGTGCAGAGACTGACAGGATAGCGGCATGAATTGGTCTTCACTTCCTCGATCATGGCCTCAATGGCCTTCGGGGACGTGCCCATCGGATTCTCATTCGAAGCCATCTTGATGATATCGGTGATGCCGAATTCCTTCTGCACCTCCTCGATCGGCTTTCCGGGGATATAATCCTTGCGGTTCAGGATGCATTCTCTTGCATACTGTTTCATTTCTTCTCCTCCTCATATTTGTGGCATGAAACGAAATGGTCTGGCATGACCTCCCTGAGCTTCGGGACTTCCGTCCTGCAGCGCTCCGTCGCATACGGGCAGCGCGGGTTGAACGGGCATCCTGGCGGCATGTGCATAGGACTCGGGACTTCGCCCTGGAGCGGGATTCTCTTCCTCTTCTTCTCCTCGTAGTAGTCCGTGATGGGAATAGCAGACAGCAGCGCCTGCGTATACGGATGGAGCGGCGTATGGTAGAGATCCGTAGACTTCGTGACCTCTACAAGATGCCCGAGATACATAACACCGATGCGATCGCTTATGTGCCTCACGACAGCAAGGTCATGCGCGATGAAGAGATATGTGATCCCAAGCTTCTTCTGGATGCTCCTGAAGAGATTGATGATCTGGGCCTGGATGGAGACATCGAGCGCCGACACCGGCTCATCACAGACGATAAGCTCAGGATTGCAGGCAAGAGCACGCGCGATTCCAAGGCGCTGGCGCTGACCTCCTGAAAGCTCATGCGGGAAGCGATAGCTCATGATCGGGTTGAGCTCTACAGTGAACAGGAGCTCATTGACCTTGTTCCTGATCTCCTCCTTCGTCCTCGGCTTGCCATCGCACATGATGGCTTCGCTGAGGATCGAGTAGACAGAGCTTCTCGGATCGAGGGAGCTGAACGGATCCTGGAATATGAGCTGGATCTTCCTTCTCATCGGCTGGAACTCATGCTTCGTCATCCTGCTGATCTCCTGCCCTTCGAAATAGACATTCCCGTCCGTCGGGTCATTGATCCTGAGGATGCACTTTCCAGTCGTCGTCTTCCCGCAGCCGGACTCACCTACGAGTCCGAATGTCTCTCCCCTGCGGATATCGAAGCTGACATCATCGACAGCTTTGACCACGCCGACCTTCTTGCCGAAGAATCCCTTCGTAACAGGGAAATACATCTTGAGGTGCTCCACCTTGAGAAGCGGAGCATCCATATTCTTCTGATCAGCCATTCTGTCCCTCCGTTAGATAGCAAGCGGAAAAATGGGTATTGCCGGTATCCTTGAGCATAGGCTTGTCGCTCTCCCTGCACTTGTCCGTAGCATACGGGCAGCGCGGAAGGAATGCGCAGTACTTCGGCAGATTCGAAAGGATCGGGGGCATGCCCTGGATAGGGACAAGATCCTCATCCTTGTTCGATTCAAGCTTCGGAACCGAGTTCAGGAGGCCCTTCGTATAGGGGTGCTGAGGATTCGTGAGAATCTGCTCGGTAGTGCCTGACTCAACGATGCGGCCTGCATACATGACATAGACGCGGCTTGCATAACGCGTCACGAGGCCCAGGTTGTGGGTTATTATGACAAGCGACTTGCCATGCTTCTCGACAAGCTCAAGAAGCAGGTCCATGACCTGTGCCTGGGTCGTCACGTCGAGAGCCGTCGTAGGCTCATCAGCGATGATCAGCTTTGAGCCGCAGACGATGGCAGCTGCGATCATGACACGCTGCCTCATACCGCCGCTCATCTCGAACGGATAGTTCTTCATCCTGGCCTCAGCCTCAGGAATGCCTACATCCTTGAGAGCCTGGACTCCCTTGGCCCAGGCCTCATCCTTCTTCATCCCCGGGTTATGGGTGATGATGATATCGCAGAGCTGGGCACCGACGGTGAGAACCGGATTGAGGCTCGTCATAGGCTCCTGGAAGATCATGGAGATTCCGGATCCCCTGATCGAGCGCATCTCCTTCGAATCAGACTTGTATTCGAGAAGATTCTGCCCATCGAAGAGGACCTCTCCGGAAAGGATCTTTCCCGGCGGGCACTGCACGAGCTGCATGACTGACATCTGCGTTACGGACTTGCCGCAGCCGGACTCACCTACGATGGCGATTGCCTCGCCTTCCTCTACATAATAGGAGACGCCGTCAACGCTCTTGACCTCTCCCTCCGGTGTGAAGAATGAAGTTCTGAGATCCTTCACTTCAAGAAGATGCTTTGCCATTACAGTTTCCCCCTAAGTCTCGGATCGAGCGAATCCCTCAGACCATCGCCGACGATGTTGAATGCGATGATGAGAACGATGATGCAGATTCCCGGGATAATGGCAAGCCTCGGAGCAAGATAGAGATAAGCATATGCATCCGATACCATGTTTCCCCATGTAGCCGTAGGCGGGTTGATTCCGACGCCGAGGTAGCTGAGCGATGATTCGGTCATGATCGCATTTCCGAGGTTGATCGTATAGAGAACGATGAGCGACGGGAACGCGTTCGGCAGGAGGTGCTTGAAGAGGATCTTCAGCGAAGACTGCCCGACAAGCGTGGAAGCGACGACGTAGTCATTCTCCTTGAGCTGGAGGATCTGGCCGTTGACCATACGTATGTAGGTCGGGACCATTCCTATTCCGATGGCTATCGTGAGGCTGACAACGCTCCGGCCCATGATCGCAGCGATGATCATCGTGAAGACCATGTTCGGGATACTGAGGATGACATCGGTCGCTGCCATGATCGTCCTGCTGACGATTCCGCCGAAGAATCCTGCGATGAGACCAAGCACGATTCCGACGGCAGCTGCGAATGTTCCTGCAAGGAGGCTGACCATCAGTGAGACGCGTCCGCCATAGATGATCCTGGCAAAGACATCGCGTCCGAGATAATCCGTGCCGAACCAGTGCTCCGCAGATGGCGCTGCAAGCCTGTTCACGAGATCCTGGCTGTTAGGATCGAGATTCATAACGAGCGGAAGCAGCAGAGAAAGCACTACGAACAGCACGAGGATGGCTGAGCAGAGCTTCACTGTGACTCCGCGTCCGAAGAATATCCTCAGCGACTGCTGACGGTTCTTCTTCTTGGCTTCTTTCTGTATTTCGTTGTAGTTGAGCTCGTATTCCATATTGTTTACCTCATTGATCTGCGGACACGCGGGTCGATGAATCCGTATGCGATATCGACCATGAGATTGCAGAAGACCGTCATCACTGAAATAACGAGAACGCAAGCCTGGACGATGAAGTAGTCGCGCTGCATGATTCCGTTGAGAAGCATCTGCCCGATACCGGGGATGTTGAAGACGTTCTCGATGATGACTGCGCCTGCAACGATGTTCTGCATCTGGAGACCTATGATCGTGATAACGGGGATGAGCGCGTTCTTGAGCGCATACCTGAAGATGATCTTCCTCTCCGAGAGTCCGTATGCCCTTGCCGTCCTCACATAGTCCTGGCTGATGACCTCGAGCATGTTCGATCTTGTCTGGCGGGCAAGAATCGCAACGGTGTAGATCGCGTTGACGACGACCGGCCAGAATGCCTTGCTGACGTAATCGCCGAAGTCATCCCAGGGAGCTGTATAGCCCTGAAGCGGGATGAGGTGGAGATTGAGCGCGAGTATGATGACACCGAAGATAGCCGTAAGGAACCTTGGCGTCGCGAGGAAGAGGTTCACGAGAACGGTCAGCACCTGATCAAGCCACCCTCCCCTCTTCACGGCGGATACGATACCCACGAAGAGTCCTACGAGAACGCCGAAGATGAGTCCCGGAAGACCGATGGAGATCGAGTTCGGCAGTCTGGTATGAATATATGAAGTTACATCCCTTGAGTTGAGGACGGATTTACCGAAATCCCCATGGAAGATGATGTTTGTTATCCAGCGCCAATACTGGACGAGAACGGGATCGTTCAGTCCATAGCTATCGCGGTATTCCTGGATCCTTTCCTCTGAAGCGCCATCGCCGAGCGCGATGCGTGCAGGGTCTCCTGGAAGGAGCTGCATCAGAAGGAATGTAAAGAGTGAAATAAGGATTACCAGCCCGATAGCGGTCAGTACTTTCTTTACAATATAACCTGTCATTCTGATTTCCTAAGTCAAATGATGAAAACATGAAAAAGGATGCCCTGCCTCAGGCCCTGCCATCCGGCAAGGCATCCCTTGTTTCATATTCCGGTGATATAATCCCGCTTATTTATCAAGCCATGCATTAGCAAGATCAGCAACGGAATAGAATGATTCACCGATTCCGGAATCCTTCACGTAGTCTGCGACTGCGAAAAGTCCGCGTGTCTCTGCGAAGTTCGTGATGATGTCGTACTCATCCGTGAGGAGGCGGTTGGCCTCGCCGACTGCTGCGACAGCCTCTTCCTCGGTAGCAGCGGAAACAGAGAGTGCAAGAGCAGCCTCTACATCATCCGGTCTCAGGAGCGTCGTGAGTCCGAGAACATGGCCGGAGAGGTTCTGCCTGAACATCGAAGCCATCTGCATCGGAGCGCTGACGTATACGGAAGATCCATGTACCCAGAGACCCTTGCCCCATCCAGCCTCAGCTGCGTTTCCGTCAGCACCGGCAAGAACAGAAAGCTCTGCGTTGATTCCGACCTCGCTGAGGTACTGCTGGATGATCGTGGCGGAGTTGATGAGCGCAGAGGAATCCTCTGTCTTGAGCTCGATCGTGAATCCGTTCGGATATCCTGCCTCAGCAAGAAGCTGCTTCGAAAGCTCCGGATCGTAGTCGTAGCCGATTACGCTGTCGCTGTAGAAGTGCTGGCCGACACCGAACTGGTTGCGGTAGGAAGCATAGTCTCCCCATACAGCCTGAACAAGAGCCTTCCAGTCGACAGCGTGGCTGATGGCCTTCCTGACCCTGACATCACCTGTCGGATCATCGCCGGTGGTGTTGAGGGAGTTGAAGCAGAGCATATATGTGCTGGATGCAACAGGGCATGCCTTGATCGTGATACCGGATGCTTCCATCGACCTTGCCGTCTCCGGATCCGGTGCGAGATAGACATCGAGCTCACCGCTCTGCATAGCTGCCTGAGCAACAAGAGCATCTGTGTAGATGATGTACTCTACGGCATCAAGCTTCACAGGGCCTCCCCAGTAGTCATCGCGTGCTTCGAATCTCTTGGAGACATCGTAGTTCCACTCCGTCATCACGAACGGACCTGTTCCGCATGGATGCTGCGTGCAGTACTCCTCGCCATGCTCCTGGTAGAATGTCGGCGAATACATATAGCCGCACTCGCGTGAGAATGCATACGGGAGGATCGAGCTCCATGTGCTGAGATGGAGGACGACTGTCAGGTCATCGACAACCTCTACGGATTCGATTGATGAGAGAAGCGCTGCAACCTTGGCACCGACCTCAAGGTAGTGGTCAAGGTTCCACTTCATAGCCTCTGCATCAAGCGGTGTTCCATCGGAGAACGTGATGCCCGGTCTGATGTGGAATGTGTAAGTAAGGTTATCCTTATCCATCTCATAGCTCTCGAGAAGCCACGGATCCACGCCACCCTCAGCATTGGGCTTGAAGAGTGACTCATAGACAGGCCACGAATAATAGTAGTCATCGCTCGTACCCGTCATAGTGAAGGAGAGCATCGTATGGACGTTCTCGGTATTGATACCGATCCTGAGCGTTCCGCCCCCTTCCTCTCCGGAGCCGGTATCAGCAGCTTCTGAGCTTCCGCCAGCGAATACCTGTCCAACGAGGCAGAGGATCACCAAACAAACGGTAAACCATTTCTTCATAATCTGACTCCTTTTTTATATTGGATTAGTCTCTCTCAATCGGCTTTCCATCCCAGACGAGCTTGTCGCTCTTGCCGCAGAAGCCCTTGAGCTTCCTTGCAGCGAATGCATCATCGGGGTTGTCGACATATCTCTTCTCGAGATCCACCCACGGCGTTCCCTGAAGGAAGCATGCCATCGGCGAATAGTGGAAATGATAGCCTGTATAGTCATAATGAGTCATGACATAGTCATTTGTCTTGCTCTCGAACACATGTCTTCCGGTATCAAGCATCGCATACATAGCAGCTCTGAATGAGTAGTGGATACCTGTGAAGAGGTAGCCAGCCTTCAGAAGAGCCGGTGCATCCTCTGCCTTGTCGCCCGGGTCAAGATCCGGATACCAGTAGTTCGCCTTGATGGTCTCGCCGATCTTGAGTGCTCCGCCGACCTTTCCGCCGTACTTCTTGCTCCTGTTGACCTCGAGAGGCAGAATGATATCGGCACCAGCTTCGATGTATCTCTCGATTCTCTCGCAGAATCCATCGAAGTCATCATCGATGCTGTGCTTGCAGCTTGCCATAAGGAGGCAGTTGGTATCTGCCATGCCATCCTTGGCTGCCTTGAGCCTGTAGCATGCATCCTTGATGGAAGCGAGTCCTGGCTGCGCAAGCTCCATTCCATCCGTGATGAGGATGCAGTCCGCACCTGCGCGTGCCATTCTCTTGCATCCATGGTATGTCTGAAGCGGCCTTCCGAAACCCTCGTCAGCATCGATGAAAAGCGGCATATCCGTCATATACGTTATGCGCTCGATCATGTGGCAGTATTCATCGATCGTCAGAAGATTGAGATCAGGGATTCCGGTCTGGGAGCAAGCGAAGTCGCTGCTGGAGATCATCACCATCTCGAATCCGTTCATCTCGGCTGCCCTTGTCGAAATGCAGTCGAATATCTCAGGCACATAATAGAACTTGTCGCCTGTCATGTACTCCTTTAAGGGTTTCTTTGCCATTTTGCTCTCCTTAACTATATCCTTTGGATGGTCCGGCTCTTCAGCCCGCCATCTCTTCCGGCTCAATGCCAGAAACTCCGGAAAGAATCACTGCCATGCTATGCAATCGATTCCATAGCATATGACATAGTCTATTTCCCGGAATTTTCCTCTTTGCCATCGATTGCAAAACACGGAAACTTAAAAACAGACGATGAAACAATGGAATGATCTGATTCCGGCATATGCATTCTGTATAGTCCTCCGATCCGTTTTGCAAACGATTTCAATAATCTGTGAATATGAAAACACGAAAACCCGTTGTTTGCAACAAAAAGATTCCGGGCTTTTGATAAAAAAGCTGTGGATTTCGATTTTTCCGACATCATAAGGCATACACGCCGGGCCATCCGTGACGTGAATATTGCCAGCGGATGATGGATAATGCACTTAGGAGGCACGAAGATGGGAAGGATCATCACGGCTATGCTCATCGCCATTGCCGCAGCCCTGCCAGCATCCGCAATGGATGCATCAGCGCTGCCGCTCCCCTCCTCCGTCACACTCAGCTGGTCAGGTACGGAAGGAGCTGTGCACTATGATATCTACAGAGGAGAGGATTTCATCGTCCGCCTTGATAGCGGAGACCGGTCCTATACGGTGAATGGGCTTTCCTCCGATACGCATTACGATTTCTCAATAGCTGCACGCGATGAGGAAAACAGAACGCTCGATGCCGCCTTCCTTTCCGCAGAGACCGATTCATGGGACGGGATCTATGAATGGAAGAATCTCACGGACAAGGACAACAGGGGAAAGATGAAGGACCTGAAGATCAGGGTCGAAACGGCCACCGATCCATCCTTCGGGCAGTTCCATGAGCTCTATATGATCATGCCGGATGGCTCGGAGGAGAAGATATTCCCTCTCTACGCATTTGATGATCCCGAATCAGGAAAGTGGGTGGACTACGATGGTGAAAGCCAGGAGGCTGTCGCATACAGGCTCAACGCAGACCGCCTCAACACCTCCATATTCAATCCTGGAAGATGGAGGCTTGCGAAAGTCGTGATCGGCCGCGATTCAGGCTCGGCAGCCGTTGAGACGAGTGCATTCGGCATCACCGTGGAAACAGTATCATCCTACCGCTTCTTCATTGAAGATGGCGTCAGGAAGATGGAGTACCGCACAGAGGGAAGCGGACTCGCCGATGCAATCCTCTTCCGCAATCCGAATCCGGGAGAAGGCGATGCATTCGTGCTTACGATGATCTGAAG
>CALXKY010000065.1 GCA_944389055.1 uncultured Spirochaetaceae bacterium | reverse complement strand
GGATACATCAGCCTCTATGATTCCATCCTTACCGAGGTAGACTTCCTCCACATCCTTCGGGAATCCGACGATCGTGAATGTGATGTCAGCATTCTCTGCGACGGAGCGCGGGGTATCGCACCAGCGCGCACCTTTCGATACAAGAGCATCGCCTTTGGCTCTGGTTCTGTTGTAGATGCAGAGCTCGTATCCGGCATCCATGAGCCTTGAGGCCATCGATGCTCCCATAACGCCAAGTCCGATGAATCCTATCTTTTCCATACATGGATTCTAGCATCAAAGGCCTTCTGTAGGCCATACGTCGGTGCTATAATGCACTTCCATGGCAGATGATGACACCATGGATTTCCTTTCCGGACCTATACTGAAGAAGATAACGGCTTTTGCCGTGCCTCTTCTCCTTGGCAATCTCTTCCAGCAGCTGTACAATGCCGCCGATACCTTCATCGTGGGCAATTTCCTCGGCTCTGAGGCCCTTGCGGCTGTCTCGTCATCAGGTTCGCTTACATTCATGATGGTCGGCTTCTTCAACGGCATGGCCGTCGGAGCCGGTGTCGTCATATCACACTCATACGGGGCAGGGGACGATGAAAGGCTCAGCCACGCACTCCATTCAGATGTGCTTTTCGGCATCATCTCAGGATTGCTCCTTACTGTTTTCGCCGTGCTCTTCACCCCATCGATCCTCCGCTGGATATCGACACCTGAGGAGCTGCTGCCGATCAGCTCGGAGTATTTCCGCATCTATTCAGCCGGTATCTTCTTCTCCGTCATGTATAACATCCTGATGGGAATCCTCAATGCATTCGGAGACAGCCGTCATCCGCTTTATTACCTGATGATCTCATCTGCCGTCAACATCGTGCTCGACCTCGTTTTCATCGCAGGCTTCGGCATGGGCGTCGGCTCTGCTGCAGCTGCCACGATAATCTCTCAGGCCGTCAGCGCGGTACTCTGCCTGCAGCGTCTGATCAGGGGCGAACACGGCATCCGTCTCAGATTCAGGAAGCTCTCATTCGACAGGCGTGAAATGCGTGCAATCGTACGTTTCGGTCTACCCGCAGGACTGCAGAACTCAATCGTAGGGCTGGCCAACACAGTCATCCAGGCATCCGTCAATACCTTCTCATCCGCAGTCATCGCCGGCTTCGGAGTATATGGGAAGATCGAAGGCTTCATACTCCTTCCTGTCACTGCATTCTCGCTTTCGCTTACGACATTCATCGCGCAGACAACGGGCGCGGGAGATCTCAGAAGGGCAGAGGATGGCGCAAGGAAAGGACTCCTTCTCAGCATCGCGGTCGCGGAGGCAGCAGGTGCGCTTCTCTTCATCTTCGCACCTCAGCTTGTTCGCCTTTTCTCCGATGATCCCGATGTCATCAGGGCAGGTGCTGCCCAGGCTAGGATCGAAGCTTTCTTCTACTTCCTGCCGGCTATATCGCATGGCAGCGCAGGACTCCTGAGAGGAGTAGGGAAGGCTTTCGTCCCCATGCTGGTGCTCCTTGCCTCGTGGTGCATCTTCCGCGTTGTATTCGTCTCCATCGCTCTTTCTTTCTCCCACAGCGTTGCCATCATATATGCGGCATATCCCATAACATGGACTATCTCTTCCATCATCTTCATCTTCTATCTCAGGCATTCGGACTGGCTGAAAGGAGGGAAGATTGGCTGAGATCATCCTGGCATATGACAGGCTTGATGATGTGAAGATGCTTTTCAGCGAATACACGCAGATGCTCCTTTCACTCGATCCGGAATTCCGCCTCTATCTCGAGATCCAGCACTATGATGAAGAGGAGAAGGATCCTTCCGGAAAGTATGCTCTTCCTGATGGAAGACTGTATCTTGCCCTGGTGGATGGCTTTCCAGCGGGGTGCATAGCGCTTCACAGGCTTGACAGCATAAGCGGGGAGCTGAAGCGGCTTTACGTGCGGCCTGCGTTCAGAGGAAGGCATATAGCCTGGCAGCTTGCTGAGAGAATCATCGGCGATGCCAGGGCAATCGGCTACAGGAACCTCTATCTCGATACGCTCCCGGAGCTTTCATCCGCAGTAAGCCTCTACCGCAGGCTCGGCTTCGTGGAAACAGATCCGTATAATGACGGACCGGAAGACCGCACGATATTCATGAAGCTCTCTCTGGAACTGACATGAATCCAGACCTGCTGCGTATGGAAAAGCAGGAGGCAGCAATGAAGAAGCTGATAGACACGGAAGACCTCTGCCTTGCGGATGACATCTGCATCCCCATCGCATTCGAAGGAGACACGGAGGCGGCACAGTACATGGTACGCACCATACTCTCCCGCGATGACATCACCGTGGAGAGGGTGGAGACACAGAAGAGGATCGGGAGCATAGCAAGCCGCTCAGCGGTCCTGGACATACTCGCGCATGACAGCAATGGCAATCTCATAGACATCGAGATCCAGAGGGCATTCCATGGATGGGATGATCTTGCGGCAAGGGCCGAGAGCTATGCCTCGTTCCTTCTTCTGAGCACACTGGAAAAGGGCATGGAGTACAGGAATGCGAAGGAGGCAATCAGCATCTTCATCACGGACAACGATGCCGTAGGCGGAGGAAAGCCCACGTACAGCTACCGCATGAGGGATGCGGACGGGAAGGGGCTGAAAGGGAGCCGCATGACGATCGTGCTGGCAAACGGCAGCTATCGTGATACCATAGAGACGGAGATAAGCAGGCTCTACAGCGACCTGTATGAGACGGAGCTTGAGAAGGTACGGAGACCCGAGATGAGGAAGTGTCTCGGGCGTGTCAAGGGAGAAGACGGGATGCTATCTACGGAAAGAGGATACAGCGTAATAGAGATGATCAAGGCTGAGGGACGTGATGAAGGCATGAAGAAGGGTATCGAAAAAGGCAGGGATGAAGGAAGGATGGAAGATGCCGTGAAGATGATTGCATTAGGTTTCCCTCTCTCAACCATAGCCGATATCACGGATATACCCATCAACGAGATCGAGAAGCTCAGGACGTGAATATGATTCTCTTTTCAATCCATATTGTGGTCCATCCTGAAAAGCGGGGTGGACTACTCCATTTGAAAAGCAGATTGTTTTGATTTGTCTATAATTAATACAAAATCGATATAGTTTAAATATGTAAATTGTAATATTTATCCATGTGAACAAATCATTCAGATATGAAAACAGCCCTCGTGATGAGGGCTGGATTACGATACAGATGATCAAAGATTTAATGTCAGACTATTCCTTCTGCTGAAAATGAAATTGTTGTTATTTTCTGCTCAGCATTTGAAAAACAAATGTTAATTGTTTTTGTTCCCAAAAAACCATCGAATCGGAGTTGTCCTGTTGTATCATTGCCAGTTACTGAAATACTTGATCCCCATATACCAGCTGATGTTTCTCCATCTGAAAAAGACCAGGTTGTCGAAATATTATTTGCATTTAAAAAATCTATCGGTGTTATGTTTGCGTTCCCCGTTTCATAATTGATATCATATTCTTTTGGTGTAAATCCTGATCCTGCCGTGAATTTGGAGGTTGTGTTTGTGATCGGCTCGCTCTGATCTGCTCTGTAGACATCGAAATCGATTATCTCAAGATCCCTTGATTTTTCGATTCCATCGATGCTTGCAGTGATTGTAACGCTTCCGCCCTTGAGAAGGGTGAGTGTTCCATTATTTACCGTAGCAACTTCAGGATCTGAGCTTTCCCAGACGATTGAATCGGTTGCTGCGATACCATTGGCAGGCGCTGCTTCCGCAGTGAGCGTAAGAGCGCTGTATTCATCGATGACATCAACGCCGGTCTTCTTGATGATGAGAATATCATGGAGCGGTTCGCTGAGCGTGAGATCTGATGCCTGGATATGGCTCTTCACTGAAATGGTTGCCGTTTCACCTGTTGAGATTACAGATGCAGTTATATCGGCACTTCCATCTTTGATTGCAGTGATTGTACCATCCTGATCAACTGCGATGACCTCAGGATCAGAGGATGACCATTCGATTGCCGGTGCATAGGACGGGTCATTCGCAAATGAAACACTTATTGCCTCAGAGCGGTCATCTTCGCTTATGTAATAGACTGTGCTGTCATTGCCGGCATCGGTGAGCGTGATCTTCCCTGGATCCTCGCTTACTGACCAGAACATATCCGTCGTGCTGTATTTCCTGCCATCGAGAGTGACGGCAAGCATAAGCGTGTTGATTGACTCATCGCCGGTCTTCCGGAGGCCTTCTGCCGTCCCGCTGATGATGACGTCGCTTTTTGTGCTGATTTCCTTTCCGTTGAGCTTCCAGCTGTATGAAGCGCCGCTTACGGAGGAGGGGGCTGCAATGGTGAAGCTGCTTTCCTCATTGCCTCTGACAATGTATCTGTTCCCGAGGTCAAGCGAGAATTCCGGCCTTGCGATATCCTCGATACTGATCGTTATGTCAGCAGGTTCCGTCGTGAAGGAAGCGGTGTCAGAGGTGTCGCTGTCGAACTTCACGCCTTTCGAGGAAGATGCCTTGATGGTATAAGCATATTCAGTTCCGGATACAACATCTGTATCAATATATTCCCATGTGCTGCCGATGGTGACCGTGTTTCCCGATGTGAATGCAGGAGATCTTCCGATGGTGAAGCTGTCAGCACCTTCGGATCCCGACCATTTGAGCTTTATGCCATTCTCTGCAGCCTCGGCCTTCACGTTTTCCGGCTTGCTGAGACGCACCGTGGCTGTGGCCTTGGAAGTTATGTCTTCATCATCCTCTGAGATTACGGTGATGGTGTAATCACCGAAGGATGGGAAACGCACTGTGTGCCCATTCACCTCAGCTCCATCAGCCACAACGGTGTATCCCTTGTATGTAGCATTGTCTGGAGTGATGACTGCACCGACCTCTACGGAATTACCTGCAACATAGCTGCCTTCGATGCCTGTGATCTGTATACCTGAAACAGGCGTCTTCGTCCTTGCTCCGGTGATAAGCGTTTCCTCGTCGGAATATCCAGCTGCACCCGTGACGCGGAATGCGATGGAATAGATATGATCCTTGCTTAGGCCGGAGAATGTGTGGCTGCCAGTCAGAGCGGAGGATGAGAGGACTTCTTCCGTTTCAGTCCTGGTTTCCCCGTTCTCGTCGGAGAGCGTGAGTTCTACTGATAAAGGGTAGATATCATCGGAGAAGACAGGATTCATCCATTCAACGATGATTTCCGTTTCGGGGCTGGTCTCGCTGAGCCTGTAGGATGCATCGGTGACGTTATCGAGGTAAGCCTCATACTCAGAGATATGGAAATTCCCGATCTCACTCGCATCCGGAACTGACATGAGGTTCTCGTAGACCTGGACGATGGTGGGGAATGTCGTTGCAAAGCGCTTTGCTTCGCCATTTACCTCCGTATATATCCTGAATGTCACCTCCGTGCCTGCAGTGGAAGGAGCAGAAAGCGATTCATAGAGATAGGAACCTGAAGCTGTGTCATCGACCCAGTGTATCTCATCTCCTGCAAAAGCTTTATCTTCATCCATATTCCATGCAAGGAATCCAAGGCTGTCATTGTCGATGGCATCCCTGAGCGGGCCGCTGACCGCATCCTTGTCCCATGTGATCTCGACCATGATCCTGCCCGCACCGGATGTGGACAGCGAAAGAATGACATGGCACTCAGATACATCTCCCGGCTGTACGGTTATCTGGTAATCCTCCTTGTTCCTGAGAACAACGAGATCATCCACCTTGCCAGCCGCCGTGACTGTATATGTCCCTGGCCTGAGATCTTCGAAGATGATGGATCCGTCTTCGCTTGCGGTGCTCTTCGTGATCGCTGAATCAAGTCCGTTGCCTGACAGCGTTATTTCAAAGATGTCCGGTTCGGGCATTTCCGGCAATATGGTCCTTGCTGTCTCGGTTCCAAGGGTTATCTCTATGCTGCCAGGGGCAGATTCAGAAGAAGTTATGTCTTTATTCGGATCGTCATTGCAGGAGATGGCAAGGAGTGCCATAAGCGCAATAAGCATCACACTGATCTTTCTCATACCTATCCTCCATTCTCGCTGAGGCATGGTGGCCGCTTCTGCTTTAAGCTGACACAGAATGCGGCCCGTGTCATTCTCCGGCAATTTAACGAACAAGTCAAGGAGATGCTGTCTGTTATCTCTGCTGTAAGGGAGGGTGTATTGCAATCTGTCCGATATTGTCTGCAATAAGCTTGCTTTGCTGCGGCATCGGAGTATCATCCTGATATGGACGCTGTGGGATATATGCTTGGAAGATACCCTGATTCTTCCGCAGAGGCCGGCCGCCGGATCGCTGTCAGGAACGGACACGGACGGCTCTATGCCATCATTTCTCATGTTTCTGCCTCCAGGGCTGGTGCCTCTGGCTCTGGCATGGTGGATGTTCTCACAATCCATGTCGGCGATTACCTGCTCCTTGATGATCTCCTGCAGATGGAAGGATTCATTCCTGCAATCGGCATAAGACGCGGGGCCTGGGTTTCGGTGCGTCTCGACGGTTCCGTGGATGATGGCATTATACGCAGCCTGATAGACAGGGCCCATGATTCGCGCCTTCCTGAAAAGGAAAAGCCTCGTGCTCCGAAAGAATGGCTCATACCTGCCAATCCCGCCATATGGGATATCCTTCACGGCTTCGATGATACCGACAGGCTGGAATGGAAGAGAGCAGGCGGCATAAGGCAGGGGGACACCGTCTATATTTATGCCGGAAATCCTGTCGCAGCCATACTCTACCGCTGCCATGTGGAATCAGTCTCAGATAAGCGCATGCTCATTGTTCTCAGTCACCGCTATGATCCTGATGAGTTTCCCAGAAGCCTCCTCAGAAGCTGCTATGGCATCTATTCCGTGCGCAATGCCCGCGGTGTGCCGTACGCGCTCAGCATGGCGCTTGAAGAGCGAGCGGAGCGCTGAAACTGAACATTTCAGCTGTTTTGCCTGTGTTTTATTTATGCAGAGCATTATTTTATATGCATTTTCTTCTGAAAAACGGCAATTTTGCTTTCGTCTCACGGAACCTGTGGTAATATAAAGCCATCGAGAGGTGAGCTTTGGAAAGGAATCATGCAATCGAGATGCGGAGCATCACAAAGCGTTTCGGGCAGGTCGTAGCCAATGACAGCATCGACCTCACGGTCGACCGCGGGGAGATCCTTGCTCTCCTTGGTGAGAACGGAAGCGGCAAGACTACGCTGATGAATATGCTCTCCGGCATATATCAGCCTGATGAAGGCGAGATATATAAGGATGGGGAGAAGATCTACATCCATTCCCCGCGCGAGGCTTATGAGAATGGGATCGGCATGATCCATCAGCACTACAAGCTCATAGAGGTGTTCACCGCAGCCCAGAACATCATTCTCGGCCTCAATGACGGCAGGATGGATATAAACGCTGCGAATGCAAAGGTTAAGGAAATATGCTCGCGCTACGGGTTTGAGATAGATCCATCGATGAAGGTCTACGATATGTCTGTTTCCCAGAAGCAGACGGTAGAAATCATCAAGGTGCTCTACCGCGGGGCAGATATACTCATCCTCGATGAGCCTACGGCAGTCCTCACGCCGCAGGAGACGGATAAGCTCTTCGCGATTCTCCGGAACATGAAGAATGATGGCAAGGCAATCATAATCATCACGCATAAGCTCCATGAGGTCATGGATGTCTCCGATAAGGTTGCCGTTCTCCGCAAGGGGAAGTACATCGGTACGGTGAATACATCAGAGACAAACCCGCAGGCCCTCACTGATATGATGGTTGGCCATGCAGTCACTCTCAACATAGACAGGCCGAAGTATCCATCACCGGAGAAGAAGCTCATCGTGGAGGGGCTTACATGCGTTGACGATGATGGCATCAAGCGGCTGGACAATGTCTCATTCACCGCATATACGGGTGAGATACTCGGCGTTGCAGGCATCTCAGGCTCAGGGCAGAAGGAGCTTCTCGAGGCAATCACTGGACTCTATCCGGTCAAGTCGGGCAGCGTGCAGATCATACGGGATGGCAAGGCTTCGGAGCTTGTCGGCAAGACGCCCAAGAAGATACGTGAAAGCGGCATAGGCATGGCCTTCGTTCCTGAGGACAGGCTCGGCATGGGCCTCGTGGGTTCCATGGGAATGACAGGCAACATGCTTCTCAGGTCGTGGAAGAAGGGAAAGGGCGCCCTTGTGAAACGCAAGGAGCCTGAGGCGCTTGCGAACAGGATCATGGAGGAGCTTGAAGTCGTCACGCCAGGCGTCGAGTTCCCCGTAAGGAAGCTTTCCGGAGGCAACGTGCAGAAAGTCCTCGTAGGCCGTGAGATAGCTTCTCAGCCCGAGGTGCTGATGACGGCATATGCAGTCCGCGGCCTCGATATAAATACTTCATATACGATCTACAATCTGCTTACTGAGCAGAAGATGAAGGGTGTCGCGGTCCTCTACGTAGGCGAGGATCTCGATGTTCTTCTCGAGCTTGCGGACAGGATACTCGTTCTCTGCGGCGGACAGGTGGCCGGAATCGTCGATGGCCGCACCGCTACGAAGGAGGAGGTCGGTCTATTGATGACTCAGTTCAATTCAAAGGGGGCGGAATGAGCGCGGAAACAGGAACACCGTTCGTAAGGCTTGCAAAACGCACTGACATGGATCCCCGCAAGGTCTGGCTTATCCGCGTCGGTTCGATCGTGGTTGCCCTGATCCTCGGATGCCTTCCGATGCTGCTGACGGGCAATAATCCATTCGCCGCATACGGCGTAATCATCCAGGGGTCTGTATCACGGCCGATATACCTGAAGCAGACGATAAGGACCGCGATCCCTCTTCTGGGATGCGCGCTTGCCATCGCCCCATGCTTCAGGATGAAGTTCTGGAACATAGGCGCAGAAGGGCAGATAACGATGGGCGCGGTCTTCGCCACATACTTCGCGCTCTACTGGTCGGACAGGATACCGCATGTGCCTCTTCTTATCATCATGTTCGCCACGGCAGCCATCGCTGGCGGTCTCTGGGCCCTGATACCTGCGTTCTTCAAGGCTAAGTGGAATACCAACGAGACGCTCTTCACGCTGATGATGAACTACATCGCCATCGGCATCGTTGCATGGCTCCAGGGTGGTCCCTGGGAGGGCAGGAAGGGGTCCCAGCTCATTCCTATGTTCTCGGATTCTGCGCGCCTTCCGATGGTATTCGGAGTGAACTGCGGATGGATCATCGTGCTTCTCCTTGTAGTGCTGATGTACATATACATGAACAAGACGAAGCAGGGGTATGAGATTGCGGTCATAGGCGACTCCGTGAATACGGCGCGCTATGCCGGAATGAATGTCGGCTGGATAATGATGCGCACGATGTTCATATCAGGTGCCATCAGCGGCATCGTCGGCTTCATCATCGTCTCAGGAGCGAACTTCACGCTCTACAGCGGCGTAGCGAACGGCGTTGGCTTCACATCGATCACCGTTGCCTGGCTTTCGCAGCTGAATTCGTTCGCGATGATCGTAATCTCGATGATCCTCGCCATACTCGAGAAAGGTTCGAACACGCTGCAGACAAGGATGGAAGTGCCGGCCTCGATTGCTGACATCATAACGGGCATACTCCTTTTCTGCATGCTGAGCTGTGAGTTCTTCATCAATTACCGGCTTATTTTCCGCAAAGGCGGAAAGAAGGAGGCGGACGTATGACTGTCATCATCACCCTGATCATTGCCGCCGTCACATTCGGAACCGTGCTGATGTACGGAACGCTCGGCGAGATCCTCACGGAGAAATCCGGCAACCTCAATCTCGGTGTTGAAGGAATCATGTATATCGGCGGAGCATTCGGGCTTGCAGGCGCGTTCTATTACGAGAAGGCTGCAGGTGTAGCTGTCAGCGGCCCGCTTGCAATCATCATCGCAATACTGTCGGCATTTGCCGCAGGCATGGCTGCATCGCTTATCTACAGCTTCATCACGATCACGCTCCGCGCGAACCAGAACGTAACCGGTCTTGCCCTTTCGATCTTCGGAACGGGAGTAGGGCAGTTCGTAGGAGAGTTCATGCGTGTCAGTGAAGGAGGGTATGTCGCTCTAAGCAACAGCCTCAAGGAAGCATTCGCTGCCACCATCTTCCCGGATGCACTGGTAAGCATTCCCATCATCGGACGCATCCTCTTCTCCCATACTGTATTCTTCTATCTTGCCGTCCTGCTGGCGGTTGTGATGCATCTCTTCCTGAGGAAGACGCGCTGGGGCATGTATCTGACGGCTGTGGGCGAGTCGCCATCGACAGCGGATGCAGCAGGCATCAGCGTCACGAAGTACAAGTATCTGGCGACAGTGATCGGAGGCGGGATCTCGGCAATCGGAGGAATGGTCTATATCATGACTACGGCGGGGTGCGTATGGAATCATGAAGGACTTTCAGGAGTCGGCTGGCTTGCAGTCGCGCTCGTCATCTTCTGCATCTGGAGACCGCTGAATGCCATATGGGGCTCAGTCCTCTTCGGAGCTATGATGATCATGTATCTCCGCGTATCGATCCCGTTCATACCGACCGAGCTCTACAAGATCCTTCCATATATCGTCACTGTCATCGTGCTCGTCTTCACAAGCATGAAGAACAGCCGCGACAAGCAGCCGCCGGCATCGCTTGGGAACAATTACTTCAGGGAGGAACGCTGAGATATGGGCCGGCTTCATGCCGGCCTTTCCCTTCCGGACGCTTTCCTTCGCGGATAAGCTTCCGCATTATGGCCCAATTCGCATAGTTTTCTTTAGAAATTATCCATAATTAATGATATCGGCTGTGAATATTAACGTGTTGAATCAAAATAAAACCTAACCGAAAGACTTAGAAAATCAAAAAACAGAATCTAACCATAAGGTTGTCAAT
>CALXKY010000064.1 GCA_944389055.1 uncultured Spirochaetaceae bacterium | reverse complement strand
GAGATGATGCTGTATGATGATGCTTCCCCGAAGAGCGGTGCTCCGTTCTGTATTATCTGATTGCCTGCTTCATCGAGGACCGGCGTCGCCTGGCTGAAGAAGCCAAGATAGCCTGGGATGGACTGCAGGTTCGCGAATACATACCCTGGACCGCCTGCGGCAATTGTTCCGAGCGTGAGGATTATGACAAGCGCAAGCACCATGACGACTGCCTGCATGAAATCACTGGCACTTTCTGCGAGGAACCCTCCGAGGAAGGTGTAAACGACGACGAAAACAGCTCCGACTATCATCATGATGTGGTAATCAACGCCGAAGAGCGATGAGAAGAGCTTTCCGCATGTGACGAAGCAGCTTGATGCATACACGCAGAAGAAGATCAGGATGAAGAGCGATGAGATCGTCATCAGCACCTTCTTCTTCTCATGGAAGCGGTTGCTGAAGAAATCCGGAAGCGTGATTGCATTTCCTGCGATCTCTGAATAATGCCTGAGTCTTCTGGCGACGATGAGCCAGTTGATGTATGTTCCTACGGCAAGTCCGGCTGCTGTCCAGAACGCGTCCGCAAGTCCTGTCCAGTATGCAAGTCCCGGGAGTCCCATCAGGAGCCATCCGCTCATGTCGGAAGCCTCAGCGCTGAATGCAGCGACCCACGGTCCCAGCGATCTTCCGCCGAGATAATAGTTCTCCGAGTTCTCATTAGCGCGTTTCGCAAAGTAGACTCCGATGCCGATGACGACTCCGATGTAGAGCACCATGGTCACCAGCGTCTGTATCTGGCCTGATTCCATGCGATACCTCCGGTATGTGGTTTTTATGTCAATATTATCTGAAATGGCAAAGAGATGATATGCCTATTCATGAAGAATAGCGGCTGATTGCCGCATATTTCAGGCCTTTCGTCCCGTAACATCGATTTCATAGATTGCCGCGCATCATAGGGATGATTTAACAGAAGCGGCTGGAAGCACTCTGCATCTTTACCGCAATCTAACAGCAGGAAGGCGGATGGATATCCCTCGTTCCGGTATCGTTTCAGCTGTAAATTCCTTTATTCGGAGGACCGAAATGAAGAAAATCACAGCAGTTCTTGCAGCTCTGCTCATCGTTCTTTCTGCAGTTTCCGCTGCCGGCAGCATGGAAACCGAGAGCGCCATCAGGGCCTATACGGAGAATGCTTCGCCAAAGTATGTTTTCATGTTCATCGGAGATGGAATGAGCTCTCCGCAGACGAATTCCGCACAGGTATACAACGGACGCAATCAGTCCGGTCTTGTGGAGCTTCAGGAACTCACATTCACGCAGTTCCCTGTAGTCGGGCTCCAGTACACGCAGGATTCGACATCGTTCTGCCCTGATTCGGCATCGACAGCTACATCGCTTTCCTCGGGATTCAAGACTCACAGCGGCGTCATCGGAATGGGTGTCGACAGAGTCACTCCTGGCACGACGATTGCGGAGATGCTCCATGACAAGGGCTGGAAGATCGGTATCGTATCCACAGTCACGATCAACCATGCGACACCTGCTGCATTCTATGCTCACATCGCTTCCAGGAACGACTACTATGATATCGGACTGCAGATGGCAGATTCCGGATTCGAGTATTTCGCTGGCGGCAGCGTGAACAAGGCAGATGATGGCGAGAAGTCCATCTACGAGGTCCTTGAGGATAAGGGATACCTTGTGACAAATGACAAGGACACCATCCTCAGCCTCAATGCTGACAGCGGTAAGGTCTATGCATACAGCCCTGTCCTTCAGGACGATGGAGCTATGCCGTATGATATCGATGCTCCTGCGGATTCCCTCAGACTCAAGGATTTCGTGAAGAAGGGAATAGATGTTCTCTACAATGAGACCGGATTCTTCATGATGGTTGAGGGTGGAAAGATCGACTGGGCAGGTCATGCCAATGACGCCGTTGCGAACATGAGCGATACGCTTGCTCTCGACGAAGCTGTCGAAGTCGCTCTCGATTTCGCTAAGGCTCATCCGGATGAGACGCTCATCATCGTAACGGGTGACCACGAGACAGGTGGTATGACAATCGGTTATGCAGCAACTGGCTACAACACAGCTTTCGACATCCTCCGCAACCAGAAGTGCTCATACATCCAGTTCGACAGCTATGTCGAGGAAGCCAAGGCTGATGGATCCTTTACCTTCGACGACATGATGGCCATGGTCGAGGAGTACTTCGGACTTGTCGCACCTGGCGAGACTGCTGTAAACGAGGCGCTTGTCATGAACGACTATGAGTATGCAAAGCTCCAGAAGGCATATGCCGATGATCAGAGCGGCAACGTTGATGGATATGAGGAGTCCCTTCTCTATGGCGGATACAGCCCGATCAGCGTAACGCTTACTCACATCCTCAACAACAAGGCGGGAATCGGCTGGACAAGCTACGCACACACAGGACTTCCAGTACCTGTATATGCTTACGGTGAGGGTGCAGAGCTCTTTGTCGGAGCATATGACAATACGGAAGTTGCTCATAAGCTCATGGATCTTACCGACGCAAGGTAAGATGGGAAATTTCATCAAGGGGAGACTCCGGCCTCCCCGTTTCTCTGTTTTCAGCAATATGTTTTCATCAGATAGAAGGAAGAATATCGCGTTCATCGCGGCTTTTGCCCTCGCATCGCTTATCCTCATACTCATCCCGACGGGATTCGAGAGGAGCATATACGTCAATGCCTCCGGCGCCAAGGCAGAGGTCCTGTCGACCGATGACAGCACGATCATCCAGACAGGGCTTTTCCGTACAGGCGATCAGCGATGCCGTGTTCGTATCCTGTCAGGGGAGCACAAGGGGCTTGAAATGGATGGCATCAACCTGCTCTCTGGCAGTCTTAAGGATGATAAGGTCTTCGTTCCCGGGGATATCGCATGGGTGCTGATAGAGCGGGATGCCGATGATAACCCGATCTTCATCAACATGATTGATTATTACCGCCAGGGCAGGGAAGTCCTGCTCGCAGCGGTATTCGTTGCCGCTCTCATTGCATTCAGCGGGCTGAGAGGACTGAGGATGGTTCTCTCATTCGTCTTTGCTTTCCTCTCGATCTGGAAGCTCCTCATTCCCTCGATACTCCGTGGCATGAATCCGCTTCTCATGTGTACCGCCACGCTGATACTCCTGACGCTTGTCACCCTTCCGATGGTCTCAGGCATAAACCGCCGCAGCCTTGCTGCAATACTCGGCTCTGTATGCGCGATGGTCATAACAGTGCTTATCTCGGTATTCATGACATGGTATCTGAGGATACACGGCTCGGTTCTTGAGATGAGTGAATCCATTCTCTACAGCGGATTCATGGATCTCGATCTCACATCCCTTTTCTCCGGTGTCGTGTGCCTCTCCGCGGGCGGTGCCATCATGGATCTCTCCATCGATGTCTCTGCAGCTATGTGGGAGGTGAGGGAGCACGCTCCTGATACGACGCAGAAGGAGCTCTTCCATTCAGCGATGGAAGTCGGAAAAGCCGGAGTAGGTACTCAGATAACAACCCTTCTCCTTGCGTACATGGGAAGCTATCTCACGCTTATGATGGTCTATATGGCACAGGCTACGCCGATACAGAATATATTCGCATCCAAGTCAATCGCTTCGGAGATACTGCAGACGCTCGCGGGTTCATTCGGTATCGTGCTTGTGACTCCCCTGACTGCTCTGATAGGCATGATGCTTTTCAGAAAGAAAGACGAACGGAAAACGGGATGAGAAAACCTCTTTCCGTTTTTCCCAAACCTCTTGCATATATCTTCCAAACCTGCTAATTTCTTCTCTGTTGCAGTAAACGCAATGCCGCTTTAGCTCAGTTGGTAGAGCAAAGGACTGAAAATCCTTGTGTCCCTGGTTCGATTCCTGGAGGCGGCACTCAGAAGGCTCCCGAAAAGGGAGCTTTTGCTTTAACTGGGGCAATAGCCCTCGTTGCCCCGGCTCTATATGCATGGAGACGAAGAACAGGTTTCATGCTATATTATAGCCAGGCCGGATACCAAGCCGGACAGGGGCGAGTCCCCGCCATAAGCCGGAGGATGCCTTCGGCATTTTTAATGGGCTCTATACATAAATACAAAGCATTGAGCAACGATTCTGTTGTTGACTACCGGAAGGTACTTGCCCAGATGGATAAACTGACAGAAGGTGATGAGTCCAATGGCAGGATAAATAGCAACGATGTCAGGATAGATGTCAGTAAAAATAGGGATGATGTCAGGATAAATGTCAGATTGTCTGATGAAAATCAAGGTCCTTCTGCTGGTACTGAAGATTCTGTTCATTCCAGAAAAAAACATTTGATTGAGTTTCTGAAAGCCAACCCTGAAGCAACTGTAGAAAAGCTGTAGTCAGAATTGTCAGTAACAGACAGAACAATCTACAGAGACATCGAATGGCTGAGAGAAAATGGCTATCTTGAGCGTATTGGCTCAACGAAGTCTGGTTACTGGCATGTAATCAAGGAGCTTGAAGCTGAATGATACTGTGTTAAGTAATTTGACTTGGAACAGATAGAGCGATGAGAAGTGTGGTCAGCTTTCAGTAAGTCGATATTCATTCCGAAAGACAGGCAAAATGCCCCTGATTCCGGAGTGAAGATATACGAAGGACGATTCACCGAATCATTTCAGCATGCTCTCTGTCTGCAGCATGGCAATCTTCTTAGTATTCAAGCATGTAATGCTCGATATGAAGCTGGTCATTCAGCATAGCATCGACAGCCATTTTCTTCTGCTGCAGTGCCTTGTTTCTGTTCAGGAGCTTGCAGTAGATGATATCGGTGATATAGAGGAATGCCATATTATTCGATAGCCCGATGGCATTCTTTGCCGTTATCTTGTCGGATGTGACGAATTTGAAATCGACCAGGTTTGCCAGTTTGGGAGAATCATAGCTTGTTACGGCGATTATCTTCGCGCCCCGGTCCTTGCACACCGTCACAGCCCGGTAGATGTCCTTCAGGAGAATCGTTGGAACGATTACGATTATAATGTCCTTGTCGCTTACAAGAGAGCAGAATGTCTGTATGCTGCTTGCCATATGAACATCCACTGCATGTATGCCGATCATATCCAGCTTGTATATCAGATCTTCTGCGACGATTCGCGTGTTGTCAAAACTGAGGATGTAGATGTTCTCAGCATTCTCAAGTGCTGTGATGGCCTCGTCAAGGACCTCCTCATCCTGCATTGCTGTGCTGTTTATGAGCATGTTTACATAGTCGTGCATGATCGAGGAGATCTCACCTTCGTTCCCGGTCTCCTCATTCTGGGCATTTATCGAGTTGTAGAATGTTTCCTGGGCGAGAGCGATCTTGAAGCCGTTGAAGCCTTTGTAGCCTATTTTCTTACAGAATCTGTTTATGCTTGCTTCGGATGTACCCGTATGTTTTGCAACAGCTGTGATAGTGCTGTTTATCACCTTTTCAGGCTGACGGATCACATACTGAGCAATCTCGGATTCGCTCATAGTGAAGCTTATCTGCATTGAGATTATCTTCGATATGACCGGGGAGATTTTTCTCTGTTCAACGGAGTCGCCTGCTGCATTCATGATGTTATCCTATCACAATTCCTGAGAATTCTGAAAGCTGATGAAAATTTTTTCCAGACCGACTGTATTTACCGGACATTTAACTAACAATAAATAAGATAAAAGTGAAAAATCCGTGTTATTTGCCTGTTTTTCGTTGAATGATAAGATTCCTTCTAAAAATAATTTTCAAAAAATTTGACAGCTCGTGAAAGTCGTTATAGCATGATTGCCAGATGTGAATGCTGGATTGTCTGAATGAGGGCTTGAAAGATCCTTACATTCTCGCTCATGAAGGCAAATAAACAACATTAGGAGGAGTCTGCCATGCAGACATTTCAGGCTATTTTGATTCTTCTTATCTTCATCGTCAGTGTAATCCTGATGATGACTCGAAAGCTCCCGACGATTCTGGCGCTTCCGCTGCTGGCAATTGCAATTGCCGCTGTCGCTGGTGTTCCGTTCATCTCAAGTGTGGCGGACTTTACCATCGCTCAGAATATTCTTGAGGCAGGAACGATGAGGATGGCAAGCGGCATGGGCGCTCTTTTCATGGGTGCATGGTTCGGAAAGGTCATGACGAAATCAGGCGTTACTCACACCATCATCCGCAAGGCGGCTGAGCTTGCCGGTGACAAGCCGATGGCAACGGCCTTCGTATTTCTCGCCGTATGTTCAATCATCTTTTCTGCATCAAGCGGAATCGGAATGGTCATTCTTGTCGGTACGATCATCATCCCGATCATGATCTCAACAGGACTCAGCCCGATGGTCAGCGGTCTCGTGCTTCTCTTCGCGAATGCTATCGGTGTCACATTCCACCTCGGAACGCTTGCGGTATACGGGGATGCTCTCGGACTTTCGATGGATGTCGTCACATCATATTCATGGGTAAGCGCAATTCCCATCATCATCGTCTGTGCCGCGATGCTCTATGTGTTCATCAGAAAGGACAAGACAAAAGCGAAAGCATGGGCGATGCCGTCTGCAGCTGATCAGGCAGGTGTTCAGAATGTGCGCACAATCGCACTCATAAGCCCGCTTATCCCTGTCGTCCTCGTATTCGCATTCTCTCTTCCGATTACGCCTGCGATTCTTATCGGAATCGTATGTACGATCATTCTTGCGACACCGAAGAAGTGTGTTCAGGTTGTATCCGGTGCCTTCATTGAAGGTCTTCAGGATGCCAGCGGAGCACTGGCTCTGCTTATCGGAATCGGTATGACGCTTCAGGCTGTTCTCTCGCCGCAGGTATCCCAGATTCTTTCACCTGTGATCAGTGCCATGATTCCTTCATCACCGATCACATATGTTCTCATCTTCGGCCTCCTCTCACCGCTTGCCATTTATCGTGGACCACTTAATATGTTCGGGCTTGGAAGCGGTATCGCAGCCCTCTTGGCTGCAAGCGGCATGAATCCGGTTGCTGCAATGCTTGCACTGCGCATGGACAGCAATCTCCAGGCCGTGTGCGATCCGACGAACAGCCATAATGTATGGGTCTCTGATTTTACCAAGACTGATGTGAACGAGTTTACAAAGAAGACCATCGTCTGGCTTGCCATTTCTACATTTGCAGGCCTCATCCTTGCAAGCTTCCTGGTATTCTGATCCATCAGAGAGAACAATCTGGTCCCGTTCTCACGGGGCCGGTTTTTTTAAATGGAGGATATAATGGGCAGAAAGGTCCGTATAGGTATCGATGTCGGCGGTACGTTTACTGATGCCGTCATCATCGATAATGAGACATATGATATAGTCGCAAAGAAGAAGATACCTACGACCCATGAAGAGGGCGTCGCTATCGGGGTGGTCCGGATCATCTCCGATCTGATAGAGCAAAACGGAATAGATCCTGATGATGTCATATTCATCGCTCATGGAACCACGCAGGCGACCAATGCCCTTCTGGAAGGAGATGTGGCGCATGTCGGAGTCGTGGGAATGGGAACAGGATTCGATGCAAGAGGCGCCCGCACGGAGACCAATATAGGAAACATCGAACTTGCACAGGGAAAGTATCTTAAAAGCGATCATGCGTTCATAGATTCAAAGGAAATTTCAGCAGAGAAGATAGATAGGGCGCTCGATGAACTTGCGGGAAAGGGAGCGGAGGTCATCGTTGCCTCGGAAGCATACGGTGTGGACAATAACGCAAACGAGCTTCTTGTTGCAGAGAGGGCAAATCAAAAGGGGCTTTATGCTACATGCGGACATGAGATATCTCAGCTCTACGGGCTCAAGATGAGAACCCGTACTGCGGTTGTGAACGCAAGCCTCATCCCGAAGATGATCGAGACAGCAGACATGACTGAGTCAGCAGTAAAGGAGACGAATATCAAGACCGACCTCATGATAATGCGCTGTGACGGCGGCGTCATGAGCATAGCAGAGGTTCGGAAACGTCCGATTCTGACAATGCTTTCCGGTCTGGCGGCAGGAGTCGCAGGCGCATTGATGTATGAGAAGGTCTCAGATGGAATATTCCTGGAAGTCGGAGGCACGAGCATCGATATATCCGTCATCAAGAATGGCAAGGTCATGATAAAGTACGCTCAGGTAGGAGGGCATAAGACATATCTGCAGTCGCTTGACGTACGCACCTTGGGTATTGCAGGCGGAAGCATGATCCGGATGAATCCTTCATCGCACGAAATCGCAAATGTCGGTCCGAGGAGCGCGCATATAGCAGGGTTGAAGTATGAGTGCTTTGCTGATGATGATTTCTCTGGTGCAGCCCTTGAGCTCATAAGTCCGCGTCCTGATGATCCCTGCGAGTATGCGGCACTTCGTACGAAAAATGGAGAAATCTATTCAATGACGCTTGCTGGGGCTGCAAACATCCTGGGATATGTCCCTGAAGGGGATTATGCCTATGGTAATCAGAGTGTCAACCGGGCAGCATGGGAGGCTTTCGGTGAAGCTATTGGAAAGAGCGCCGGTGAATGTGCCAGATCTGTGATGGATGCTGCCATCAGAACGCTCAGGCCTGTCATAGATGAGCTCATCGCAGATTATGAGCTTGACAGGAACTTCATAACCCTTGTCGGAGGAGGCGGAAGCGGCGCAGTCATTGCATTCTCACTGGCGGAGAGCATGGGATTCAAGGCACGCATAGCAATGAATGCTCCATATATCTCAACAATCGGAGTCGCTCTCGCGATGGTAAGGGAACAGGTTGAGAGAACAGTAGTATCCCCGACTGAGGATGACATAAAGAAGATAAGGGCAGAAGTTATCGAGAAGATCGTCCGTTCCGGTGCTAATGAGGCAACGGTTGACGTCACTATAGAGGTCGATATGCAGAAGAATCTTCTGAGAGCAATCGCGACCGGGGCGACTGAGCTGAGACAGAAGAATCTTTCAGAAAAGGATCTGCCGCCTGCAGAGCTTGCCGTGATAGCATCCGAGGCCCTCAATCTGGGAAAAGATCAGGTCAGCCTCGTCCTGGAAGCCGGACGATGGAGGATATTTGCTGGAGATGATATCCGGAAGATGTTCTTCGGCCTTGTCAGAAGGAAACAGACCAGCCTCTGTGTAATTGACAGGGAGGGAACTGTAAGGCTCAGAAAGAGCGGCGCACAGTGCACGAAGTTCCACCGTTCTGAGATCAGTACCATCTTCAAGGCTTTCATGGATGAGAACACAACGTATTCGGATGCCAATGCGAGCATTCCGAGAATCTTCACATTCTACAGGGAGAAGGTTCTCGATCTCTCAAGCCTGCAGACTGCGGATCAGGTAATCTCTCTTCTTGAGATGGAGACTGAGTATCTTGGAGAGGATGATGAGATCCTTGCAGTTGCATATAGGTGAGAGCAGTGATTCCATCTGATGATGTTCTTGCGTTTGCCGAGCTGTATGCTGATGCTGTTTTCTCTAAGATTCCGGAAGAGAGATACCGCTACTATGTGGATGGCTCGATGAATGCAGGTTATGAGGCAGCGAGGCGATTTTCCGGTATGAGCGCATCAGAGCTTGCAGAGGAGCTTGGCGTTCCGATTGCCATAGAGGAGAAAAGCTCAAAGATAGCTGGCGTCTCTCTCAGAGCGCAGACACTGACTGAGAACGGCAGAACCAGGATAATCGTCTACAGGGAGAGCCTTGATCTGCTTGCGATGGAGAGCGCATGGGAAGATTTCGAAGCACTTGATGCTGATACCGTGCTGAACATGCATCTTTTCCATGAGCTCTTTCATGTGATTGAGGAGAAGGAGCGGGCATATGTGAGCGACTCTCTTGATTCCGTCAGGATCTGGAAGCTTTTTTCCCATGAGAGAAAATCGAGGGTGATGCGCACGAGCGAAATCGCAGCACACCGTTTTGCAGAGCAGATGCTCTCTCTGCCCTGGATGCCGAATTTCTATGATTACATATATCTGGTGAGAACGAGGAAACTCAGTGAGGATGACATGAATGCGTTCTTTTTACGCATTGATAAGCTTTTTGAAGGAAAAAATGGAGGGAAAACATGAAAGAGCTATCGTTTCAGAGGAATATACCTGTAAGAAAACAGGTCGATGTGTTCATCGCTGGAGGCGGACCCAGCGGTCTTGCCGCGGCGGTGACAGCTTCCAGAATGGGAGCAAGTGTGTTTCTCGCGGAGAAGAGTCAGTGCTTCGGAGGAGCCGCCTCGCTTTCATCCGTTCCTGCATTCATGCGCTTTTCAGATGGCGTTAATTTCCTTGCAGGGGGAATCGGACGGGAGGTTTTCGATGCGCTCTATGGCCATGAGGCCGACTATAGTATCATCGAGCACTCGATCGACATCGAGAAACTGAAGAGGATCTATGATGATATGATGGTTGAAAGCGGAGCAGATTTCCTCTTTGATACGAGTCTTATCGGTGTAGAGAGCGATAACGGAAGGATAACCTCCGTCATCCTTCATGGGCATGAGAATCTCTTCGCAGTCGAGGCTAAGGTATATATCGACTGCACGGGAGATGCCACACTTTCCGTCATGGCAGGGGCTGAGACGGTAAAAGGTGACAAGGACGGAAGGATGATGCCTGCGACGCTCTGCACCCTCTGGAATGGCATAGACTGGGATAGGGCTGTGGTGATAGTCGGAGAGGATCCTGATAACCGCAACCTCAAGAAGGCATTTGAGGACAATGTCTTCTCTGTAAAGGATACGAGCCTTCCTGGAATGTGGCACCTTCCGTCGGGCATGGGAGGAGGAAACATAGGGCATGTCTTTGCGGCAGACGGTACCGATGAAGCTGATATAACGAAGGGTATCATCGAAGCGAGAAGGAGGATGCCGGAGTATGAGTATTACTATAATCACTACCTTGAAGGCTATGAGAATG
>CALXKY010000063.1 GCA_944389055.1 uncultured Spirochaetaceae bacterium | reverse complement strand
CTGGAATACACGCACCTCCTGCCCCGATTCATCAATCATATATATATTATGGTACTGCCCAGCCGCCGGATCGCTCACGGTCTCAACCCGCATGCGGATGCGCTCAACCTTGCCGCCATTGGTACGCCTTGTCCTGTTCTCCCATTCATAGATGCCATCCCATGAGGTAGTCGAAGCCGTGACGAATGCCGAAGAAAGCGTTTCATTCTCCCCATTCCTTGCGGCGACGGAGAAATGGAAAGAGGTATCAGAAGGGAGATTCTCCGCGGTATATGAACGCGAAGAGGCATCCAGCCTGGCAAGAAAACGCTCGCCGGCATAGACATCATAATAGACTGCGCCATCGGTCCCGTTCCAGGAAATCCTGATGGAAGAGGGACCTCCTTCTGCGGAAGCGGTAAGTGATGAGGCATATAAATATCCTGCAAGAAGCAGGAGATAACTAACAATTAAAGCTTTTTTTGTCATTTTTCTCCTTAATAGCATTGAATGAATATCTTTGTCTACACCATCGGGCACGATTGCCCTGCAACGGCTGATGGCTTATCCTCATATCATGAGACGACTGACCGCTGCAGCAGTGCTGCTTCTCATCATTGCATCCGGCTGCCAGATCACAGAGGATCTTGCACTAGGGGAAACCGGAGGAAGAAGCACAACCATAATCCATCCCGATCCGTTCTTCACGGATCTTCTCGAGGACTTTGCAGGATTCCTTCCAGAAGACGAAGGTCCGGCAATGGAAAGCATCGTCTCAGGCTATGCAGCGGATCTCATTGCCTCGGGAGCTGCAGCCGATGTCTCATGGGAGAAGAACGGAGAAAGCTATACCATAAGCTTCACCTATGATTCCATCATGGAATTCCTCATGGCATACGGTGCAGGGAACCAGTCCCTTCTCAGAGCCGGCAGCACAAGCCTCACTTTCCATCTCGGCATAGAGAACTATGCGGAGCTCCGGGATATGGTGCCATTCCTGTCAGATCCCAATTTTGAGGTGTACGGACCGGAGTACTGCAATGGAATGACAGAGGATGAGTACCTTGAGATGATCGGCTTCGTCCTGGGCGAGGATGGACCAGAAGCCATACGCAGCGGCAGGATAATGATCAGAATCCACGTTCCTGGAACGATAACAGAGGTAAGCGGAGGCATTGCAGAGGACAGCAGCACGGCGCTTCTCACCTTCCCCGTCATCGATTTTCTCCTCCTCAATACACCTGTGGATTTCTCCGTAAGCTGGCGTTAACTGCTTGCTCGTGCGAGGATTGACACAAGCCCCTCCGGTGGCGTAGATTAATGCTGCTGTGCTGACACAGCGCAATACTAAAACTGACACTTGTTTACTGGAGGGTAAAATCTATGGCAAGGTACACAGGTCCTAGATTCAAGCAGTGCAGAAGGCTCGGGGTTAATGTATGTGGACACCCCAAAGCAATGGACAGGGCGGGTTCTCCTGCCTTCGCAAAGAGGAAGAAGCCTACAGATTACAGCAGGCAGCTGACTGAGAAGCAGAAGCTCAAGGCTTACTATGGCGTTCTCGAGAAGCAGCTCCGCAAGTACTTCGACAAGGCTCTCAAGTCCAGCATGAACACAGGCGATGCTCTCGTCATCAATCTCGAGAGAAGGCTTGATGCTGCTGTATACCGCATCGGTTTCGGCAACTCGATCAGGCTTGCACGCCAGCTCGTTACGCACGGACACATCCTCGTCAACGGAAAGAAGGTCGACATCCCGTCATACCAGATCAGCGTAGGTGACGTCATCTCCCTCAAGGAGAAGTCAAGGAACAATGAGCACTTCAAGGATTGCTTCCTTGGTCATCCCGCATTCAATCTTCCCTACTACGAGAAGAACACCGACGAGTTCTCCGGAAAGCTCACAAGGCTCCCTGAGAGGAACGAGATCCCGGTACAGGTCAACGACCAGCTCGTTGTCGAGTACTACTCAAGGTAATAGCCTTCGATAGAACGCCCCAGAACCGGCCCACATCCGGTAAGGTGAAGGAGATAAGGCCTCATTCCACTAATGCCTGTCTCTGGACGCGCACTCTGACGGCTGCCCTCAGGAAAAGGGTGCGAGAAAAGGCGATCGGTCCCAGCATTGAATGCTGGGATTTTCTTTTTCACCAAATACAACCTGAACAAAGGGGGGCCTTTAAGAAAGCCCCCCAGACAGAATAGCAAGATCAAACTATAGAAGCATAGCCAACGCCAACAGCACTTCCAGAAGAATCCGTCGCAATAACAACTACTTTCTTCATATATCCACTGTAATCAAGATCGGACTGGAATCCATCTTTGGTATACAACCTGTACAAGCCTGCTTCCTCATAATCTATCACAAGATACCATTGACCATCATTCTCAACGAAAGAATACATGAGTCCTTCTTCTGAACGCCTCGATGAATCCCACTCTGCAGTTATGCCAGCTCTGTCAGCCTCTGCTTTTGAAATAACCTTTGCAGCATAAAGATTCTCAATATCATCAAGAGAAGTACCTGCAATGGTAAAAGTATTTGAGTTTGTGGGAATACCTGTATATGTTGAATATGTACCATCGGTATACCAGTACATAGAAGGAAGATAAAGCTTAACCTCATATCTATCTGCATTGGTAACACCGTCTGCTGCAATATTCAGCTCAGAATTCTTTGTGCCGGGCTCAAGGGTGATATTGAATTCTCTTTTCTCGAATGTTCCCGTTACGCCAGGAATCATCCCGGAGAAAGAAGATGGGGTGCTTACAGCAAAATATAATGATGAATTGTCCGAGTACGGATAAATCGTGCTGCCTGTCACATTATCAGCTGTAACTTCCGAACCATCACACCCTGATCCATTTGCTATAAGAAGACTGACATTCAGTCCGACAAAAGATCCATCAAAAGAACAATCTGCCATGTTCACTTCTGCGCCGCCGAACTGGCCACTCGTAAATACTGCAGCACCGGATCCGCCAAACCCACCAATGAAATTACCGGAAACATCACAATCAGATAATTCAATCTTATAAGAAAGATTATCCACGTTTGCCGTTGACACTTTGCCCAAGTAAGACAAGATATAAGCTCCATCACAATAGAGATCCAGGTTCGCTACGCCATTTGGTACATAGAATGCGAAGTTGCTGTCATCTACAGGATAGAATCCATTTGAGGAGGCAACGAAGTCAACATTATCCATCACGAGATTCAGTTCTGCTTTATCGTAAATGTAGTTGTTGCCATCTTTCTCCACACACAGCAGAGGATAGACAAACAATCTGGAAATATTACTGTCAGCAAATTCAATATTAAGGTTACAGAATGTCGTGTCTTCCAGATAATAATAGAAGATATACGGCATGTCATTGCTGCCATAGATCGTGTGCCCATCTCCATCGAGCGTTCCGGAGAAAACTTCAGCGACATAGCCTTCCTGATTGCTCAGGTCTATATCGGAGGTAAGCCTGAAATACAGATCGTCGTTCTCGCCTTTCAGGAGCTCATTCTGGAAATCCTCGGTTCCGATGATGCGGAACTGCTCTGCGCTGCTGATAAGATACGGGTTCTCAGCGGTTCCGTTTCCTCCAGCAAAACCATTGGCGATTCCAGCCGCATTCTCCTCCTCGATAGTTCCGAAGAGAGTTCCATCCGACATGACAAGGTCACATCCGGTCAGTACGGCCATCATTGCAAGAAGCACTATCGTTATTCTTTTCATCTTCCCCTCCTCAGAACCTGCATACTGTCACAAGGGATATCGGCATCAGATCCACCTGATACGATACGTCCCCGTTTTTCGCGTACTGCATAAAAAGCTCCGCACCCACCGTGTATCCAATGGAAACGGAACTGCTCACATCCGCAAGGAAACCCGCAGAGAGTGCGAATGCAGGACCGAGAGCGTACGTGTTTCCGAGGAACTGCGCATAACCGCCTGCAGCAAGCCTTACTGGGATCCGCACATCCCCTATGGACGGAGCGAATACGGCTTCAAGCATCACAGGAACCGTTATCAGACCGTCATAGGCGTCAAGCTTCGAGCCGTTGTAACCAGCACCTGTGCTGACACCGAGGCCGAACCAGCCTCCGAACTCATAACCGGCCGAGATCCCGAGAGAACCGCCCATGGTCATGTAATCTCCGGAATCAATCTCCGCGACATTGCCATCCGATGAATTCCATGTTCCGAGAATCGCCTCAGGACTGAGGCTTACCGAGAAATACCCCCCCCAGCAAAAACCATGCCTGCAGAGAGCAGAAGAGAGAGAAATATGATTGCTTTCTTCATCTGAAAGACTCCTATAAGAGGGAAAACCCCTTCATACAGATTTTCTCTCCGGCAGCATATCAAGTCAACTGAAACGCCTTGGAAGCTCCTGATTCTGCATGAAAAAACAGTGAAATCCATCTGAGTGCCGAAAAAGAAAGGGCATGGCTCCTCCGGTTCGGGAAGAGCACATGCCCAGGGGGTAAGCTTTATCTCTGTTACTTCTTCAGGACACCTGCATAGAAATCACGCTCCATCTCGAGCCATTCCTTCTCATTGGTGCCGAGGAAGCTCCTGATCTCCTCACGCGTGTATCCGCCCATATCATGGTTGTAGGAATACTCGGTGTTCCTTGCGGCAAAATTATGCTTGCCGTAATCGATCATGCCCCACATGGCACCCTTCTCAAGATAGTGCATCGTGACATAGTTGAATCCGTACGGATAGATATCATCGCAGGAGACGACGCTCTTGCCATTCTGATCCACCGTAATGTCCGGATACATCTTCCAGCCACCGACCCTCTCACCTACGATCCTGCACTCCTCGAGAGTGCTGATCCTGTTGATAAGCGTCATCGGTGCTCCGATATCCACAGCCCTCTGGCATCTCTCGATAGCTGCATCAAAACCGAGGACAGGAAGGCATTCCGTTCTCGCGATGCAGACGCAGTCCGTGCCATCTATGGCATCGAGCGCTGCCTTCACTTTAGCAAGCCACTTATCCGTATCCTGGACGTCATAGGGCTTCTTTCCTGTCTTGAAGCTCTCCTCGAGACGCGTATAGCCCCTGACTCCCATTCCGTCATCGAGCGTGAAGCCCTTGACGCCGGCATCGACGAGCCTTGAGATATTGTGATAGACATTGATCGGGCTGTCGCCATAGCCTTCATCCGCATCCACGAGAATGGGGATATCAGCGGCTTTGACGATGCGCTCGGTGACCCACAGAAGCTCATCGAACGTCATGAGGCCGATGTCAGGAAGCCCGATTGCATTGGCGGCAACCGCAGCTCCGCTGACGAGAGCGCACCTGAACCCTGTCTTCTCGACAGCCTTGAGCGAGAAGCAGTCCCAGATACACGGGGAAATCACCTGACCATTCCTGAGGTCCTCGAAGATAGATCCTTTATACATCATCTACTCCTTTTGCACTTTCAGTGCTTTCTGCACCACTTGCTGTACTCCTCTTCAGTAGCAAGGAGCTTATGGCTCTCCGATACATCCCAGAGCTTGCCTTTCGTATAGTCAACGCCCATTTCCTTAGCGTTGTAGTGCACATGCTTCTTGTACTTGGCAGCTTCCGGATTAGGCTCTGGAATCGCGGAAAGCAGCGACTGGGTATATGGATGAAGCGGGGAAGAGAAGATATCCTCGGTGGTTCCGCTCTCCACGATATGCCCATTGTGCATGACTCCTATATGATCGCTGATGTATTTGACCATCGAGAGATCGTGCGCGATGAAGAGGTATGTGATTCCCATCTCCTCCTGCAGATCCCTCATGAGGTTAACAACCTGCGCCTGAATGGAGACATCGAGGGCACTGATGCACTCATCTGCGATCACAAGCTCCGGCTGCATGACGAGAGCTCTCGCGATTCCGATTCTCTGCCTCTGTCCTCCGGAGAACTGATGCGGATACCTTGTAGCCTGCTCCTCTGTAAGGCCTACCTTCTCAAGGATACGGATGATCTTCTCCTTCCGCTCTGCCTTGCTTGAGTATGCATGGTGGGCATCGAGTCCCTCGCCCACGATATCAATGACCTTCTTGCGGGCATTGAGGCATGACATCGGATCCTGGAAGATCATCTGCATGTTGTTCCTCAGATCAGCCTTCTCATCCTTCGTGAGGTTTCCGGCAATCTCATGCCCCCTGAACCTGATGCTGCCGCCCGTCGGATCATAGAGCCTGATGATAGCCCTTCCCGTCGTGGATTTGCCGCTGCCGCTCTCGCCAACGAGGCCATAGGTCTCGCCGCGGAAGATATTGAAGGAGATGTCGTCCACAGCCTTCACGGTATAGGTCCTGCTTGTCCTGAAATACTGCTTCAGGTTCTTCACTTCCAGAAGGATCTCACTGCTTGCCATACGCATTCACCTCCTTGAGCATATTGTCGATCTTCACTCTCAGCGAGTGCGGCATCTCCACCTTCGGCGCCTTAGGATGGCACAGCCATGACGCTACACGGTGCTTGCCTCCGACGTTGAACATCGGCGGCTGCTTCTCGAAATCAAGCTGCAGCGCATATGGGTTGCGGGCAGCGAAGGCATCGCCCTTCACCTGATTGAGCAGGTTTATCGGGTTGCCCGGGATAGCGAAGAGCCTCGGGGTATTCGTCGAGAGATCGGGCATCGATGACAGAAGTCCCCATGTATATGGATGCCTCGGGTCATAGTAGATCTCATCAACGCTGCCCTTCTCGACGATGCGTCCTGCATACATGACAGCGACATAATCAGCAACCTGGGCCACAACGCCGAGATCGTGCGTGATGTAGATCACGGAGAGATCCTTCTTCTTCTGCAGATCCTTTATGAGGTTGAGGATCTTTGCCTGGATAGTGACATCGAGAGCGGTCGTCGGTTCATCGCATATGAGGATGTCAGGATTGCATGCCAGCGCGATTGCAATGACGACACGCTGCCTCATTCCGCCTGAAAGCTGATGCGGATACTGTCCGAAACGCTTCTCCGGATCGACGATACCGACATCGTCAAGAAGCTCGATAGCCTTCTTCCTGGCCTCTTCCTTCGAGTAATGGTAGTGATCGACCATACCCTCCATGATCTGCTTTCCGATCGTGATCGTCGGATTGAGAGAAGTCATAGGATCCTGGAATACCATCGCGATATGCTTGCCGCAGATCGTCTTCCTCACCTCATCCTCGCTCATCTTCGTTATATCCAGCGTTTCCTTCCTGCCTTCATCATCGGTGTATGAGTACATGATGCTGCCGCCGTTGATGTGCTGGTTCTTGGCCATGATGCCCATGATCGCCTTTGCGGTGACAGACTTGCCGCTGCCGCTCTCACCCACGATTGCTATGGTCTCGCCCTTATACAGATCGAGACGCACGCCACGGATGGCATTCATCGTACCGTTTGAGGTATCGAAGGAAATATCCAGATCGCGTATTGAAAGTACTCTTTCCCTTGTTTCCTCAGCCATATCACATCTCCTTCATGGTCGGGTCGAATGCATCCCTGAGGCCATCTGCAAAGAGGTTGAAGCTGACCATCAGCGTACCGAGGACGATGATAGGGATGATGACAAGATACGGATATGCAAGGAATGACTTGTATCCGGTGCTGACAAGCGATCCGAGCGAGGCCATCGGTGCTCTTACGCCGAGACCGATGAATGCAAGGTACGACTCGGTGAAGATAGCGCTCGGGATGCTGAACATACTCATGATGACAACCTGTCCGAGAACATTCGGTACGATCTCGCTGAATATGATATGCCTGTTCGATGAGCCGAGGACACGGGACGCAAGGACGTACTCGAATTCCTTCTGCTTCAGGACCTGAGCACGGCACACCCTGCTCATCGGGATCCATCCCGTGATCATAAGCGTCAGGATGATCGAGATCATGCCCGGCTTGAGCACAAGCGCGAAGAGCGTGATGATGACAAGGCTCGGAATACCGTTGAGGACCTCGACGAATCTCTGCATCAGGAAGTCGACCTTCCCGCCGAAGTATCCAGATACGAGTCCGTAGGACATACCGATTATAAGATCGGTAAGAACTGCAAGGAGCGCCATCAGAAGAGAGATCCTCGTTCCGTTCCAGAGCCTGACGAACATATCGCGGCCCATGCTGTCGGTGCCGAAGAGATAGTAGGTGCCATCAGGAAGGCCTGCCTCAGCATAGAGATCAACGCCATTCTCATCGATGCCATCAAGGATGCCGAGCTTCTCGAGAACAGGCACCTTCGGTGGAAGGTATGCGTGATCGATATTCGCATCCTTGTATGTAACGGATGAGAAGAGAGGAACGAAAACAGCAAGGAGCGTTATAATCGCGATAAGCGCGAAGCCGACGATCGCGCCCCTGTTCTTCCGAAGGCGTGCGAAGACATCGGTCCAGAATCCCGTGACCTCATATGTATCCTTTGCCTCGAATTCATCAGGGGACTCGTTGACAAGCTTAAGCTCAGCAAGCTCCTCCGGTGTAAGATCCACATCAGTTACGCTAGTAAAGACATGCTCGCTCATTTCTCACCTCCTGCGACCCTGATTCTCGGATCGATGATGCCGTAGAGGATATCTACTACGAGCATGATGACGATATGAAGGAAGCTGTAGACAAGGGCTACAGCGGAAATGACGTTATAGTCATTGTTCGTGACGCCCAGAAGCAGGAGCTGGCCCAGCCCGGGGACGCCGAAGATCTGCTCGATGACGACCGAACCGGTGATGATGCCGACCGTGAGCGGTGCCACGACCGTGATGATGGGCACAAGCGTGTTGCGGAGCGCGTGACGTCTGATGACTCTTGGCTGCGTGACACCCTTTGCCTTGGCAAGGAGGATATAGTCCGTATTGAGGCAGTCTATCATCTCAGATCTCGCATAGCGTGCCATCGTCGCGATGATGTACATCGAAAGCGATATCGTCGGCAGTATGCTCGATATGAAGGGCTGCCTGGCATTGTAGCGGATCGGAAGCCACTGCAGCCGGAAGGCCACGAAGTATACAAGCAGCAACGCGAAAACATATGCAGGAACACTGAAACCAAGGACCGAAACGACGGTTGCCGTGGTATCAATGGCTGAATTCTTCTTAAGCGCCGCGATGATTCCGAGTATCAGGCCTATCAGCACGCCGAGGATCATTGCCTGGAGTCCTATCCTTATCGTTACAGGAAGACGCGTTGCAAGCATCGTCCTCACAGGAAGATCTATCGTTATGACGTATGAGACACCGAAATCAAGGTGGATAAGATTCTTTAGATATATGAAGAACCGTGTGAAGAATGGCTTATCAAGACCATACTTCGCGAACAAAAGGGCTTTCTGGGTTTCATTGAGTTTCTCATCATTGAAAGGAGAGCCGGGGAGGAACTCCATGAGGAGAAACAGCAGGAACGTGATTGCGAAAAGCGTGACAACCGCCAGCGCAATACGCTTCATGATGTATTTAGCCAATTCTGATTACCTCTCTCTTCTGCTGGTAAAAAACGTGAAGGCGGGGAAACAGTCCCCCACCTTCACCTGAGTAAGCCGCCAATGGCGATCAGTCGTTGATAGTAACGATTCTGTAGTTATAGGTCGTTCCGATGTTCCTGACGTCAAGGTTGGTGACATCGGGGTTGATGAGAGCGCCAAGGCCGTTCTGGTAAACCGGCATGACACCCGTATCCTCCTCAAGGAGCATCTTCTCTGCCCTCTTGAGCTCTGCCCATCTGCCCTCAGCATCTGCTGCGAGATCTCCGGTCTTCGTCCTGTCGATGATCTCATCGTACTCAGGGTTGGAGTATCCGCCCCAGTTGTTCGTATTCCCGGTCCTGAGGAGCTCAAGGAATGCGAGCGGGTCAGCATAGTCCGGTCCCCACCTGAAGAGGAAGAGCTCGAAATCACCAGCCTCGCCCTTTGCGATAGCATTCTTCTTCGGCTGCGTATCGAGAACGATCGTCACGCCAGGAAGGTTCTGCTCGACGCTTGCAGCGATGAACTCGGAGACAGCGACGGATACGTCGTCATCATAGTGCGTAAGCTCGAGGGTGACGGAATCGACACCAAGCTCAGCCTTTGCCTTCTCCCAGTACTCACGGGCAAGCTCAGGATTGTAGTTGAGGAACTCCGGGCTTGTCTCCCTGAAATCCTTTCCGTCGGGACCGATGCCGCACTTCCAGCCTACAAGGTAGTTAGCTGCCATAGCGCCATTCTTCATGACCTTGTCAGCGATATCCTCCTTGCTGTATGAAAGGGCGAGTGCCTTCCTGAAGTTGTTGTTCTGGAGCGCAGGGACGCTGTTGTTGGCCATGAGGTATGCAACATGGACCTCGAGGACCTTGGAGAAACCAGGATCCGACTCATACTGGTCGATGAGAGCGCCGCTGATCTCAGCAAAGTCAACATCGCCGCTGGAATACATCATCGCAGCAGTCTGCTGATCGGCAACCGTGACGAAGTTCAGCTCATCGATATCGATATTCTCTGCATTCCAGTAAAGGTCGTTCTTCACGACAGTTACGTTGTTTGCATAGTCCCAGCTCTCAAGTACGAACGGACCATTGGAGATGATGCTATCAGGAGTCTTTGCATAGTTATCGCCCTGAGCCTCGACGAATTCCTGATTGAGTGGCATGAATGAGCAGCGGATGAGCATTGCCGTGAAGAACGGGCAGACCTGCTGGAGCTCAACCTTCAGGGTATGCTCATCGATAGCTGTTACGCCAAGCGTATCGGGATCCATCTCGCCATTGATGATAGCCTCAGCATTCTTGATACCTGCCGTTACAGCCTCATAGTTGTAGTTGGATGCTGTCTCAGGATCGACATTCCTCTTCCAGGAGTACTCGAAGTCTGCAGCTGTGACGGGCGTTCCATTGCTCCACTTCGCATCGCGGAGATGGAAGATGTATGTAAGTCCGTCGTCAGAGACCTCATAGCTCTCAGCC
>CALXKY010000062.1 GCA_944389055.1 uncultured Spirochaetaceae bacterium | reverse complement strand
TCCTGCGGAAAGTGCGCTCCATGCCGCATCGGCGGAAAGAGCCTCTGCAATATCCTTGAGAAGATCACCCAGGGCAAGGGCGAGGAGAGCGATATAGCGCAGATCGAGCAGATCGCACACGCGATGAAGATCGGTTCTCTCTGTGCTCTCGGCCAGACTGCACCGAACCCGGTTCTCTCAACGCTCCATTACTTCCCGGAGGAGTACAAGGCCCACATCGTGGACAAGAAGTGCCCGTCCGGCAAGTGCAAGAAGCTCATAAGCTATGAAATCAATCCGTCGAAGTGCATCGGATGCACCGCTTGCGCAAGGAAGTGCCCAGTAGGAGCTATCTCTGGCGAGGTCAAGAAGCCTCACAAGATCAACGGTAACGTATGTATCAAGTGCGGTGTCTGCAAGGATACATGCAAGTTCTCGGCCATCGAGATTCATTAGGAGGTTAACGATGATTCATCTTACTATACAGGGAATCGATGTTGAGGTGGCTGAGGGGACAACCGTCCTTGAGGCTGCCAGGAAGGCTGGGGTCAGGATCCCGACCTTGTGCTATCATCCGGATCTCAAGCCGTTCGGCTCCTGCGGACTCTGCGTCTGCAAGCAGGAAGGTTCGGCTAAGATCATCCGCGCATGCTCCACGCCTGCTGCGGAGGGTATGAAGATCATCACGCATGATCAGGATCTGTATAACGTAAGGCGTACGATCCTTGAGCTGACGATGTCCACGCACCCGTCATCATGCCTGCTCTGCACGCGCAACAACAAGTGCGAGCTCCAGAAGCTTGCCATCGAGTACGGCGTGAGGGAGCAGCCATTCGAGGTCAGGCTTGCCGAGGATAAGAAGGATCGCTCGACCGGTGCTATCGTTCTCGATCCGGAGAAGTGCATCAAGTGCGGCCGCTGCGTGCAGGTCTGCCAGGAGCTTCAGGGCGTATATGCGCTTGAGTTCATCGGCAGGGGCGATCATACGACGATGAGCCCTGCTGCGAAGCTTCCTCTCAATGAAAGCCCCTGCATCAAGTGCGGCCAGTGCGTCACTCACTGCCCCGTTGGTGCCATCTATGAGCAGGATCATTCGAATGATCTCATGAAGGCTATCGCAGATCCGGATAAGGTCGTTGCGGTGCAGATGGCTCCGTCGGTACGTGTCGCAATCGGCGAGGACTTCGGGATGAAGCCCGGTGAGGTGTCGACGAAGAAGCTCTACACTGCACTCCGCCGCCTTGGGATCGATTATGTCTTCGATACCAACTTCGGCGCTGATCTCACGATCATGGAGGAAGGCTACGAGCTCATCGACAGGATGAAGAACGGCGGAGTGATGCCTCAGCTCACTTCCTGCTGCCCCGGCTGGGTCGCTTATGTGGAGGAGTATTATCCTGATCTCATCGAGAATCTCTCTTCCGCAAAGAGCCCGATGATGATGCAGGGCGCAGTCACGAAGACATACTGGGCAGAGAAGGCCGGGATAGATAAGAAGAATATCTATTCAGTTGCCATCATGCCATGTACGGCAAAGAAGACGGAGATCAGAAGGGACGGGGAGCATGCGGCTTCCAGCGGGGAGTGGGATGTCGATCTCGTTCTCACAACCCGTGAGCTTGCACGCCTCATCGCTTCACGTGGCCTTGACTTCAGGAATCTTCCTGACAGCGAAGCGGATAGCCCGATCGGGGAGTATACCGGTGCAGGCACGATCTTCGGCGTTACCGGAGGCGTCATGGAGGCTGCCATCAGAACAGCTTACTATGGCATCACAGGCAAGGAGCTTGCCGATCCCGAGATAAAGCTTGTCCGCGGAATGGATGAGGTCAAGAGGGGAGAGGTTGATGTCGATGGGAAGAAGGTGCGTGTTGCCGTTGTCCATGGAATGGCCAACGCCAAGCCGCTTCTCGACAGAATCAGGGAGGACAAGAAGGCTGGACGCCCGTCCGATGTTGACTTCGTCGAGATCATGGCCTGCCGCGGTGGCTGTATCGCTGGCGGCGGTCAGCCATATGGAACCAATGATGATGTCCGCAGGGAGAGGAGCGAAGGACTCTATGAGGATGACGAGAAGTCCGTCAAGAGGTGCTCGCATCAGAATCCTTCCATCCAGAAACTCTATGCTGACTATCTCGGTGCCCCGCTTTCTGAGAAGGCTCATCATCTGCTTCATACGGAATATAAGGAAATCCCGCTCTACAAGGGCTGATTTCCGTACAGATGGAAGGCTGCCGGGGATTTCCCCCTGCAGCCGCAGTCCCGCAGCTCATGGCTGCGGGCATTTTTCTATCTCTGTATCCTCATTACCGTAAGGTCTGAAGCGCTGCTTGCATCATAAGCGATCAGGCTTCTGCCGCTGGATGAAACCGCAAGCGAGTCGATGCCGTCGCGCGGGAGCGCTGTCCTGCCGATTTCCTCGACGGACCTCGCATCGAAGGAGATTTCAAGCGCAACAACTTCGTCTGTGTCGATATCGATGTAGTAGGCGTATTCGCAGTCCGGTGTGACAGTGAGGCTCCTTGCCTCATGGTCAGCTGCCGTGGCACTAACCATCTCCCATCCCCAGTTATCACCGGTCGGGCTGTACTCAAGAAGGATCATATAGTCTCCTATGACCATCATATTCTCCGGCCCCAGGAGCGCTGCCGCGGTAAGATCCTGGAACTTGTCCTTGTCGGATGGGAACATGTATTCGGGGACGACATGCCCGACAAGATTGAATGATGTCGTCGAGCTGTCCTTTCCCGCGTAGAGCATCATGCCTTCGCGTGAAGCCTGGAAGAACGATCCGGTCGAACCGTGGAGTCCTCCGACCGGAGTCGCCGCATCACTGCCGACGCCGAGATTCATTCCCTGCCAGTAGTATCCATCGGTGCCTGTCGATCCTCCGAGCGTCACATAGAGCAGCTGCCACCTGCCAGTATCCGCATTCTGGACGAGCACAGCTCCGACTCCGCAGCCCTGGTTTATGAGACCATCCGTGACGGCTACCCCTCCGATTCCGGAGATGTCATGCTCCTCTGTCTCCTGCAGCAGTGCCTTCGGCGTACCTTCCGAGAACTTCGTCAGCGTCTGCGTGGAAGGGTTGTAGTTGAATACTATCGTCCTGTAGGGGTTCTCCAGCGACATGAGCACCTTTGAAAGGCTGTCCGATATCCTGAGCGAAGTGAAGTCGACTGCATCGCCATCGATTCCGATAGCTTCGAATGTGTAGGATCTGTCCACATTGAGGCTGTTCCGGATTATAGAGGCTATCTGAACCTTCCTCTCTGCATTTGATACGATCATCGCCCTTCCGTCGGGAAGGAACCTGACAATCGTCTGTCCCGACAGCGGAAGGTCCTCGCTGTCCTCTATGAGACTGCCATGCGATGGTACGCCTTCGGCCGTTGCCTGCAGCGCTTCGAAGTTCACTGACGCAGACCCAGTGGTTCCGATCCTGGATGTCGAGGCGACAACATCAAGCCGGTGCGTTCCTGCCAGCGGTGTGAATTCCGTCTCAGGACCCTCTCCTATGAGATTCCCGTCCAGGTACCAGGAGACGAGGAACCCCGATGTATCCTGTGTGCCTGACTCCATGCTCACCGTGACTGGGATATCCGCATCAACGGTATCTGAGATACCTTCGATAGTGCATACTACCGGGACACCTGTGCTGTTCACGAGCTCAAGCGTTCCCGGTTCAGTAGGGTATCTGTCGAGGTCGAATCCGATGACGGCGGCCGATTCCTGGTCTCCGGCTATCCGTACAGCCTCAACGAAGCCTGCTACCTGCACTGTTCCGTCATACAGCCTGGCGGCAAGAATGTAGGAGCCAGCAGGGTATCCCTCTCCGGAAAATGAGGCGCTTCCATCAGCGGCACTGAATGAATCCCTGTCTATGGATGCGGGACTTCCTCCTCCGTACTGCGGTGTCAGCTCGATCTCGATCGACGGCTCATCCGATATCCTGTCAGGATCCCAGTTCAGAACCACCGATAGCGAACCTTCACCGACAAGCTCTGACAGGACTATCGTGCAGCTTCCGTTCGTACCTGTGAGCCGGTGATCCGTCTCGCCCGTGACGAGAACATCGCCATTTGCGTTGAGGCCTTCGGCGAGGATATGCCAGTCTCCGATGACAAGGCCTTCCAGCGATACGGATTCCTTGCTTGTCTCGACGCTGAATGTCTCGGACTCCGGTCCTTCTCCGGAGATACGGTAGGATGTGACTTCCATGGGATAGTTTTCAGGGACTATCGAACGGTCTCTCTGCAGACTGACTCTGAGCGTTGCGCTCTCAAGCCGTTCCTCGCAGGATGTCGCAGCCACGATCATGGCGGCTGCCAGCAGGATAAGTGCAGTTAATTTTCTCATCTGCTTCCTCCTTATGCCTGCTTATACGCGCTATGCCTTCATTCCGGTCAGCTCTTCCAGATAACTTCCCGATGCTGTAGACTCATAGCCATGAAGAGAAGCGTGTTCACCGCTGTCATTCCATCCATGAAGGCGCATGATGAGGCCTCCGCTCTTTCTGAGCTTGTCGCCGCATCCTCCGCCTCCGATAAGGAAAAGGCGCTTGCTGCCGTCATGGCAAGGGAGAGAGAGGGCAGTACTGCCATTGGCTGCGGCGTTGCAGTCCCCCATGCGAGGCTTGATGGCCTCGACGGGCTAGAGGCAGTCGTCGGCTGTTCTGAGGAAGGGATAATGATGGGCGGTGAATCCGTCCGCATATTCGTGCTTGTGCTCATTCCCCGCGAGGCGGCCTCGATGCATGTCGGGTTCCTTGCTTCGGTGATGCGCGTGCTTTCGTCGGAGACGAGCCGGGAGAGGATACTCTCGGCAGGAAACGCAGACGGAATCCTGGAGGTCTTCGTCCCATGAAGCGTGCCGTGCTCCTTGCAATACTGATAGTATTCGGTGTCTTCGTATATAATGCAGCGTTCCGCTACCGCGTGATACTGCCTCTTATCATCCCTCTGCTGATCCTTGTCGCTGTCTACTACATCATCACATCGGTAGTGACGAAGAAGATGGTGGAGAAGGCAAGAGGAGACAGCTCATTCCTCCTCATTCCCTGCAGCATGATAATCAAGGATGGCACAGAGCTTCTCGGAGGAGCGCTTGCCGTTACATCAACCGAGCTCGTCTTCTATTCGAGGGCTTCGGAGAAGGGAGGAGTCCGTCCATCATGGTCATGTTTCGTTCCTTCGATTGAGGGCTATACGCTGAAGAAGGTGGATGACCATCATCCAGGGCTCTCGCTTTCCGTTGCAGGTGAGATGAAGCCGGTTCTCTTCGCTTCCAGGAGATTCGCCAAGATGGAGAAGGAATTCAGGAAAGCTCTCGGCTGGCCTGAGGACTGACTGTCCGCTTTTGCCCCTGTCATCATCCTGAACTGCCGTCTAGCCTATAGGCATGAGACAGTTTCAGGTGCTTGTCACAATCCTATTTTTCCTGACACCGGTCAATGCAGCATGGCAGGCCGGTGCTGACCTCCGCTGTCTCGACTCCGCATTCATCCCGGCCCTGAGGGTTGATGCGGAGTTCTCCTACAGCTGGGATGATGTACGCATCACAGTTCCGCTGCGCTATTCAGAGTCATTCTCGTATGACCTCAGCTTCCTTGAGACCGGGGTCGCTGTCTCAGTCTATCCGCTGGAAGGCTATGGGCTTTTCATTGGCGCCTCGATTTTCCGCGGCGGCGTGTTCTGGGGGATAGAGGCTCCGCGGGAACGCTTCATGCTCATGTCTGAGATCATTGCAGGATGGACATTCTCGTTCCCCTGGTTCTTCATCGAGCCGCGTGTTTCCGTATCCGGACTGTTCGAGGGACAGGATGAACGTTTTTCCGCGCTCAGCGAAGCCATACCGCAGTATTCGAAGCTGAGGATATCCCTGATAGCAGGAATCGAAATCCGATGAAGGAGGAGAAATATATGAAGAAAGCCGTAATGATCCTTAACAGAAGCGTTGCGCTCATCATGGCCGCCGCTGTTCTGATCGTATCGTGTTCCATGCCGGGAACAGGTCCTGGAGGTATCCCGGAATCGATGCTCGTGTCAGCTTCCGGACGTGTCATCGATCTCTATCTCGATGAGATCAGGCCGTATGTGGAGGATGATCTTGCTGCGCGCGGGATCCTCGATGACGTGGATGGATACGATGTGGCGACACGGACTCTCGAGGAAGAGCATGGACAGGAGTATCTCGCGTTCACACTCGCTTCTTCCGATTTCAGCTCGGTCGATGAAGTGCTTGAAGCTGCCGATGGCCTTGTTCCAGAAGAGGAGCTTGAGGCAATCCGGGAGACACTTGACGGTGCAGAGACGCGGCTGATGACGCAGGCAAGGAGCTTTGCGCGCGTTCTTACGCCGAGCCAGGAAGCTGAGTTCTATGATGACCTTTCTGTGATGGTGATCAAGAGCGCGGTGCTTCTCACGGCCGCTGTCGTATATGCATTCGTCCCCGATACGGTGCTGTGGGGAAAGGTTACAGCAGCTTCCGCCGTTGCGATTGCCGCCGGTATCCTTGCCGCCACGATCATGGCAATCGTTGAGCACTACCGTACCGATTCCGGACTAGATGAATCCTTCGGATCGTGGCTCAGGAATGCCGCCGCTGAACCGGCAGCATACTGGGGAATTGCCTCCTCTGTCATCAATATAGGGCAGTCGCTGAAGAGGGGGCCTGTCGTGACAGGCGTGATTCTTGCGATATTCGCTATCTGCGGTGTGGCAGATGATGCAAAGGATATGCTTGAGACCTTCAATTTCAGCGCGTGAGGCACAAGGGGGAGTCAGCAGGCTTCCCCTTTCCTCCGTATTTCACAACGATGGCAAATGTGGGATAATCCAGATATGGACGATTTCAGAGGACTGCAGGATCGATTCCTGGACTATGTATCATATGACACGATGAGCGATGCTTCCATGTGCGGAAAGAGGCGGCCCACAACAGCCGGTCAGGAGACGCTTCTTGAGCACCTTCGTGACCAGCTGGAGGAGATGGGGCTTGAGACTTATTACGGCAAGGAGAAAGTCGTGATGGGTACGCTGAAAGGCTCAGGCGGTACTCCCGTCGCGTTCATGGCCCATGTCGATACCGCAGATGATGTTCCCGGCAACGGAGTAAAGCCAATGGTCTGGGAGAACTATGATGGATCCGATATCCATCTTGACGGCGTTACAATAAAGGCTGACGAGAATCCTGATCTTTCCCTCTGCATCGGCGATACCGTGATCACATCGGATGGCACGACGCTTCTCGGAGCTGATGACAAGGCCGGAGTCACCATAATCATGGAGGCTGTCAGATACCTTGCCGGGCATCCGGAGATCAGCCATCCGGATATTGAGGTCTTCTTCACGCCGGACGAGGAGACGGGGGATGGCATGTCGCAGTTCCCGTATGACAGAATCCGCAGCAGGATCTGCTATACGGTCGATGGCGGCGCGGAGGATGAGCTCGAGACGGAGTGCTTCAATGCCGCAACGGCAGAGGTGACGTTCAAGGGTGTCGTGGCTCATTTCGGTGCAGCACGCGGGAAGCTCAGGAATGCCGTTGTGGCTGCTGCGGCCCTGATAGGCATGCTTCCGGGGTCGGAAAGCCCTGAAGCCACAGATAAGGATTACGGCTACTACTGCGCCTCTTCCGTCAGCGGAACGCCTGCGGAGGCGCATGCTGAATTCCTCATCCGCGATTTCACCGATGAGGGTTTCCAGCATCGCATCGACGCGCTCGATGCTGCGGTGAAGGCAATTGAAACGCTCTACCATGTGAAGGCGGAGAACCGCGTCAGGATCTCGTACCGCAATATGGCAGCTGCCAACAGCCGTTCACCGGAAGCCGTCGAGGCTGTATACAAAGCAGCGGATAAGCTATCGCACCGTATCCATGAACGTCTCATAAGGGGTGGCACCGATGGGGCGAGGCTCGCTGAGAAGGGTGTTGCCTGTCCCAATCTCTATACGGGCGGCTATAATTTCCATTCGCTTACCGAATGGGTTTCTGTCCGCATGATGAAGCGCTGTGCTTCGCTTATCGTCGGCATAGCGGAGGAGCTTGCGAAGTGAGAGGATTCCTTCTATCGTTCCTTCTTTCCGCAGTGCTTGTCTCTGCGCTCCCGGCTGTATCGCACATCGTATCAGATGGCACTCTTCCCGATGATGTGCTTTCATCGCTTGCTGAGGATATAGGCGAGGAGACATATGGCAGGGGAGACCTCCGCTTCACTGCCTCAGGATATTCCGAGTCAGAAGAGGAAAACGGGTTCACGGAAGCTTCCATGCTGCTTTCCTTCAGCGGGAAGGAGATCCTTCTTTCCTTCCGCGGCGAAGACAGGGAGGCGCTTCTCGAGTCTCTTGGTGAGGAAACAAGATCCCTGCTTTTCTATGAGCCATCCCTCAGCAGCGACGGTGAAATGAAGCTTGACTACATCACCGGCGGATCATATTCGTTCCTGACGGACAGAAGCTTCAGGCGAGGCACGAGATTCCGTGCCATGGATACGGAGGGCAGGATCCGCGGCATATTCGAGCTGGCGGAACCGTTCGGTGAAGCGAAGACGCTGAAGCCTGTATATGTCAATCATCCATATCCCGGAATGAGCCTTGTGCCTGGAGGAAACTGGAAGTTCACCGCATCCGGAGCGATGGGGTTCAGGTTCAATGAGTTCACCGCCTCCGGCATCGTCTCCATCGGAAGGACCGACCTCATCTACCCATTCGTTCCGCTCATCAGCGCGGCATATGTCTATGACTCAGGTGTTCACTACGCCTATGGCGGCATCGGAATCGAGGCGTATCTCGATCTTGCAACGATATTCCCCCGCGTGGGCTTCACTCTCGTGCAGGAAGGCAGGATAGGCGGCAATGCCTCGATACTTCTAGGCGGAAGCTCCTCCGGATTCGACTGGAGTGCGGTCTTCTCCGTATTCTATGAGCATAATCTCTCGCCGTCTCTCCACTGGAGGGTCGGGTATCAGAATCTTCTCGGCGAGCACATGCTTGCCATCGGTTTCGGAGGCTCGTTCTGAAAAAGCTGCTCATTCTCTCCGTTCTTATCGTCTTCCTCGCATCCTGCTCCACGATAGGCTCTCTCGACGGGCCTTCATGGATTTCCGATCCTCCGCGCCGTTCCGGCCTGGTCGTGATCGTTGAGTCCGGGACAGGAGAGGATGCCGATTCAGCACGGGCTGCAGCTTACTGGAATCTTCTTGAGCGCATAAGCGGGGATCTTGGCTACGATGCCGTGGGAATGTATTACCGGGAGCTCCTTTCCTCCGATGCCATCACCGAGCTGAATGCTTCCGTTACGGACACATACCGCGTGCCAGAGCATGGTTCCGTCCGCTACTACGCCATGATGGAGATTCCCAGCGAGACATATTACCAGGGCGCAGCAGCTGAGCACACGGTGGCTATCGAAAGGAGCGGAAGCATCTCAGCATATATGGACGCGGCCAGCGAATGCTATCTGAGGAATGAGGATACGGCAGCGCTTGTGAATACGCTTCGTGCGCTTGATCTCTCATTCGATGGCGCTTCGGCTTCTTCCGGCTATACGTCATCTGAGATCCTGAGCGAAGCGATGCGCTATCTTGGGAACATACGCATAAGCGTATCCGGCAATGGCCGTGATGATATCCCGGAGGTCAGGCTCAGGCGTGCAAAGGGCATTTTCTATCCCCCTGTCGTCAATGCATCCGTCCTCGTCACGTACCCGATGGTCGCAGGCGATGGCAGCATCACAAGCTCCTCGATAACGATGATGACGGATCGTGATGGCTCTGCTGAATTCATCAGGACGAATCCGTATATGATCAGGGAAGGAGAGATCAGATTCTCCATAGCTGTTCCCGGTGATCTCCTTGCTTCTGTGCTGAGCAAGGCTCCAGATGGATTCATGGATGATTTCATGGACCTGCTGGAGGAGACATCTGCGCTCTGCAGCTATTCCTATCCCGAAAGAATCTCCTCCGCAAGCTGCGCGATAGGTATCGCTGCCTATGGCTCCGATGGCATCCAGATCGGTTCCGACCCCGTCTATGCGGCTTTCTCGGATTACCTGAAATCTGCCGGTGCAGAGGGGTATGTCATCGTGCCTGTCATCGGGGACAGCGATGAGGAAGCGCTTCTGTATCTCAGGAGGATGGTCCCATCCATGGAGCACTACATCATATTCCGCGCGGGAATCGTCGATTCGAGAAGCGGAGCCGGTGTATCGTATGTGCGGACGGAGGGACACCTTTCCATCTATGATGCATCATCCGATGAACCTCTCTCAGTGCATAATCCTTCTGCGGCCGAAGGCGGAAGCGATGCCGCCGAAGCGGGGGAGGCATCGCTTGCAAGATGCGGAGCTGGAGCTGCTGGAATGCTTCTTTCAGTCCTCTGAGGCCTTCCTCAGAAGGGAGATTTCATCTGCCCATGCCGATTCATCCGGTGTCTCGAGAATCAGCGGAATCCCATCCGTCGCGCTGTTCCTGACGATTGCGATGAATGCTTCCATGCCTATGCAGCCCTTCCCGAGGCTCTCATGCCTGTCCTTTGCTGACCCAAGGGGCACTTTCGAATCGTTGAGGTGCATGCCATAGAGCTTCTCCCTGCCGAATGCAGAGACGAATTTACCGAGTATGCCATCAGGATCGTTCCTTACATCATAGCCAGCGCCGCAGAGGTGCGCCGTATCGAGCGTGAAGCCTATCCTGTCACGGCATGAGGAAGCGGACAGCAATGCATCGAGCTCTTCGAAACGCGAGCCGAGGATCGTTCCTGATCCTGCCGTATTCTCCACGGCAATGCGGATGCCGGGAACTTCGGAGAGCACCTGATCGATCATCGCGGCAGCCCTTCTTATTCCATCGGCAGCATCTCCTTCCCTGTATGCTCCGGGGTGGATATTCAGGACGCGGAGCCCGAGTTCTTCCGTGCGTCTGGCCTCGTCGATGAAGAGC
>CALXKY010000061.1 GCA_944389055.1 uncultured Spirochaetaceae bacterium | reverse complement strand
CCTTGATGTCTCTTCATACAGGCCTGACGAAGGTATGATTTCCGTTATCGGGAAGCGCGACAAGGAACGCCTTGTATTCATCGGAGAGGCTGCCCGTGACGCGCTTGACCATTACCTTTCCTCAGTCAGGCCCCGTCTTGTCTCGAATGTTCGTGAGAATGCGCTCTTCCTGAATCGCAGAGGAGGACGCATCACGCGACAGGCCGCCCATAAGCGCTTTCACCAGGCAACGGAGAGGCTCGGTCTCGATGCAACGATCCACACGCTCCGCCACTCTTTCGCTTCCCATATGATCGAGAATGGCGCTGATATCCGCTCGGTGCAGGAAATGCTCGGCCACAGCGATGTCAGGACCACGCAGATCTATACACACCTCGATACATCATCCCTGCTTGCTTTCTTTGACAGGTATTCTCCGCTCGGTGATGATAATAACGATAGTGAATAGCTATGAATGATATTTTATATCATGCAATTATCATATAATTACTATATCTATATAATATAGAACTGTCATAAACAGGAACCTGTGGCGTATCACAGGTATGACAGAAAAGGAAATCATCGGTCTTTTCCGGGAAGATGACAGGGAAGCCGTACGCAATGAGATCAGGAGGGGAGCTTCGGCTGCGCTCATATCCGGGCGTCCTGTACTATGGCATGGCACGCTGCCGCAGCAGGATGCCGTCCTGCTTGCATCATTTTCGTTATTGTCTGAGGAGACTGCTGCAGCTTTCTATGTATCAGCACTCGAGGCAGCGCTTGATGGCTTCGGAATCGTTACCGAAGCAGATGGCATCGGAATGTCTTCCGTGCTCCGTGGCGCAGAAGATGGGGAAGGCCGTCTCCACCTTGCATCAGCCGAGGGGATAAGCGTATACCGCACAAACCACCCGGAGAGGATGCGCAGAGTGCTTCTTACAGGAGGCTGCGTAATATCGACAACAGCCTCAGGCTATGATGTACGGGGTGCAAGGGAGCTTGCGGTATATCTGTCATCATCAGCGATAGCAGCAATCGGACGCCATCCTTCAGATGCCGAGCCTGTTATCAGAATGGCCGACAGCGGCAAGGATGCAGCAATACTGCGTTCCTCGCTGGAAACCGCACCAGGGAGGAAGCTTGCGAAGGAAGGATGCCCTGTAGCAGATTCCTTCTCGTCATTCCGTTCCCAGCCTGATCACATCGTCTTCCAGTCGCCCTCAGGCAGATGGTCATTCGGAGGAAAAAGGTACGATGCCGCTGTACTGCGTTGACGAAAACCTCCTTGCGGCAGAGAATTCCCGTATGGACCTCATCGAGGATTTCATTTCATATATCGCAGACATACGCTCGCTTTCCGGGAATACGGTGAAAAGCTATGCGACCGACCTCGCAGAGTGGAAGAGATACATGAGGGACAGGGATCTTGATCCTGTATCCTTCACGAGGCAGGATGCCGCGCTCTATGCCGAGTATCTTCAGGATGAGTTCGCTGAGCGTTCCGTTCTCCGCAAGCTTACTGCACTGAGGACATTCTATGGCTATCTCGAGAAGAAAGGAAAGGTGAAGTCCGATCCCTTCCGGGATATCTCGATGAGGCAGAAGGCAAGGAGGCTTCCCGGCGTGCTTACCGAGGATGAGGTCAGGGATCTCCTCTCGGTTGAACGGCACACCTTCCAGGATGAGAGGGATCATATGCTTTTCCTCTTCATCTACAACACCGGCTGCAGGATCTCCGAGGCGCTTGGCGTGGATATCGGTGATATAGAGTTCGGCAAGAGACGCATCCTCATAAGAGGAAAAGGCGGCAAGCAGCGCTTCGTCTTCTTCTCTCCACGCACTGCGGATGAGATGAAGTCATACCTTGAGGCAAGGGAGGAATTCCTCCTCTCCCGCGGAATACGGGACGAGAAGGCCTTCCTCATAGGAGACAAGGGGCGGAGGTTGCCCTTCAGCTCCGCACATATTATCTTTGATAAGTATAGGATCCTCCTCGGATGGCAGAAGGAATTCACGCCGCATACGCTGCGGCACTCATTCGCAACGCATCTGATGGACAGGGGAGCAGACATCCGTCTGGTTCAGGAGCTGCTTGGGCATGAGAGCATCTCCACTACGCAGATCTATACACACGTTTCGCGGGGCCGGCTCCAGAAGGTCTACGAAGAAACGCACCCTCATGCAAAGGAGTGAATGATGGAAATCCATGGGACTACGATATGCGCAGTCCGTAAAGGCAATCAGGTTGCCATCGCAGGTGATGGACAGGCAACATCCGGCGAAGGCGGAATGGTGATAAAAGGCAACTGCCGCAAGGTCCGCCGTCTTTACAACGGGAAGATAATCATAGGCTTTGCCGGTTCTACAGCCGATGCATTCACGCTCTTCGAACTCTTTGAAGGGAAGCTGAAGCAGTATAACGGAGACCTTACCAGAGCGGCGGTCGAGCTTGCGAAGCAGTGGAGGACCGACAGGTCGCTCCGCAACCTGAATGCGATGATGCTCACCTCGTACGGCTCGAAGCTTTTCATGATCACCGGAACCGCGGATGTCCTTGCTCCGGAGGGCGATGTGATGGGCATCGGATCCGGCGGAAGCTACGCGCTTGCGGCAGCGAAGGCATTCCTTGAAGCCGGTGTTGACTGGAGCGCAGAGGAAATCGCAAGGAGAAGCGTGAGCATCGCAGCAGATATCTGCATATATACGAACCACAATATAATCACTGAGGTACAGAATGCTGGAGAATAAGAAGAGTCTTGATGATATGGTTCCTTCCGAAATCGTGAGGAGCCTGGATGAATATATAGTCGGACAGGAGGAGGCAAAGCGCACGATTGCGATTGCAATCCGCAACCGTGTCAGGAGAAAGAGGCTTCCTGAGGATATCCGTGATGAGGTGACGCCCAAGAATATCCTCATGATCGGACCGACCGGCGTCGGAAAGACCGAGATTGCAAGGCGCATTGCCAAGCTTGCGAATGCACCGTTCATAAAGGTTGAGGCGACGAAGTACACAGAGGTCGGATATGTCGGACGCGATGTCGAGTCCATGATCCGTGATCTCATGGCAGCCTCTGTTGCCATGGTCAGGGAAGAGATGGCCCAGCAGCGCCATGACGAAGTCGACAGAAGGGTGGAGGAGAGGCTTCTTGATCTCCTGCTTCCTGCCATAGATAAATCCAAGGCAGAGACCGATGTCTCCGTCGGTGAGACACGGGAGAGGTTCCGCTCGATGCTCCGCAGCGGCGTGTTCGATGAGAAGGAAATAGAGATGCCTGTCGATATGAAAGCTCATGTCGGCTTCGAGCTCATGGGTTCCTCCGGAAGCATGGAGGACCTGCAGAATGCGCTTTCAAGCATCGGCAATATGTTCTCATCTTCCTCAGGAAAGAAGACCAGGAAACTCTCGGTGAAGAGAGCAAGGGAGATCATCGAGGAAGAGGAGCTGGATAAGGTAATCGATCCGGACAAGGCCGTGGATGAGGCTAAGACAAGGGCAGAGGAGATGGGCATCATCTTCATCGATGAGATAGACAAGGTTGCTTCCCACAATAGTACATCGAACTCAGATGTCTCAAGGGAAGGCGTCCAGCGTGATATCCTCCCGATCGTGGAAGGCTCCAAGGTCTCTACGAAATGGGGTGTGATCGATACGACGAACATCCTCTTCATCGCAGCTGGTGCATTCTCATTCTCAAAGCCTTCGGATCTCATTCCTGAGCTCCAGGGAAGATTCCCGCTGCGCGTTGAGCTCCATGATCTTACAGCTGATGAGTTCTACCGGATCCTCACAGAGCCGCAGAATGCCATCACGAAGCAGTACAAGGCGCTGCTCTCCACTGAAGGTGTGAACGTTGAGTTCGATGATGAGGCCCTGCATGAGATCGCAAGGATTGCATCCGATGTGAATCAGACGAATGACAACATCGGCGCAAGACGTCTCTACACTGTCATGGAGAAGCTCCTTGAGGAGCTGGCTTTCTCCGCCGACCAGCTCAATGGCCAGACGATAAACATCACCAAGGGTTATGTCGCAGAGCGTCTGAACGGAATCGCGGAGGATCAGGATCTCTCAAGGTATATACTATAAGCATGCAGTACTATACAGTCGTCGCTGATAGCTATGAGCAGGCCGTTGAGAAGGCTAGGGAGCAGTACGGGGATGGAGTGAGGATCCATTCCCGCCGCGACTATATGACCGGCGGTGGTCTTTTCTCGAGGCGCCGCATGCAGTGCGAGATTGTCTGCTACATTTCGGAAGGAGCAGGCCAGCGCACTTCACGCCATGCCTCTGACCGTGATATCTCGGAATTCGAGAAAGAGGCACGCACTCCTGACCCGGAGACGCTTTCGCCGGAGGAGAGGCTCAATACAGAGATATACCGCGAAAAACCTGTCAATGCTGAAGCTCTGGCAATGCTGGAGAAGAACCACATCACGGATCCGCTGAGATCGAAGCTGCTCGAGGATTTCCCTGATGGCGGGGATGCTGCCATGGTTCTTGCCCAGCGTCTCATAAGCACAGTAAGGATAGACTACGAACGGCAGGTCCATCCGAAGCATTTCGCCGTGTTCGTCGGTCCTACAGGATCAGGGAAGACAACGACGATAGCGAAGGCTGCATATATCTACAGCAGGATGGATCTGAGCGTCGGAATCATCACGCTCGACACATACCGGACCGGTGCCTTCGAGCAGATTGCTGCATTCGGCAATGCGCTATCCGTGCCTGTTATCGCGGCAGGTGCAGAGGATGAGCTCATCAGAGCGGCAGAACGCTTCTCGTGGAAGGATCTCATCCTCATCGACACGATGGGCTTCTCTCCGCGTGACAAGGAGCTCAATCTCCGCCTCCATGGCATGCTTTCGATGCTCGACCGCGACAGGACCGACTGCATACTCACGGTCGCTGCCAGCATGAAGGAGGAGGACGTGATGGAGCAGTATGCCTCATATTCGGAATTCTCTCCCTCTTCGCTTGCCGTCACCAAGATCGATGAGACCGAGACAATCGGGAACATACTCTCATTTTCCTGCAAGACTGAGCTCCCGCTTCTCTTCCTCACCGATGGCCAGAAGGTTCCAGATGACATAGAGAAAGCCTCAGGCACGATGATACTTGAGCATATGAAGGATATCGGGCTGGATATGAAACGCTTCCGCGCACAGATTTCCCTCTGACGGAGCTTATTGCCGTTTTCAGCCGGATGGATAATAATATCAGCGGCTTGAGAGGGTCTGGAAGATGGGAAGATACAGCTACGATGACATGCCGCCTGAGGGCTACAGGGAAAGACGCGGAAATGGAAGGATGACGGGAGTCATTGCCTCCATCGGTATTGTCCTGACGCTGCTTGCGGTTGTGCTCTATCTGCTTTTCTCCCCCTCGGACAGCGAGGAAACGCCTGCTGAAGCACCTGCCGATGAGGTACAGGTAACTCACGAGGAACCTTCAATGCTTACAGCTTCCGTGCTTGATGAGCCGAACACTGAGCATGTGCGGAAGGAAGAGATTCCACCTGCTGATATCGTCCCCGCATCAGGACGTTATCCTGCGATCGAATACACAGAATATGCTGTTGCTGAAGGTGACACGCTTCAGAGCATAGCAGATGCCTTCTCCGTGACCCTTGGTACGCTCTCATCGGTCAACAGGCTCTTGGATGCTAATCCGGCTCCTGGAACTGTCATCAGCATCCCTCCGGTGGATGGTGTTCTCCATACCATGGCAGGGAACGAAACGCTTGAGTCCGTCGCTGCAGCGTTCAACCCTGAGCTTTCTGCTGCTGATCTTGCCTCCCTGAACGGGAAGGCGAATACGGCAGCCGAGGCAGGAGAGGATATCTTCATACCATCCCCTGGAACCCTTGATTCCGCTATATCATATCTTTTCTCATCGCCGCTCCCAGGAGGCACCGTTGCCAGCGGATTCGGCGAGCTCTTCGACGGCCGTCAGCTTGATGGTATCATACTTGCTGCCGATCCTGGTTCAGCCGTAGTGGCAGCTGCGGATGGCACCATACTCGATATCTATTCAGATCCATCTTATGGCCGTTCTGTATCGATCCTCCATGAAAATGGATATGTGACGACATATTCCGGTCTCGAGACCATTGGAGTAAGCGGAGCAAAGCAGGTAAGCAGAGGTGAGGTTATCGGAGCAATCGGCACCAGCTCCGTCTTCGGAAAGCCAGCTGTCCTCTTCTCAATCAAACAGAACTCCGTCCCGCTTGATCCTGTGAATCTGACTGAATTCTGATACTATGGCTGAGGGAGCAATAATGAAGAAATCCAGATTGATTGTCATAGTTTCATGCCTGTTCTGTTTTTCTCGCTGATGTCATGCGATGCGGTGCCTCCTGCTGACATTCAGGATCCTGTAAATATCCAGGTACCCATATTCGTTCACGCTGAATCAGCAGGAACAAGGGCGATCAGTTTTGATGTCTATGACATGTATTCAGGTCAGGGAGAACTGATTTATTACTCCGCAGTTCCTCTTATTGCTTCATTCGAAAGCAGGGAAATCATGGATGGATCATATTCCGTGCCAATAGCCACAACGTGGATGCGGTTCTCTGTCGTGATTGCCGGCCGTAACATCACGTACGAAGGTGCAGCAGATGGAGTCTATGTGAAGATCGTGCTGGATACAGTGGATGGCACATTTGACTACAGGCAGGCGACTGAAATTGACTGCTATCTCCGTGATTCCTCAGCTGACAATGAGCCGCAGTATATAAGCTTCGTGTGCCTGACAGAAGGTGATGATATGGCAATCAATCCGGATGGCGGTGTGAAAGGATCATACCGTTCTCACTATTTCCGGCATGATCATTCGCAGCAGAGCAAAGGCGAGATTCTCTGCAATGGTGAGCTATATTCAAACACTGATATGACTATGGCTGCAATGCTGAAGAATCAGGATACGGATCTTGAATATTCATATGATATTCCTTCCATGTCTGAGATGCTTGCTTCATCCGTTCCAGATACAAGTGGTATCGAGAGTTATCAGCTTATGACATTCAGCTATCAGGATGGCGTGTTTGATACAGAGTACCATGCCAGCCTCGATGGGATGCAGTCTGTAATCGACGAGACATTCGGAACAGGCAAGTGGATTATCAATAGCAGCTTCTGATACCTTTGATATGCGACATTTCCTTTCGGATTCTGTGATGGAGAAAGGCTTGTGAAATCTAAGGATCAGGTGGAGCTCCCTGGCATGTCAGCACAATCTGTTCTGATGCCTGAGGGTTGCAGAAGAAGCCACAGTCTGCGATTCATATGATTTTTCCGTTCCACAGTTCCTCAAGAAACTGTCTCCATGGGACAATCTCGATACCGTCATCTGTAGTCTGAGCATAATCTTCATTGCATACGAGGATATGTCGGGAAAAGAGGCCTTCTTCCTTCAATGCTTTCAATCCCTTCAGATCCCTTGCTGTATGGCGGCGTGTGGTCTTTGTCTCTATTGCGACTTTCTCCATGAGTATGAAATCGACTTCAAATCCAGAAAGACTCCTCCAATAGCATAATGGCGAGAGACCAGGCTTTAGTCTGCATCTATATCCGATATATGCTCTCATTTCCATTGCCATATATGTTTCGAAGAATTTTCCGTATTCAGTGCTTCTAGCTTCTATCTTCTCAAAACCAAGAAGATGACGGATGACACCGATGTCGAACATATAGAATTTCGAGGAGGCATAGGCCTTGCGCTTCTTCGTCTTCGTGTATGCAGGAACTTCAAATGCGATGAACGTGTCATAGAGAATCTGGAACCAGCTTATGACAGCGGAGCGGCTGACACCAACATCCTTCGAGATGTTCTCATAGTTGAGCATCTCGCTGCTGCTCAGTGCTGCGACTTCCAGGAACCGTTCGAATGACGGCAGGTTTCTGACCAGCCCCTCGGCCTGTATTTCCTCATTGAGATATAGCTGCACATAGTCGAGGAGATCTGAGTCCGGATCATCTGAGAGATACATGGCAGGAATGAGCCCTGTCCTGAAAACCGCATCAAGTTCTCTCTTATCATTTTTGATTTCAGGCCATACGAGAGGGAACATCTCTTTTCTGCCAGCTCTGCCTCCGAGAAGATTCGTCCCCTGTTCCCTGAGTCTTCTTGCACTGGATCCAGTCAGAAGGAATCTGATATCTGTGTGCTCAATCTGGTTATGCACCTCGTCAAGAAGGAATGGAAGTTTCTGTATTTCATCAACAACGACAAGCCCGCTGTCGATTCCCTCCCTGCGCAGAATACCTGCAAACAAGGCAGGATCATCCTGCAGGGACTTCACCAGCTTCTTATCAAGCAGATTGAAACGATAACGGACACCTTCCAGTTCTTCCTTTATCCATGATGTCTTGCCAGTCTGCCTAGGGCCAAAAAGGAATTGGGATTTCCTCTCAAGATCATGATTGATATCCAGAACCCTTTTTATGTATCTCATGATTGTATTTTAATACGACTATTTGCTTGTATCAATCAATTTTCATGAAATATGACTTTTGAAAAGCTGAATTTCATGAAATATGACTTTTGAAAGAATGATCAATTGCGGATGCTATGGCTTAAAGCATTCCTGCAATTCTGAAGCCATTGGTACTGTTATCAGCAGATAGCACCAGAAATTGCATAAACGGGAATGACCCTGATCCGATCATATAATGAGGAGTTCACAATGTTCCCGTTGTCACAAGCCTCTTATCAGGAGAGCTTTTCTGCCAGAATCACATGCACCCATACTACTGGCAGTAATCCATCGGCCAGAATTTGCACATAACTATTTGCAATGTAAAGTTATAAATCCACATGTACAAGTAATAATCCGGAGAAAACCCCGGAAATTACAGGAAATAATCCTGGCAGAACTGTGAGATTTACAGGAAATAACCAGAAAAGTGTACCCACGGTTTCCCGTGGGCACTGCTTAAGCTGATCAGAAATTCTTTCCGCAGCAGTTCTTGTACTTCTTGCCGCTGCCGCAGGGGCATGGGTCGTTCCTTCCGACCTTCGGCGTGGATCTCACGACCGTCGTTCCTTGTGCCTGCGACTGCGAGGAAACAGCAGTATGCTGATCCTTCCTCTGTACCATCGGTGCTCCGGGCGCGTGGTGCATTGCCTGAAGCTTGCCCTGGGGCTGCTGCGCTCTTGGCTGCACTGTGATCCTCACAGCATTCACCGTGCGGGTTACGGCTTCCGTTATTGCGCTGATCATCTCATCGAAGGCATCGGATGCGGTGTTCTTGTATTCGACAAGAGGGTTCTTCTGGGCATAGCTCATGAGCGATGCCGCATCGCGGAGATCCTCAAGCGCATCGAGATGGTCTACCCAGCGCTTATCGATATTCCTCAGATAGACGAAGCGTATGAAGCCATTGAAGTTTGCCTTGCCGGCTTTTGCTTCCTTCTCCCTGAGATTCTTCTCAAGCATCGCCTTGATTGCATCGATATCGGACGCGATATCCTCAGGAGGACGCACAGCGAAGACGCTCTGGTAGTTTGCGGCGAACTTATCCATGTCGCCTTCAGCCGCTTCCCATGCTTCATCGGCAAGCTCTTTTGAGTTGTCGATGATGCGATCCAGAAGGTCATTGTCCGCCAGGATCTTATCGCGTTCAGAGTAAATGAAGTTCCTCTGCTCATTGAGAACATCATCGTATTCAAGAAGGTGCTTCCTGATCTGGAAGTTCCTCTCCTCAACACGCTTCTGGGCGTTCTCGATAGCATTGTCGAGCATCTTGTGCTGGATAGGCTCCCCATCCTTGAGACCGAGACGCCCGATCATCTCTTTCAGGCCTTCCTTTGCGAAAAGCCTCATCAGCGGATCATCGAGGGAGATGTAGAACTGGCTTGTTCCAGGGTCTCCCTGGCGGCCGGATCTTCCCCTGAGCTGATTGTCGATGCGTCTCGATTCATGGCGCTCTGAGCCGATGATATAGAGGCCTCCGAGGGCTTTCACTTCCTCATATGCCTTCCTGTACTCGGGCTGGACCTCTTCCATTGCTTTCTTCAGCGTCTCAGGATCGGCATCGGTTCCGACCTTCCTTATCGCAAGATGAAGAGGGGAGCCTCCCAGCTTGATATCCGTACCGCGTCCTGCCATGTTCGTCGCGATCGTGACAGCGCCCTTTGCTCCAGCTTCTCCGATTATATAAGCCTCACGGGCATGGTTCTTCGCATTCAGGACCTCGTGCCTGATGCCTTCCTTCGTGAGAAGGGAGGAGAGGCGTTCGCTCTTCTCGATGGATGTCGTTCCGATGAGGATCGGCTGGCCTGTTGCATGGATGCGCTTGACGTCATTCACGATAGCGCGGAACTTCATCGGCTCATCGTAGAAGGTGAGGTCGGCAAGATCCTTTCTCTGTACGGGGAGATTCGTCGGAATGACAACTACATCGAGTCCGTAGATCTGCTTGAATTCAGTTGCTTCGGTATCAGCAGTACCGGTCATGCCGGAGATCTTGTCATACATCCTGAAGAAATTCTGGAAAGTGATTGTCGCGAATGTCTTCGACTGACCTCTTACTGAGACATTCTCCTTTGCCTCGATTGCCTGGTGGAGGCCCTCGGAATACCTTCTGCCCGGGAGCACGCGTCCTGTGAATTCATCGACGATCTGAACCTCGCCATCCTTCACCAGGTAGTCGACATCACGCGTATACATGTATTGGGCTCGGACGGCCTGCGTCACGTAGTGGACGAGCTCGAAATTCTCGTCGTCATAAAGCGACATGATTGTATTCCCGTTCTCGTCCTTCGTTGCCTTGAGCGCACCTTCCTTCCTGAGAAGCTCCTCGATGTGCGTCATGCCCTGCTTTGTGAACGTGACCTTCTTCGATTTCTCATCGAGCTTGTAATCGCCGCGCTCATCGAATGCAGCATACGCTTCCCTGTCGAGCTTCTCCATCGCCGTAAGCTCATAATACTCACCTGTCTCCGGATCCTTCTCGCACTCCTTGAGATAGGGGACAACAGCCTTTGCAGCCCTGACTTTCGGAGTATCATCCTCAGCCTGTCCTGATATGATGAGAGGCGTCCTCGCTTCATCGATCAGGATGGAGTCGATCTCGTCGATGATGCAGTAGTGATGCTTCGGCTGGAGCTTCTGCT
>CALXKY010000060.1 GCA_944389055.1 uncultured Spirochaetaceae bacterium | reverse complement strand
TATCGCATTCTCCGTGAACACATACGTGCTGCAGAAAGCGACGAGGCGCGTCGGTCTCATCATCGGCGTTGCAAACCGTGTCGTGACAGTGCGCTACAGCGCAGCCGATACGCAGGAAATCAAGCTGGAGAGCGCATTCGATGCCCTCACTCCGCTCTCGAAGCAGAACCTCAGGGCGATCAAGAAAGGCGTACCCGCGCCAAAGATCAAGGCAAAGATCATGGCAGAGGGCGGTATCGCATGGCTCGTCCGCACACTTCTCTACTCCGCACAGGACAGCAAGGAGACGCTGAAGGAGATGAAGGCAGATGTCGTCCCTTCGATCCTCACCGAAGCAGAGTGGAAGAACATTGCTGACAAGATCAAGATCGAGCTCAGGGAGAACAGCTATATAAGGATCATCCCCGGTGCGACGGATACATACCAGCTCACGGCCTATCCCTCCACCCCGGAGGAGAAGCAGCTCTATGTCTTCCGCAACGAGACAAGGTTCTACGGCAAGGTCGATGCCGTGCTGACAGCGCTCCAGAATCCCCGCATCGAGAAGACCTCCGATGCATTCATGGAGATGGTTTCCTACTTCCAGGATTATCTTGCTTCGGAGAAGAGCCCGGTGGCAAACCGCATCGCAAGCGCACTGCTTCTCGACTACCTCTCCGAAAAGGGTGTTCCCGTAAGCTTCGATATATCATTCGACAATCTTTACCGCCTGCTCGACGAGGGAGAAAGGAAGGAGGCATTCGCGGCAATCGACAGCACTGTCCTCAAGAAGGAATTCGTTGACCACGCCATCGATGCGGACAAGGCAGGTGCAGCCTCAACGCTCGTCGCTATCTTCCCGAGCTACATCAGCTCATACATCCCGAACAAGCTCAGAAGGCTCAACAAGGGTGCTGATTACTATGCTCTCATCAGGAGATCGGTCGAGTCTTTCAGGGATTCGATACCGTCATTCCTCTTCTTCGCATGCGAAGCAAGCCTCACCGATCAGGATCTTGCTAAAGCAGGCGTCACGCGTGAGATGATATTCCGCACGGAGCTTCTCGCACTCTCCCACATCACGAAGGGACAGGCCAATGCCGAGAACAGGAAGAACATCAAGACACTGAGGAAGAGCCTCGTCGAGGACAGGGCAATCGATAGATACATCGCCTCTGCATCGCGTGAGGATATCGATGACATCAGGCCTCTCGTCCTCTTCAATGACGGACTTGAGAATGATGAGAAGGCAAAGTACAAGGAGGCAATCCTCCGCCGCTTCCCCGATTACGATTTCAACGAGGTGAAGAAGGAAGCGCCGAAGCCCTCCTCTCCGAAGGTTGTTTCCGGCTTCCTCTGCACGCAGAGAAGCTATGACAGGAAGAAGGATGAGCTGAAGGACATCAACACCGTGCAGATGCCGGAGATCCTCAAGGAGATCAACTTCGCGCGCGAGCTCGGAGACCTGAGGGAGAACAGCGAGTACCAGTATGCGAAGGAGCACAAGCGTGAGCTTGAGAGAAGGATCGGAGAACTGAACAACGATCTTGCGACCGTCCGCGTAATGACCCCCGCTGATGTGCTTCCCGGCCTCATCGGATTCGGCACGAAGGTCATGCTCCGCGACAGGAAGGAAGGAAAGGATGTGACATACACATTCATGGGCAGATGGGAATCCGAGCCCGAGAAGGGAATCATCGATTTCAATGCCCCGCTCGGCCAGCATCTCATGAACCACAGGGCCGGCGATGAAGTGAAGTTCGAGATCAACGAACGGACATATGACTTCGAAGTCCTCTCGGTGGAGACAATCGATTTCTGATCACACGCCCTCCGGTGCATGCCGGAGGGTTTCCATAATGCCATGATAGTCAGGAAAGCACGCATAGAAGACTTGGGCAGGATGCTCAGCATCATAGAAGAGGCACGCGCATACCAGCTCTCATATGGAAACGCACAGTGGGCCGACGGATATCCTTCCCCTGCCCTCATCTCCGATGATATCGCCAGCGGCATCGGCTATGTCGCGGAAATCGACGGACGCATTGCCGGCTCCATGGCCCTTCTCACTCATGATCCAGCGTACGATGCAATAGATGGCGCGTGGATTGCAGCTGGCCCCTACATCGCGGTGCACCGCCTCGCATTCTCGGATGAATACAGGGGGAAAGGTCTCTTCGGATCTCTCATCTCAAGCCTAAGGGCGCTTGCGGCGGAGCAGGATGCGGCATCGATAAGGATCGATACGGACAGGCACAACCCCATCATGATCCATCTACTTGAGAAGAACGGCTTCATAAGCACCGGCTTCGTGCTCTTCGCAGGAGACAGGAAGCTCGCATACGAGCTCCCGCTCTGACCGATTTACGTGGACAATATTCTCCTCCATGGTACAATCTGCCAAAGGAGGGCGTATGAAATACATATGTTCCGTCTGCGGCTATGTCTATGATGAGGAAGCCGAGAAGATCCCGTTCGCATCACTCCCGGATGACTGGGTCTGCCCCATGTGCAGAGCACCGAAGAATCTCTTCGTACCCGAAGAATCAGAAGCCCGGGAACCTGCTGACGAGCCCCAGGAAGCAGAGGAATACCATGACAGCAGGAAGCTTTCTCCAGGTGTCCTTGCAGCAATCTTCTCCAATCTCGCGAGAGGGGCTGAGAAGCAGTACAGGGCAAAGGAAGCCGAAGCATTCACTGCTATCGCGGCGTATTTCACGCGTCACTCTGACAGTGGTGATTCTTCTTCGCCTGAAGCAATCCGGGCACTGCTTTCCGACGATCTTTCCAGAGGATATCCTGACCTGAGGAAGAAGGCAGCTGCCGCCGGGGATAGAGGTGCAGCGAGAGTCCTTGTCTGGGGAGAGAAGGTCACAAGGATGGCCAGCTCCCTCCTTGAACGCTATGAGAAGGAAGGCGAAGCATTCCTGGCAGGGACATCAGTCTGGCTCTGCACAGTCTGCGGTTTCATCTATATCGGGGACAATCCTCCCGGAATCTGCCCCGTATGCAAAGTACCATCATGGAAATTCACCCGCATCGAATGAGGAGGTAGCGATGAAGAGAATAGCTGTAAGGAATCTCAGGCTCTGCACAAAGGACTGCCTCTGCCTCTATGTATGCCCATATGGAGCGACGGATACGGAAGACAGCATCATCGATGCCTCGAAATGCACGGGATGCGGCATCTGCGCGGATGCCTGTCCCAGCGGTGCTATAAGCATGGTGCCGGAGGATTATCCTCCTCAGCAGGTGAAGACAGACGAAGTGAAGAATGCAATAGAAAAGCTTGCATACAGCCGTACGCTTGCTGAAGCAAAGGCCCGCAGGGCAGCTTCAGAATCAGGCAAGGACGGGCTCAGGCGACTCATGAAGGCAATAGAAGGATCCTCACGCCTTGTCGCCGAGGACCTGATGCGTGAAGGCAGATACATGCTCCCGCAGAGCTCCAATGCACTTGACCTCACATCCGCCCTGCTCGATGATCCGCCTTCAAAGGACTTCCCGGAAGAAAGCGCCAGAGAAATCCTCTCCAGGATCAGATGCAACGACAGGAAGGAAAGCGGAGGAAGCTACAGGTGCTCTGTATGCTTCACGGAATTCACCGCTGATGAAGGAGAGACACCTATCTGCCCGATGTGCCATGCATCCGGCAAGGATCTTGAAACGATCTGAGAAGCACACGAATGAGGGGCATCCCGGGATGCCCCTGCCGCCGGAAAACCGGTCATGAGCCAATCAGAAATCAATAACGGACGACTCCGTCCCGTTCTCCTTCATGATCGATAGCAGCTCTGATGCAGGGATGAAGACTGTCTCGGTGTTGTCATTGGGATGTATGCCGATGATACCGTCTGAGAAGAAGCTGTCGAGAATGTAGGCTGCCCTATGCTCTGTATCGTTGAGAAGTCCGAATGGCGTGACCTCACCCCTGCCGAGGCCGAGGATCGAATGAAGATCATCCTCTGAGGCGAATGAGAGCGGCCGCGAACCGATGATATGCCTCAGCGCCTTCAGATCGACATGCCTGTCATTGCGCACTGAGACAAGATAGTAGCAGCGCTTCTTGTCATCGCGCAGGAAGAGATTCTTCGCGATCCTCTCACCATGCGGCACGCCGGACTCCTCCATCTCAGGGATGGAGAAGACAGCTGCGTGATGAACGGATTCATAAGCAATGCCCTTCTCCCTGAGGAGGGACAGAACATCATCCCTGCTTTTCATTCTTCCCCCTGTAGAACCTGTCGAGGTAGTCACGCTTGAACTCACGGAACCTGTCCTCTGCAATGGCCTTGCGGATGCGGAGCATCAGATCATAGAGATACTGCAGGTTGTGCTCGGTCGCAAGCATTCCTCCGAGCATCTCACCGCATCTGTTGAGATGGTGCATATAGCCGCGCGAGTATTCACGGCAAGCCGTGCACTGGCAGCCTTCCTGTATCGGGCCATGATCGAACTTGTACATGGCCTTCTTGATGGCAATTACGCCGTCATCGGTGAAGAGTCCTCCGTTGCGGGCCATGCGGGTTGCAAGCACGCAGTCGAAGAGATCGATGCCATTCTCCACCGCCTCAAGGATGTAATCAGGGCTTCCGATGCCCATGACATACCGGGGCTTCTCCTTCGTGACATAGGAGGCGGTATATGCAAGGAAATCGCAGAAGACATTCTTCTCCTCGCCGACCGAAAGCCCTCCGATCGCGACACCGGGGAAATCCATTCCGGATATGACCTCAGCCGATTCCTTCCTGAGATCCTCGTAGAAATTGCCCTGAACGATACCGAAGAGATTGCCCGGGAATGACTCTCCCAGCCTGGCCTTCTCCTTCAGTGCGCGCTCTGCCCAGCCCTCGGTTATCTTCCAGGCCTCTGCAGCCGCCCTGTGATCGATTCCCGGAGGGGTGCAGACATCGAGCATCATCGCGATATCCGAACCGATGACAGACTGTATATCAACGACCTTCTCAGGTGTGAAGACATGCCTGGAACCATCGATGTGGCTCTGGAACGTCACTCCGTTCTCCCTGATCTTCCTCAGCCCGGAAAGGGAGAAGACCTGGAAGCCGCCGGAATCGGTAAGGATATTGCGGTCCCAGTGGGAAAAGCTATTCAGTCCGCCGAAATCGCTCAGGACCTCAGTACCCGGACGGAGATAGAGATGATAGGTATTGCCAAGGATTATGCCATACCCCATCTTCCTTATCGTGTCATGATATATCCCCTTGACCGTGCCGTTCGTACCGACAGGCATGAATGCCGGTGTCTCCACATCACCATGAGGAAGGGAGAGAATCCCGAGACGGGCTTCTGTATCCTTATCCTTCTTAAGTATCCTGATTATGCTCATATCTTCCTTCCAAGAAGCGAGATTACAAGTGACAGCAGCGCTGTCAGGACTATAGGCGCAGCAACTGTCATCAGAGGCGGCACCGCGCCCTGATGCCCCATGATCGAGAAGACCATATCGGCAACGTAGTAGATGACAGCAATCGAAAGCGACTGTATGACGGAGAAGAGCAGCACATTCTTCTTGAAGTTATAGTTCATCGAGACCGCGATGAACATCAGGACGAAGATCGCAAGCGGTGCTCCGAGCCTCCGGTAGTAATCGGTAGCCTTCTCCTGCCATGAGATCCTGTCAGATGCCCAGAGACGGCTGAGGTAATCCACAGCTGCTGCCCTGTCCATCGTATCGATCGATGTGTTCTGGCTCCTGAAGAGACGCGGCTCGAGGGTGAACATCGGCTCTTCGTACTCATCATACTCAGCGGTGCTGACATCATCCCCTTCGATGGTGTAGACGCGGGCATCGCTGAAGACCCACCACCCTTTCTCCTCATCGTATACGGCACTTGCGGCTTCGATGCGCTTCTCGATGCGGCCGTCCCGGCTCTTGACGAGCACCGGATCGCGTATCTCTCCCGTAGCCTCGCTGAAGCGGCGCGTATAGATCATGAAGCCGTTGTCATCGCTGAGCACGATGTTCCTGGAATCCTGCGTGGACGAAGCACCGAAGAGCTCTGTCTCGAGCGTATCATGCATGTTCGTAGCGGCGATGACCGTATGCTCCTGGAAAAGAGATCCGAGGAACGTAAGGAAGAGCGCGAGAACCATGATCGGCACCCGCAGGCGCACAGGGCTCACACCTGCATTGAGTATCGGGATCATCTCATTGTTCGCAGTGAGCGTCGATAGGTAGTAGGTCACGGAGAACAGGAATGAGATCGAAGCCGCCATCATCAGGTATTCCGGTATTGATAGCACGATGTATATGATGAGGCGGGGTACATCGATATCCGAATGCATGATCTGATCCATCTTCGAGAACAGCTCAACAGCTGCGAGGATCAGTGCAAAGAGGAGTATGGTCACCACGGCAACCTTCATTATCGATCTGATCGTATAGCGCGTAAGGATCTTCATCTTGCCTTCCTGAACCTCATTATAAGAAGCGCGGCGATCAGCAGGATGACAAGATCCGGAAGTGCGATGAGCCAGTATGGGGATGTCGAGATGCTGAAGATTCCAAGCTGAACACCGAACAGCATATACCAGTAGGCAACAGCTATCAGGAGGGAGATGGCAAAGCCCGTGAGCTTTCCGTGCTTGACGCGGAACATCGAGAGCGGAAGCGTTATGAGAGTGAGGCAGAAGCAGGCTGCCGAAAGCACGAATTTCTTCGTAAGCTCTGCCTTATAGTACTGCGAATAGAAATTCCTCGGCGGATTATCGCCCCTGCTGATGATCTCAGCCTGCGCGCTCTCTGCAGCCTCAAGGATCGTATCAGGGCTGCCTGAACCGCTCTCCGCAGCCTTGAGCGCCGCTGAAAGCGAAAGAAAGGCATCCTCACCTCTCTGATGCCAGCGGAGCATATCCTCTTTCTCGCCGGGATCCCTGTCCCTGATCCTCTGTATCAGATCGCGGGAGGAGAGATTGACGGGAGAAGAGCTCGTAAGCGATGGGATCTGCTCGGAGAAATCGAGGTAGAAGACAGCTGAGTCAGCGCTCGAAAGGCCGTATGACCCGATATCATCGGGATCGGTGATGAGTATCTGCGGCTTATCAAGCTCAAGGGAGTAGATGTAGTTGTAGCTGTCGATGAGATCGAGCGTACCTCTGTCGGAAAGCACTGTCCTGCTCTCCCCGTCTTCGTTGGAGAGCAGTACGATATCATGTATCTCATTGCCTTCGCTGGCACCGTTTGAAAGAACGATGCTGCCGACGGTATTCACGCTGTTCGGCTCGATCTCGAATGTAGGCATCTCCTGCATAAGAACGGAAAGCCTCTCTTCATAGACCATGGTGGTCCATGGAAGCACCGTATCAGCGAAGTAGAAATTCACGAATGAAAGCACGATCGAAGCCGCGATAAGAGGCCTGTATACCCTGCCGGCAGCAATACCGGAGCTGCGTATTGCAAGAAGCTCGTTCGTTGATCCCAGATCGCCGAGCACCATAGATGATGCGGCAAGGGATGCGAACGGGAATGTGTATATCAGGAACTGAGGCATCGAAAGAGCGACCATCTCAAGCATGGTCAGCATATCGATATTCCTCAGCAGGATCCTCTGCACAAGGAGCAGGATCGAATTGATGAAGAAGATGCAGAAGAAGAAAGAGAATGCCACTGCGAAGTTCTGCAGGAATTCCCTCAGGATGAATCTGTAGAGAAGCGTGTATCTGCCGCTGGTTGGTTTATCAGACACCTGTAGATCCGAATCCTCCCTCCCCGCGCTCTGTTGCGGAGAGGTCATCTGCTTCGGCAAAGGGAAGGCGCACAGCCTGAGCAACGACGATCTGAGCGATCCTGTCGCCATCCGAGATGATGAAATCCCTGTCTGAATGATTAATGAGGATCACCTTCACCTCGCCCCTGTAATCCGAATCTATCGTGCCAGGTGCATTGAGCACCGTGACTCCATATCTGAGAGCAAGTCCGGAACGCGGCCGGACCTGCACCTCATAGCCCTCAGGAATCTCCATATAGAGCCCTGTGGGGACTGCCTTGAATTCACCGGGACGGAGAGTAAGAGGCGAAGCAAGTTGCGCCGAGATATCGGCACCAGCTGCCCCGCTGCTCTTGTATGAGGGCAATGCTGCCCCCTTCTCCGCCTTGATCCGGATCATCAGCTCTTCTTTTCCTTCTTCTCGTCCTTGCCTGCATCCGGCTGAGCGTCGATGTAGGAGAGGTTGAGACGGCCCATCCTGTCGATCTCGATGAGCTTCACATCAACCTGCTGGCCGACGGAAAGGACATCAGATACATTCTTCACTCTCGTGCGTGCGAGCTTGGAGATGTGGCAGAGGCCTTCCTTGCCGGGAAGGATCTCGATGAATGCGCCGAAATCGACGATTCTCTTGACCGTTCCATTGTAGATCTTGCCGACCTCAGGCTCCTCGATGATCGAGAGGACGAGCTTCTTTGCCTCCTGTGCGGAAGCATTGTTGCGGCCGTAGATCATCACGGTTCCATCATCATCGATATTGATCTCAGCTCCGGACTGGGCAGCGATCGACTTGATTGTCTTGCCGCCTGTTCCGATGACAGCGCCGATCTTATCCTCAGGCACCTTGAGCGTGAGGATCTTCGGTGCGAGCTCAGAGATCTCGGATCTCGGAGCCGGAAGCGTATCGAGCATGATCGAAAGGATGTGGAGACGTCCTTCCTTAGCCTGATTGAGAGCCTTCTTCATGATCTCCGGCGTGACGCCTGCGATCTTGATATCCATCTGGAATGCTGTGATTCCATCCTTTGTTCCAGCTACCTTGAAGTCCATGTCTCCGAGGTGGTCTTCCTCGCCGAGGATATCGGAGAGTATGACGTAGCGTGAATAATCAGCGCCCTCTGTGATAAGACCCATCGCGATACCTGCCACTGGCTTCTTGATAGGAACACCCGCATCCATGAGGGAGAGACAGCCGCCGCATACCGATGCCATCGAAGAGGATCCATTGGATTCCATGATCTCGGAAACAACGCGGATAGTGTACGGGAATGCATCCTTCTTGGGGATGACTGCCTCGAGTGCGCGCTGGGCAAGGTGACCATGTCCGATCTCCCTTCTGCCAGTCGTAAGCCTGCCGACCTCGCCTACCGAATACGGAGGAAAGTTGTAGTGGAGCATGAAGTTGGAATATGTCTTCTCGCCATCGATGTTATCGAAGAGCTGCTCATCCTGGACAGTGCCGAGCGTCGTAACAGCAAGGGACTGCGTCTCACCACGTGTGAAGAGGGCTGAGCCATGCGTGCAGGGAAGAAGCCCTACCTCGCAAGTGATAGGACGGATCTCGGTGACCTTCCTGCCATCTGTTCTCACGCCATCGTTGAGAATCGAGGAGCGGAGGATATTGTATTCCATATCCTCGAACATCTTATCGACCTCTCCCATCCTCTTCTCGCCTTCAGCGATGAGATCAGCGAACTTTGCCTTAACATCGGCATGGACCTTCTCAAGGGCTGCATAGCGGTTCATCTTGCCCTTCACGAAGGAAGCTTCCTTCTCGAGCGGATATGCATACTCCTTCACAGGCTCAAGCCATGAGAGATCAGCTTCCTCGATTTCCATGAGGGGAAGCTTCTCCTTGCCGCAGATCTTCCTCAGCTCTTCCTGAGCCTCGCAGATCCTGGCGATGACAGGCTGTGCAGCTGCTATAGCGCCGAGCATATCATCCTCTGAGACTTCCTTAGCGCCGCCCTCGACCATCGTGATTCCATCGTGCGTACCGGCAACGACGATATCGAGATCGGCCGTCGGAGTCTGCTGGAATGTCGGGTTGATGACATACTCGCTGCCGATCTTGGCAACACGTACAGCAGCAATCGGACCGTAGAACGGGATATCGGAGATCGTGACAGCGCAGGACGCAGCGTTGATGGCAACGATATCGGGAGTATGGATCATATCGGAGGAAACGACCGTGGGAACGATCTGGATCTCACGTCCGAATGCCTTATCGAAAAGAGGCCTCATCGGGCGGTCGATAAGACGTGAAACGAGGATCTCCTTATCCTTCGGCCTCGACTCCCTCTTGAGGAATCCTCCGGGGATCTTTCCAGCCGCGTAGTATTTCTCGTTGTATTCAACGGAAACCGGGACGTAGTCAATCGGTTCTGATGGTGCGTCGCCGCAGCAGACGGTTGCGATGACTGCGCTTCCAGCATAGTGTGCGTAGACCGCTCCGTTAGCCTGCTTTGCGATCTTGCCGGTCTCGAAAACGAGGTCGATGTCCCCGATCCTGACCGAAACTGAATGTACTTCTGCCATAATAATCCTTCTTGTTCTTTCTTTGTTCTTTTTCTGTTCTTACACGAGAGAAAGCCAGACAGAGCTGGCTTTCTTCAAGATTACTTTCTCAGACCGAGATCTGCGATCAGCTGGCGGTACTCGTTGATGTTGCGGTTCCTGATGTACTTCAGGATGCGCCTTCTCTGTCCGACGAGCTTCAGGAGTCCGCGCCTTGATGCGTGATCCTTCGGATTTGCCTTGAAATGGTTCTGCAGGTCATTGATCCTTGCAGTGAGGAGTGCAACCTGCACCTTCTCGTCACCTGTGTTCCTGGCATCATTGCCAAACCTGACCACGATTTCCTTCTTCTGTTCCTTTGTGATCATCTTCTTTTCTCCAGATATAAAGAATCCAGGAGCATCGCCTCTTTCCCGCATGTACCAGCCGATGAAGCAGTCGCAGCAGCATCCATCCTGATCCTGAGATCGATCTCCCCGATCAGAGCAATGCATGCTTCTTCCTTTCCATCTGCGTGGCAGAGAGCGGCATCATAGCTTCCTGGTGGCGGCAGGAGCTGATGAATCGAAGCTCTGCTGAAAATCAGTTCTCCAGAGCACGATCTGTAAGGTAACGGCACAAGATCAACCCTGTAGAATTGACCGGAGAGTCCCAGAAAACTCCTGAGCTCCCCTTTTTCTATCATCTGCCTCAGACGCGTGGAGGAGACGCGCTCTCCTCCGCTGTCGAGAACGGAATCAACTGTTTCGGTCCTGCAGCTGTACCCCAGATCGCCCAGAAGACGCTCAAGATCGGCACCTGTTCCCTGGCTTCCAGGATTGCCGAAGCGGAAATCCTGCCCGAATACTGCTCCACGAGGCACGAAAGCCCTCGCAAGAAGCGCTGCAAACCCACAGGCAGATATCTTACTGAATACTGGAGAAAAGTCAATCACCGCAAGGACATCCACACC
>CALXKY010000059.1 GCA_944389055.1 uncultured Spirochaetaceae bacterium | reverse complement strand
GGATGCCCGGTTGTAGCTACAAGCGCACTCAAGAAGACAGGGCTGGATCAGCTTATTTCCACTGCGGTGAAGGCCGCGGCAAAGAAGGATGTGAAAAGGCCTGAGGCAATCTTCTCCGGCGAGATAGAGAAGGCCATCAGCTCCATCGGAGAATCTCTTGGCTCTGTTCCGGAGATGAAGAGAAGATGGTATGCGGTGAAGGTCCTTGAGAATGACAGCCGCGTCATGGCGGAGCTGTCGCTTCCTTCAGCTGTCCATAAGGAGGCCTCGGAAGCAAGGAATGCTATCGAAAAGCTTCATGATGATACGATGGAGTCTATCATCACAGATGAGCGCTATAAGTATATCCAGAAGATCGTGAAGACGACTGTGGTTAAGAAGGGCGCGGAGCTGTCCGTTTCCGACAAGATCGATCGCATCGTCACGAACAGGGTGCTCGGCATCCCGATTTTCATCCTTGTGATGTTCGTTGTCTATTATATTTCCGTCACTACTGTCGGAACATGGGTGACGGACTGGACGAATGATACATTCGGAGGCTGGGTCTCGGATCTGTTCACATCCGGCCTTGCCGCGATAGGTGCCAGCGATTTTGTCACAAGCCTTGTCGTCGATGGTATCGTAGGAGGTCTTGTCGCTGTTCTCGGATTCGTTCCGCAGATGGCGATACTCTTCCTCTTCCTTTCGATTCTCGAGGACTGCGGTTACATGGTGCGCATCGCATTCGTCATGGACAGGGTCTTCCGCCATTTCGGGCTTTCCGGGAAGAGCTTCATTCCTCTTCTGATCTCATCAGGCTGCGGAATCCCCGGCATCATGGCATCACGGACCATCGAGCAGGATAACGACAGAAGGCTTACGATCATGACCGCAACCTTCGTTCCCTGCGGCGCCAAGCTTCCTGTCATCGCGCTCATGGCGGGTGTCATCGCTGGTTCAGCGATGGGCTATGCAGAAGCTGCCTGGGTTGCGCCGGCTATGTATTTCATCGGTATCGCAGCAGTCCTGATTGCAGCCATCATGCTGAAGAAGACGAAGCCTTTCAGCGGCAAGCCAGCACCGTTCGTAATGGAGCTGCCGGCGTATCACATCCCATCGGTGCGCACAGTGCTTCTCCATGTCTGGGACAGGCTCAGGGGCTTCATCATCAAGGCTGGTACGATTCTCTTCCTTGCCTGCGTCGTCATGTGGTTCCTCTCCGGATTCGGCTTCGGGCCCGATGGATTCGGCATGGTCGAGGACTCCAATGATTCGCTTCTCGCCGTTATCGGCGGTGTAATTGCACCGATCTTCGCACCGCTCGGATTCGGAGAATGGCAGCCTGTTGCGGCTTCGCTTTCCGGGTTCACTGCAAAAGAGGCGATCGTATCGACCATGGGTGTTCTTGCGAATGTCGCCGGGGATGTGGAGGATGCCGCGAATGTCGCACCTGGAGTTGCTCTCTGGTTCCCGAGCGCAATAGCCGCATTCAGCTTCCTTATGTTCAATCTGCTTGATTCACCCTGTCTTGCGGCTATCGCAACGATGGCTCAGCAGCTGCAGTCGAGGAAGTGGTTCTGGTTCGCTATCATCTTCCAGAATGTCTTTGCCTATGTGCTTTCGCTGATTGTCTATCAGCTTGGAACGCTCCTTGCCGGCGGAGCTTTCGGGTTCTGGACCGTGGTCGCGCTGGTGCTCCTGGCGGTGATGCTCTACATGCTTTTCCGCCCGGATCCGTATAAGGATCAGAAGGTGATCTCGAAGCGTTCGCTCGAGGCTGCTGTCTGACGGAAATGAATGGGGCTCGCAAGGGCCCCTTACGATGGAGGTGGACATGGCTGATGTGATAATAATCCTGCTGGTGGCATCCTACTGTGCATTCATCATCTGCCGTATCTTCAGGAAGAAGAAAGCGGGTGCAGCCGGGTGCAGCGGCAATTGCCTTGGATGCAGCGGATGCTCTGCGGAGCATATCGATGCCCTTATAAGAAAGGCAGCTGAAGCGAAGGACGGAAGATGATGGGCCATGGCGGTGATTCCATGTTCTACCTTGTCGCGGTATTCCTGGTGCTCTATGCAGTGGGGATGAGTGCTTATCTTCTCTGGCAGAAGATCAGGAAATCAAGGGATAGAAGAAGGAACGGAAATGGTTGATGCAATTATAATCCTCATAGTCCTCGTGCTTCTCTTCTTCGCGCTCAAGGGAAGCGTGAAGCATTTCAGGGGCGAGGGGCCCTGCTGCGGAGGCGGCTCCGGCCCCGTGAAGACGGAAGAAAAGACGCTTGACGGTCCCGTCGTGGCGGTGCGCCTGGTGCATATAAGCGGCATGCACTGCGGCAACTGCGCAGAGCGGGTGAGAAGGGCTGTCGACAGTATTGATGGAGCTGCCTGCGATGCCGATGCCGGGACGGGAATAGCCACAGTGCGGCTTGATCGCACGATTGATGACATAACCATAAAGAAAAAGATCGAGGAGGCCGGCTATACCGTTGATTCGATAGAGCAGGGCTGATCCGGCGGCTGCCGCGCTGCGGCAGTTTTTCTTTGCCTCATGATATGGCAATATAACGGTCATGGAAGAGAAGAAAGGCCTTGCAAGCGTGATGGTGAAGGGTTTCATCGTGGGGTCAACGATGATGGTTCCAGGTGTCTCCGGCGGTTCGATGGCGATGATCCTTGGCATCTATGACCATCTGATAGCCTCCCTCAGCTCCTTCTTCAGCGACTGGAAGGGCAATCTGCTGTACCTGGCAGCTTTTGCAGTTCCTTCAGTGCTGGGGATAGTTCTCTGCGCTGATCCGATCACCTCGGTCATTGACCGTTTTCCCATAGTATCGATGTTCTTTTTCTTCGGCCTTGTCTTCGGATCGGTGCCGATGCTCCTGAGAAAAGCGGAAATAGCTTCGTTCAGGCTGAAGCATGCTGTGGCCCTCGTTCTTGGTGCGGCTGCTGTTATCGGCATGTCGTATATGCCACATGCGGATGCTGCTGCCGTGAGCGTGATGGATGCCAGGACATTCATCCTGCAGGCCATCACAGGCGTTGTAGTGGCAATCGGATTCATCCTCCCAGGCATAAGCACAAGCTATCTCCTGCTGCTCCTCGGAACTTATGATTTCATCATGGAAGCCATCGCTTCGCTGAATGTGATAGCGCTCCTGCCTCTTGCCATAGGTTTCATCGCCGGCACGGCTGCCCTGACAAGAGTTCTTGAGATGTGCATGCAGCGTCTGCCGGGCCTGACATACATGCTCATCACGGGTTTCCTGCTCGGATCTGTCTATACAGTCTATCCGGGGAATCCCCATGGCTGGGACATCCTTTTCTCAGCAGCGGCATTCTCAGCGGGATTCATCATCATATTCATCGTTTCACGCCTGGAGGAGAGGGCAGCATCGGGAAACTGATCCCTTTTCCGGTATTGTAACGGCTCAGGGAGTGGAATATCATTCCGCCATACACAGAAGGAGCTCTGACTGCCGTGACAGCGGAATCAAAACGTATGGATATGCTCAGCGGAGGACTTCTTGGAAAGATCCTCCTTTTTGCACTGCCCCTTGCTGCGAGCAGCATGCTTCAGCAGCTTTTCAACTCTGTAGATGTTGCGGTTGTCGGCCATTTCGCTGCTGATCCCGCAGCAGCTACTGCGGCTGTCGGAAGCAACGGTGCCGTCATAAATCTCATCATAAATCTCTTCGTCGGGCTCTCCGTCGGAGCGAATGTCGTGATCTCAGGATATATCGGCAGCGGAAACAGGGAGAAAGCTGAAGCTGCAGTCCACACATCGGTATCCATCGCGCTCATCAGCGGCTTGCTCCTCATCTTCCTTGGATTCATCATCACAAAACCCCTTCTCGAGGTGATGAATACGCCAGAAGCCGTGCTTCCGCTTGCAGTGCAGTATCTGAGGATATACTTCCTCGGCATGCCTTTCATCATGCTCTACAACTTCGGTGCTTCGATCCTGCGGTGCATCGGCGATACGAAGAGACCTCTCATCTGTCTTGTGATCTCCGGCGTGCTCAACGCGGGACTCAATCTCTTCCTTGTCATCGTCTTTCATCTGGATGTAGCAGGAGTAGCCATCGCAACCGTTGTCTCCAATGCGGTGAGCTCGATTCTTGTCATAAGCTTCCTCGTCAGGGAAAGAAGCGAGGTGCATCTTGATCTCCGGAAGCTCAGGATCTGCAAGCCGGATCTCATTCGCATCATGCGGATCGGCATCCCTGCAGGACTGCAGAACATGGTCTTCTCTGTCTCGAATGTCATCATCCAGTCAGTGCTCAATGGTTTCGGGACTGTGGCTGTCGCCGGCTCTGCCGTCGCTCTGAACTTCGAGAACTTCTCATATTTCATCATCGCGGCATTCAATCAGGCAGCTGTAACATTCACAAGCCAGAACTACGCGGCAGGGAAGTATGACCGCTGCCGCAGCGTATTCCGCCTGTGCATGACGCTGAGCATGATCCTCACGGCATGCATGAGCTGGACATTCATCCTTGCCCGTCCGTTCTTCATCTCTTTCTTCACCTCGGATCCGGCTGTGATGCGCTATGCCGAGCTGAGGATGCTCTGCGTGCTTTCGCTCAATTTCCTGACGTCGACATATGATGTCGGAGGTGCCGCTATGAGAGGACTCGGATACTCTGCAACGCCTGCTGTGCTGACGATATTCGGAACCTGTCTTCTCCGCCTTGTCTGGGCGTATACCATCTGCCGCATCTTCCCGCGCTTCGAGATCCTGATGATTGTCTATCCTATCTCCTGGATCGTAACCGGAAGCGCAGTGCTTGCTGCATATTTCATCATGAGACGTAAGGCCTTCAGCCTTAACACCAGCAGTCATTGAGGCTATCATTCAGCTATGGAATTCACAGACTTCGGCTGCAAGCTGTCACAGCATTCAGGGATACTCCAGCTCATGGATGATATCGGAAGGCCCCTTCCTGAGGGGATCAAGGCGCGTCCGCTCGGCGGTGGCAATCCCGCGCGCGTGGAAGAAGTGGAGAAGGCATACCGCCGCGAGCTTGAGGCTCTTCTCTCCGATGGGGACAGGTTCGAGGATGTGATAGCCCATTATGATTCGCCTCAGGGCAGGGTGAGCTTCCTTGAGGCTGCTGCTTCGTTCTTCCGCAGGGAATACGGCTGGGATATAACTGCTGAGAATGTCGCTCTGACAAACGGCAGCCAGAGTGCGATGTTCTACCTCTTCAACCTCTTCTCCGGAAAGGCCGGAGGCAGGAAGAAGACGCTCCTTTTCCCCTTGATGCCGGAGTACATAGGCTATGCGGATCAGGGCATCGAAGCTGATACGTTCGTCAGCGTGCCTTCAAAGTGCACATACTCCAGCGGCCGCACCTTCAAGTATGAGCTCGACAGCGAGGCTGTGAGGAAGTATCTCTCCAGCCACCCGGAGGTGGGTGCGATGGCTGTATCGAGACCAACCAATCCGAGCGGGAATGTGCTGACTGACAGTGAGATCAGAACGCTTGCCGCACTTGCCCATGAGCATTCGATCCCGCTCATCGTGGATAATGCATACGGTCTTCCGTTCCCCGATATCATCTTCGCGGATAACGCCGAGCCTATATGGAATGAGGATATCGTGCTTTCCATGAGCCTTTCGAAGATCGGTCTGCCCTCGATAAGGACGGGTATCATCATCGCCCGCAGGGAGATAATCAAGGCTGTCGGCAATATGAATGCCATCGTGGCGCTTGCCACAGGCTCGATGGGTCCTGTGCTTGCGGAGAATCTCCTCCGCAGCGGTGAGCTCACGCGTCTCGCTTCCGATGTCGTGCGTCCGTTCTATCAGGCGAAGGCCGGGAGGATGGAGGCCCTGATAAGAAAGCATTTCGATGGTACTGAGTACTGGCTCCACAGGATTGAAGGATCCATCTTCTGCTGGCTCTATCTGCCGTCGCTCTGCATTCCATCCCTTGAATTCTATTCAATCCTGATGAAGGAAGGTGTCATAACGGTTCCCGGAGAGTATTTCTTCTTCGGCAGCGAGGAACAGAAGGCAGGGCTGCCTTACCCGCATGAGCATTATGACAAATGCCTCCGTCTCAACTATTCCGGTGATGACAGCCTCATCGAGGAGGGCATTGAGATCATAAGCAGGCTCTACAGGGAATATTCCGTTTGACGGCAATGCCGCCTGCTTTTAGACTGTAAGCGGAGGCTGGGCATCGTCTCTTCCATCGAGAGGTGATTATGGAAGAGAATCCTGCACTGTTCTATGGCCTGTCTGTTCTCACAGCTGCCATTGCTTTTGCTTTTGCCGCGTATCTCTATTTCTGGGTGAAGCGCGAGAAGGTCCGGAACGCCCGCATTGCTGAGATATCCCTTCTCATCCAGCGCGGTGCCGAGACTTTCATGCGGAGGGAATACCGGCTCCTTGCTGCCTTCGCAGCTGCTGTCGCCTGTGTCATCTTCATCATCCTGCCTGAGCCGATATGGCATGGCGGTGTGATGAATAACCTTGCCATGGCTCTGAGCTATATCGCCGGTACGGTGCTCTCCGCGATAGCCGGACGCATCGGGATCCTCGTCGCGACGCTCTCGAACGGGCGTACGGCGGAAAGGGCAGCGGAGGGCATCAAGCCAGCATTCCTCACCGGCTTCCGCGGTGGTGCTGTCATGGGGCTCCTTGTCGTAGGCTGCTCGCTTCTCGGTGTCACCGCAGTGCTGGCGATAACCGGCGATACGACTATCCTTCTCGGTTTCTCGTTCGGTGCGAGCTCCCTTGCGCTCTTCGCCAAGGCAGGAGGAGGGATATTCACCAAGACCGCCGATGTCGCCGCGGACCTGACGGGAAAGGTAGAGCTGGGGATTCCGGAGGATGATCCTCGCAATCCTGCCGTCATAGCGGATAACGTCGGGGATAATGTAGGCGATGTCGCCGGAATGGGAGCGGATCTCTTTGATTCCAACGTCGCCGCAGCTGCATCTGCGCTTGTCCTTGCCCAGTCGCTGGAAGGTACGGGCTACAGCACTATATCGATGGTGTTCTGCTACTCGTTCCTGGGGCTTCTTGCCTCTGTCGCCGGTATCGCCACGGCAAAGGTGGGGAAGAACGGGAACCCGACGAAGGCCCTGAATTCGTCTACATATGTCACGACCGCGATCTTCCTCGTGCTCACTGCCGTGGCCACAGCTGTCTTCCCCGGCTTCTCATGGCGCATCTGGGGTGCTTCGTCCGTCGGGCTCCTTGTCGGTGTCATCATAGGTCTCACTACGGATTACTTCACCGATGATACGAAGCCGATTGTCCGCAAGGTTGCCCATGCATCCGCATCGGGGCCTGCGTTCACTGTGCTCTCCGGCGTCTCATATGGATTCATATCAGCATTGCCAGCTATGGTCGGAATCGCCGTGTCAGCGCTCTTCGCGTACAGCATCTGCGCTCCGATGGGCGATGGCTACGCTATATTCGGCATCGCGATGGCCGCTGTCGGGATGCTCAGCATCGTCGGCATGATCATCTCCAATGACGCATATGGCCCGATCGTTGACAATGCCAGAGGACTGGCAGAGATGGGAGGACTCGGAGAAGAGGCCATAAGGATCGCAGACGAGCTGGACAGTGCCGGAAACACCGTAAAGGCAGTCACGAAAGGCTTCTCCATCGGTGCCGCAGGGCTCACGGTCATATCGCTCCTGGGTGCATTCATGTCAGAGGTGAATGCCGCGCTTGAAGCGGCGGGAATGCCCCTTATAACAGGTTTCGATATAATGGATCCGACAGTGTTCTTCGGTACGCTTGTCGGTGCAGCTGTACCTGCTGTCTTCTCTGCGATGCTCATACTCGGCGTCGACAGGAATGCGCAGCGCATGGTAGCTGAGATACATCGCCAGTTCGATGAGATAGCCGGTCTCAGGGAAGGTACGGCATCCCCGGATTACGGCCGCTGCATCGATATTGCGACATCAGGAGCGCTCCGCGAGCTCGTTCCCGCAGGAGTCATGGCGATAGCGATGACGCTTGCAGTCGGGTTCATCGGCGGTCCTGAGGCAATAGGCGGATTCCTTCTCGGGAATATCGTATCGGGGCTTCTGCTGGCGCTCTTCATGTCGAATGCAGGCGGTCTCTGGGATAATTCCAAGAAGTACGTCGAGGCCGGGGCTGAAGGCGGAAAGGGGAGCAACGCCCATAAGGCTGCTGTCATCGGCGATACGGTAGGCGATCCTTTCAAGGACACTGCCGGCCCGTCGATCAATACGCAGATAACGGTCGTCTCTCTCGTATCCTCGCTCTTCGCAGCTGTATTCGCCGCGATTTCGGTTTTCTGATGTCACCTTTTCTCCCTTCCGCCATTGATGGTATCATGCATGCGGAAGGGAGGCCGCAATGGGTCGCAATCTGATCGTCGGGGATATCCACAGCCAGTACGGACTGCTTATGGAGGCCCTTGAGGAAGCTTCGTTCTCTCCTGAAGAGGATGTGCTCTACTCCGTCGGGGATATCGCGGACAGGGGGCCTGATACGGTCCGCCTGATCAGGTTCCTGGAAGCTCTTCCGGACTACCGTCCCGTGCTCGGCAACCATGATATCTGGCTCAGGGACTATCTTGTATCCGGGCTGTGCCCGCCTGTCTGGATAGATTCCAATGGCGGTGCGCGGACGGTGAAGGATTTCATCCGTTCCGGCGTTTCAGGAAGCGAACGCGTTATGATGGGTGAGTGGCTTTCCATGGCACCCTATGTGAGGATCGATGAGCATTTCATCGTCATCCATGGCGGGATCCCCCAGTTCTGGACGATGACGGAGCTTGAGAAGATCGCCTCGCTTTCGCCCAGCACGGTAGGTTATGCCGCAGCAGAGGATCCAGCATCCTCCCCGCTCTGGAACCGGTCATACCTCCAGAGCGCCATGGCTTTCGAGAAAGGTGCAGACCCTGCAGTGCTGCAGGTGCCTCTCGATACATCAAAGCGGATATTCATCGGCCATACGCCGATAAATCAGCCATTCCATTCTGAGCGTTACCATCTCACCGCAGTCGATACAGGCACGGGCCACGGCAGAAAGCTCACTGTGATGGATATGGATACGTACGAATACTGGCAGGCCGGCAATCCCTGATCCTTCTTTCCATGCTACACTGATTCCATGAAGAAGCTATCCGCAATTGCCATAGCAGCAGCTGTGCTGCTTTCCTTTGTCCCCGCAGCTGCAGAGCCTGCAGTTCTGCTTTCCCTTGCCGCTCCATCGGCCATGCTCAGCTCCGCAGTTCCTGGAAGCTATGATCTGGATGAGCTCGATGATGATTCCCTTATGCTTGTTGCGCTTCCATCTGAAGTCCTGGATTCAGGATTCTCCCTCTCGGATGCTCTTTCCGGGAACTTTGCAAGGATGGGGAGCGCTGTGATGGATGCCATGATGATCGCCGCGGGGTTCGATGATTTCATCCCGCTTTCCGCATCCGGAAGCATCTCGTTCGTTCCTTCTGAGGAAATCCAGGAAGGAAAGCTTTCGCTGGATATCATATACAGCGATGCATCCCTCCTGTACAGGGCAGGAAGCCGGGTTTCATCATCTTCGGTTTCCGGAACCGTAGGCCTTGAGGTATCTTTCTTCTCCGATCCTCTTCTTTCCATATGCATTGGCACAGAGGACCTCTTCCTCTCTTCTGATACCGATCTCTCCGGAGAGAAGCTGGAGATCATCCTGAACCTCAACAGGGAGGCTGTGGATTCATACTATGGCTATCTTGGCCTCAGCCGCGAGGAGCTCAGGCCTGGGGCTGCTGAGATCATTTCGCTGCTGGCATCCGATGAGGGAATCATAGTATCTCCCGAGGAGATCATCGGATTCTGCCTCTCGAACAATGCTGATGACATACTCGATGCTGCTGCTTTCATAGCCGTTGCGTCGTCTGATCCGGAGCTTGATGAACTCTCGATAGCCTCGATGCTCATAGTCCCGACGCTTCTCGTGAATGGTGAGGAAGCTGAGGATATCGATCTGGAGAAGGCCATGAGGATGTACTTCGATCTGATGAACCTTTCCTCATTCCTCTCCTGATGAGTTGATGCTAAGATTATCCCATGCATGACAACAGCAGAGCCGTCATAATCGGCGGAGGTATAGCCGGAGTCCAGGCTGCGGCTTCCATCAAGGGCATGAAGATAACGCTCATCACCGATGAGCCGTATCTTCCTTACTACAGGATGAGGATCGAGGAGATCCTTCAGGGCAAGGCTCCGGAGAGCCTTTATATGCATCCAGCTCAGTGGTATGAGGAAAAGGGCATAGAGGTTGTCAGGGGCAGGGCAGAGCGGATCGATACCGCTGATAAAAGCGTGCTGATGGCCGATGGCAGTTCCATCCCCTATGATTCGCTTCTCATTGCGACCGGAAGCCAGGCAAGGAAGCTTCCGCTGCCCGGAGAGAGGAAGGAAAGCTTCGTACTCCGTACCGCTTCCGATGCCATGGCGCTGAGGACAGCTCTCGGAAAGGCTTCGTCCTTCACTGTCATTGGAGGAGGTCTTCTCGGACTTGAGGCGGCTTCGGCTGCTGCAGAGGCTTTCGGGATTTCCGTGAGCGTCATAGAGACTGCCCCTCATATACTGCCGCGGCAGCTTGATGAGGCCTCTGCGGAAGTGCTTCAGAAGAAGCTCCTTGAGCGCGGTGTTGATGTGCTTGTCTCATGCAGCTGCGTGAGCGCCAGCGATGATGCTGTCCATCTCAGTGACGGGAGGAAGGTGCCTGCCGATGTACTCTGCTTCTCTGTCGGGGTCAATCCGGGGAAGGAGATTGCAGAGGCCTCCGGTATCGCTTCCGGACGCGGCATTCTCGTGGACAGGTTCCTGAGGACATCAGCTCCTTCTGTTTATGCTGCCGGCGATGCGGCAGAGCTTGATGGCAGGACATTCGGACTTGCGATGCATGCACGTGAGATGGGAACGGCGGCTGCTGCGGCAATGATGGGAAATGCTGCTGAGTATGTTCCTTCAGAGCCATCAGCGCTGCTGAAGGTCGCAGGGATCGATGTCATATCATTCGGAGTTCCCGAAGGCGAGGCACGCGTCGAGACCGATGGAGATAAGCGACGCACATTCTTCATCCGTTCAGGAATCATATGCGGAGCTGTGCTGATCAATGACAAGGCTTCGATGATGAGCGTCAGGGCCATGATAGGCAGGAAAGCCTGAGGAGGAGAAGAATGGACGAACTTGAGAAGAGGGCGCTTGAATACCATGAGGGAGGTACAGCAGGGAAGGTG
>CALXKY010000058.1 GCA_944389055.1 uncultured Spirochaetaceae bacterium | reverse complement strand
GTGAGGCCAGCTGCGCCTTCCTGCCTTTCAGCGGGTCATATCCCTCCGGTTCGATTGCCTTCCTTATCTCGTGGGCAAGCAGGCGTTCTGAAAGATCGAGCGATGTGTCATCTGCGCTGGCGCCTGCGAGATCCTCGCTGATGATGTTCCTCACAAGCTCCTTGATGAGCGGGGCGTTCCCGAAGCTTACGATCCTGTAGTCGAAAGACGGATCGGGAAGGATGGGGGAAGTCGGTGCAAGAATCACCCAGAGATGCTCGAATGGCTCAGGTCCAGGCGTTTCCTCCCTGTGGCCCTGCCCGGATGGTGATGATATGAAAGCCTCTCCCTCTCCGATCGTGATTTCAGTCCCGTCCTCCATCAGGAATCTGCCGTGTCCTGAGATGCCGAGAACGGCAACCGAGAACCCCTTGCCTGCCGGGCGCTCGACCCAGAAATCGATGTCATGCACGCCATATCCGCCCTGCCTTATCTGCAGCATCTCGAAGCTCTGGCTGCGGAGTATCGTATGCGTCAGATGCCACTGCTCGAAGCGCTCGGGTGAGTGCACGATTTCCCTCGAATACAACATATTGCAACAATTTTAGCCTGAATAACGGAAAATGCAATGAGTTATGCTACAAATCAGAAAAAGTATTCTACATATACTGGTAGAGGTGCGTATTCATTAGCTGTTAACTTTTCTGATGTAGATAGGAGGACTTTTCGTGGACAGATTTCCATATGACCCATGGCAGAAGTGCAAGACAATCAGCGGTCTCGATGCTGATCTCGTGATCTCCGCAGTGCAGAAGGAGATCAGGCGCGGACATGAGGAGAATGCCGCAACGCTTGCTTACGAGATGCTCATTACCAGCGAGGACATGGAGGATTACCTCTGGTTCCGCCTCAGGACCATCAGCGTTGAGGACGTAGGCATGGCCAATCCGATGGCACCGGTGCTTATCGGGCAGCTTGATCAGATGAGGCGCGTCACCACGCAGCCTGGAGACAGGGGGCTTCTTGCCATCCATGCGGTCCGCTATCTCTGCAAAAGCCAGAAGGACAGGTCGAGCGATGAGATGTACAACTGGATCATGAAGGAATACGCAGCCGGTAACCTCAGGCCGCAGATTCCTGACTATGCCATCGACAAGCATACCCTCAAAGGACAGCAGGCCGGCAGGAACGAGGATGACTTCTATGCAGAGGGCTCCAAAGTCTATCCTGAGTGGGAAGGCAGGGATAAGACATATCGCGAAAGGATCCTTAAGATCCTTGAGGCGCAGAAGAAAAACTGAGGAGGAGTGTATGAAGAGGATTCTGACGGTTCTTTCCGTTCTCATCATGACATGTGCTTCTGTATTCGCAATGGGCAGCTCTGAGGAGCCGGCTGCTGCTGAATACGACAGGGTGGTCACGACAACGGTCACGGCTACATATCTGAATGAGACATGGTTCAATACGATGAATGCCGATTTCGAGGCAGAGACAGGCATCCATGTTGATGTGATCCCGGTGCCTGGTGATGAGGATGAGTACAAGGCGAAGATCAACATCGACCTCATGGCAGGAAGCGATGTCGACGTCGTCGAGACACTTGGTCCGAAGGATTACTCGCGCCAGGTTTCAGCAGGCTTCTTCATGCCGCTCAACGAGGTAGTCGAGGCAGCTGGAATCGATCCATATGCGCTCTATGGCGCCAATCTCCCTGTAGAGGATGATGGCAACTACTATGCGCTTCCCTTCAAGCAGGAGATGTACTGCGTCTTCTACAACAAGGCGCTCTTCGATGAGGCTGGTGTTCCTTATCCGGAGGGACCCTGGACATGGGATGAGTATGTCGAGACAGCTGCAGCGATCACAGATAAGAGCAAAGGTGTCTATGGATCCCTCATGAATGCCGACCTTCCATGGATGTACATGCCTGCACAGCAGCTTGCCATCCCGTTCTACAAAGAGGACGGCACATGCAATTTCGATGCCCCTGAGTTCAGGGAAGCCGCTGAGTGGTTCAAGCATATCTCCAACGAGCTTGGCGTCCAGCCGTCCGTTGCAGAGCTTGAGGCTGAAGCAGCCAACTGGAACTACTATGCGCTTGAGGGATACAGGCTTGCCATGTTCCCGCAGGGCAACTGGTTCACCCGTCTCCTGAACAGCCAGGAGGATTACCCGAAAGACTGGAACTACGGTGTCGCACCGCTTCCGTCAGCAGGCGAGAACGGAAACAACAACCTCGTTTCGCTCGGCTATGTGGCAATAAACAAGAATGCTGCTCACCCTGAGGAAGCTCTCGAGTATGCCCTCTGGATCGCAGAGAACCAGTGGAAGTACGAGGGTGGAATCCCGGCATTCGCTACGATGACAGAAGAGCAGCAGCAGCTTGCATTCGGTTCGATCGCAGAGGCTTCGCACGGTCAGGTCACCGTTGATGATCTCTATCAGAACCTCATCAACACAGGACTCGGAAGTGTTTCCTCGGATATCGTCGGAACAGCAGCTGCAGAGTACTACAACATCGTCAAGGAGGAGCTTTCCTCATACAATATGGATCTTCAGGATATCGACACGGCGATCTCCAATATCGTCTCAAGAGTCAACGAAGCCATAGCCAACGCACAGTGAGAGGATGGGGCCGCAAGGCCCCTTCCCGCTTTCATGGGGAGGTCCAGATGAAAAAATCCGGGATGATGCGCCAGGAAGAGAGGATGGGATATCTCTTCATCCTTCCGTTCCTTGCCATGTTCGCCATCTTCAAGCTATACCCGATGATCTACGGCTTCATCGTGAGTTTCTGGGACAGGAATTCCGAGATGAAGCTCCTTGATACGACATTCGTCGGGTTCGACAACTACATAAGCGTACTGAAGAGCAGATCGTTCTGGGAGGCATTCGGCCACTCGATTGTCTTTTCGGTGATCTACATCGCATTCCTTATGGTTTTCGGTTTTCTTGCTGCTGTCATGCTCAACAGGAAATTCCTCGGACGCACTGCAGTAAGGACATGCTTCTACATACCATATGTAACGAACATGATTGCTGTCGGCATCGTCTTCAAGTACCTCCTCAATCCTACAAGGGGACCTGTGAATGCCATATTCCGCCTCTTCGGCGCTTCCGGTCCGAAATGGTTCTCAAGCCCTGTGCTTGCCCTTCCTGCGGCTGCGGTTGTAGCGGCATGGGCAGCGCTTGCTTTCCATATCATCACATGCCTTGCGGCTCTTCAGGAGATACCGCAGGATGTCTATGAGGTCGCTGACATCGAAGGAGCCACTCCGCTGCAGAAGATCAGATACATCGTGCTCCCGTATCTCATGCCGACACTCTTCATGCTCCTGACCATCACCCTGATCAACTCATTCAGGAACTACACGGCCATCGTCGGCCTTACCGGAGGAGGACCGGGCACATCAAGCAAGGTCGTCTCCCTCCTCATATATGATGACGCATTCAACTTCCTCAAGTTCAGCATCGCAAGCGCAGAAGGTGTCATCTTCACCGTTTTCATCATTATCGTGAACAGAATCTTCACGAAAGCGAGGTCTGTATGGGAGAACCGCTGAGAAAGAAGCATATTGCATTCACGGCACTGATGTGGGTGCTTGCCGTCATGATGGTCTATCCATTCATCATGATGGTTGCGATCTCATTCCGTCCGGCGGGGCAGGCATACATGCCGCTCTTCGCTTCCGGAATCATGACGACGCTCCGCAACTATGAGGAAGTCCTGACTCATCCGAATTTCTTCGACTGGTACCGCAACACGATCGTCACGGTTGCTGTGACGATCCTCATCAGGCTCGTCATCACGCTGCTTGCGGCTTATTCGTTCAGCCGCCTGCGCTTCCGCGGAAAGGCTGCGATACTTGCATTCCTCGTTGCCACGATGATGGTTCCTGGCGAGACGACGATGGTTCCGCGATACCTGTATTTCCAGCAGATACATATCCTCAACACGCTCTGGTCGATAGTGCTGCCAGAGACGAGCGAGGTGTTCTACCTGATACTCCTCACGGAGTTCTTCAGCTCCATCCCCGGTGATTTCACGGAAGCTGCCTCAATCGACGGAGCCGGGCATGGCACCGTCCTCTTCAGGATATTCATACCGCTTTCGGGACCGGCAATAGCGACGACAGTGCTTTTCAGCTTTATCAATATCTGGAACAACTTCCTCGATCCGTACCTCTTCATAAACAGGATCAGCATGCAGCTCATAACACCTGCGCTGCAGTTCTTCCAGGAACAGGGTGGCGCGAACATGCCTGTGCAGATGGCGGGTTCATCGCTTGCGCTCATACCTGTCATCATACTCTTCATATTCACGCAGAAGTACTTCGTTCAGGGTGTTGCCTCATCCGGAATCAAAGGCTGACGGGAGAAGGGGAGCGCTTGCGCTTCCCTTTGCTTTCCCGGCGGGTTAGAATCTCCATATGACCAGAAGCGAGAGAAGCAGGCTTGTAAGGAAGCGCATCTATGGCGACGTATCAGCTTGTGAACGAGAAGGGGAGCAGCTATACGATCCAGGATGTGTGCCAGCGTGCAGGAGTAAGCGTTGGTTCATTCTATCATTTCTATGCAAGGAAGGAAGCTGTTGCCAATGATATCTACATCTTCTTCGATGCGCATATGTCTGCATTCCTCCCGGGTGTCAGGGGAACCTGCAGCGAACGCATTGCCGCAGCTGTCTCAGAGGCTGCCCGGTATTCTGCTTCTCTCGGTGCAGCTTTCCTCCGTCTTTCCATGAACTCCATCGCCGGAAGCGATGGTGACATCATTACCGATGAAAGCCCTCTGTATCTCTATATTGTCTCATGCCTGGAAGAGGGGAGGAGGAGCGGAGAGTTCCGGTTTGATGGGGATTCAGGCTACTATGCGAGGCTCTTCATCACGCTTTTCAGGGGAACCCTCAACTGGTGGACCGTCCATGACGGCTCATTCGATATAAACTCCGTTCTCGATGGATACATCGCTCTGATCATCAAAGCGCTTTCATGAAAAAAGTGAAAATTTTCTGCATAATTATGCAGTAAGATGTTTACACTCTCAAAACTAGAATCTGTTCTAGTGTAAATTCTAGTTCTTGGGGTTTTCTATGACACAGATGGTATCCCTGCTTTTCGTTCTTGCGATCATGGGTTTCTCTGAAATCGTATCGAAGCTCACGAAGGGGAAGATTCCCTCGGCGCTGATTCTTGCCCTTGGATACATCATAGGTTTCTGGACCATTCAGAAAGCTGGAGAAATTCTCATCGCCCACGATAATCCTGCTCAAGCTTACCCTTATTGCCGTCATCTCTCTCCTTATTTAGCAGTACACTGGATTCAACAGGCTTGTATGCTGCCTTGTTGTCGTATCCGTAGGGATGATCAATGGCGGAAGCGCATTCAACATCATTCCGGACAGATGTTCGTTCACCGGGACCTGCCGCTATTTCCGTAAGAGCTATGACACGGAACTTCCTGAGCTGCTGCTCGAGGCAGCGTCCGGTGCTGCAATGAGCTTCGGCTGCACTGCGGAGCTTGATTACAAGGTTCATACGAAGGCTGTCTATAATGATCCTGCTGTCATGGAGATCGCAAAGGCTGCAGGAAGGGAGATCGTGGGGGATGAGCTTGTAAGCGATTATCCTCAGATAATGGCTGGCGATGATTTCGGCGCATATTCGGATTACGCGCCGAGCGCATACTTCTTCCTAGGCGGAGGCGGGCATGGTCCTGGGCACAACGGTTCATTCTGTCTTGAGGACGGGATGCCCCCTGTTGGAAGCGCAATTCATGCGTCTTTCGCTCTGAAAGTCCTGAGAGGCTGACATGATCAGCAGCCTGAAGCGTATATGGGGGTATGAAGGAAATACTATCCCGTTCGTACCATCCGTATCTCTCTGAGGCTGGGAAGGAATACCGTGTGCGCATCCTGCCCGGGGAGGGGATCATCGGATCTCCATCCGTGATCGTGCTGCCTTATCCGACTCTTGGGGATATTATCATTGAGAAGCTCGCCGAGAGGGAGAAGGGCGTGGATCCTATGATCGTGGCGATTGCCGAGCCATTCCGCCGGCTTCTGATTGAGGCTGCGTTCCCTGATGTCATCGTTATCGACAGCACAGGGGATGCCTCAGCTTTCAGGAGTGCTGTCGAAGCTGGGCCCCGGAAAAGGAAGATCCGCTTCACCGAGATGGAGAAGCGGATCCTTCGTGAGCTTCCGTTCGGGCTATGCGGCAAGGAGATCGCACAGCGCCTGGGTGTCTCCGAGCGTTCCGTCAGGCGTATGAAGGAACGCCTGATGCAGAAGACGGGGCTTGTATCCTCGGGGCAGCTGATGATCTATGCGCTGCTCTCTGCGGATATCAGTACTCGCAGCTCTTCGCGTATCTCGGATACGGAATGACATCGCGGATGTTTGCGACGCCTGTCACATACTGCACTGCACGCTCAAAGCCGAGGCCGAAGCCTGCATGCGGTACGGTACCGTACTTCCTGAGATCAAGATACCACCAGTAATCAGCAGGATTGAGTCCGAGCTCGTGCATGCGGTTCACGAGTACATCGTACCTGTACTCTCTTTCCGATCCGCCGATGATCTCCCCGAGCCTCGGAGCAAGCACGTCCATTGCCCTGACGGTTTTCCCGTCATCGTTCAGCTTCATGTAGAAGGCCTTGATATCCTTCGGATAGTCTGTGACGATCACGGGGCATCCAGCTACATGCTCGGTGAGGAACTTCTCATGCTCCGTCTGGATCTCCACGCCCCATTTCACCGGGAATTCGAACCTGTCATTCTCAGGCTCAAGCGCCTTGATGGCATCGGTGTATGTCATATGCGCGAATGGGCTTTCGATCACATGCCGGAGCGTGTCCTCTACGCCTTCGAGAACGAACTTCGAGAAGAATTCCATGTCCTCCGCATTCTTCTCCAGCACAGCCGAGAAGATGTACTTGAGGAATTTCTCCGCCCATTCCATATCGCCTTCGAGCGTGCAGAATGCCATCTCCGGCTCAATCATCCAGAACTCGGCCAGGTGGCGTGTCGTATTTGAGTTCTCGGCACGGAATGTCGGTCCGAAGGTGTAGATGTTCTTCATGGCTGTCGCATATGTCTCACCCTCAAGCTGCCCGGATACGGTGAGGTTCGCCATCTTTCCGAAGAAGTCCTTCGAATAGTCGACTTTGTCATCCTCCGTCATGGGGACATTGCCCAGATCAAGCGTAGTGACCTGGAACTGCTCGCCGGCACCCTCGCAGTCGGAAGCGGAGATGAGCGGTGTATTCACATAGATGAAGCCGTTTTCCTGGAAGAATGAGTGTACGGCATAGGACATCGTGTTCCTTACCCTCGTCACGGCGCCGAAGAGGTTGGTGCGGGGCCTGAGGTATGCCTTCTCCCGGAGGAATTCGACCGTATGCCTTTTCTTCTGCAGTGGATAGTCCTGCGGGCAGTCTCCGATGACAGTGAGATTGTCGACGCTGAGCTCTGTCTTCTGATTGCCGCCCTGAGAGGGGACGATTCTTCCTTCTGCCACGATGCTTGCGCCTGTAGTGATCCTGTCAAGAAGGGAGGAATCGAAGCGGCTTCTGTCGATGACGGCCTGAAGCCCCTTGAGGCATGATCCGTCGTTGATCTCCACGAATGAGACATTCTTGCTGTCCCTCTTCGTCCTAACCCAGCCTTCGGCTCTTACCATTTCATCGGACGGCTCGAGCTGAAGCAGTGCCTTGATTCTGTCCTGCATTGCATACTCCTTTAGGATTTACAGGGAATTATTGCGCACCAGCGCCATGAATTGCAATGGGAGGCGGGGCTGGAGTATATTCATGCGCGTATGCATTACCTTGTGATTACGACGGGAAGCTGCGGCAACTGCTACATCTTCTCCACCGGTACGGATACCATAATCATAGACGACGGAGTCACATATAAGAAGATCACTGAGAAGATGGCAGACCATGGCATCCCCATCGATACGGTCCGTGCGCTCTTCCTGACGCATCTCCATCCTGATCACTCAAAGGGCGTCGGCGTTCTCCAGCGCAAGCTGGGAATCCCGGTATATATGTCTGAGGAGGCAAGGGAGAGGAATGAGAGCGTCATCATGAGGCAGAAGATCGAAATGGATGGCATAAGGACATTCGCGTTCGGCAGCGATATAGTGCTTCCCGGTTTCACTGTGCGTCCGTTCCCGACATCCCATGATTCTGACGGTGCGGCGGGGTATGCATTCTCTGCAGAAGGACTGAATTATTTCCTCATGACCGATACGGGCCTGATCCCTGATGAAGCCTGGGATCTTGCCTCGGAAGCGTCCGTGAAATTCATCGAGGCAAACTATGATGATGAGATGCTCCGTTCCGGTCCTTATCCCGAGTTCCTCAAGGCAAGGATCTATGGCAGCCGCGGACATCTTTCCAATGCAGAGGCTGTGGAGTTCGCAAGACGTACATCGCATCATGGTGACAGCGTCTATTTCGTGCACCTGAGCGCGAACAACAACACTCCGGAGCTTCTCAGAAACCTTGCCGGCAGGGAAATACCATCCGGTATCTTCTGCCGCGTCTGCGAGCGTGGTGAGATGTTCGAAGGGTTTGCCGGATAGAGTGGCGACAAGAACGCCTGAAAACGATAGAATCTCTGGTATGAAGAATATCCAGGATGTGCGTATCCTTTCGATCGAGCCGCTCATTAGCCCATCGGAGATGGAAAGGGAGCTCCCGCTCTCCGATGAAGCTGCAGAAAGGATCACGGAATACCGCCATACGGTCAATTCGATAATAAGAGGGGATGACAGCCGCCTCCTTGCTGTCATCGGTCCATGTTCGATTCACGACACTGAAGCCGCGCTTGATTATGCCAGGAAGCTCCGTGAGCTTGCCGATTCGGTAAGCGATGTCTTCTTCATCGTCATGCGTACCTACTTCGAGAAGCCGCGTACCGCACTGGGCTGGAAGGGGCTTATCACCGATCCTGATATGGATGAGAGCTGCGATATAGGCAAAGGCCTTATGATCGCGCGCCGCCTGCTGCTTGATATAACCGCAATAGGCCTTCCTGTAGGCTGCGAGGTCCTCGACCCGATAGTCCCGCAGTATACCGATGAGCTTATGAGCTGGTCCGCAATAGGTGCCCGTACTACCGAGAGCCAGACGCATCGGTCCCTCGCGTCGGGCCTTTCCGTTGCCGTAGGTTTCAAGAACAGCACATCCGGTGATCTCTCCGCTGCAGTGAATGCCGCCAAGGCGGCTTCGAAACCGGCTTCGTTCATCGGTGTCGAGAGGAATGGAAAGCTTGCTGTCTTCCGCTCTGCGGGCAATGAGGCCACGCACCTCATACTGCGTGGCGGCGATACAGGGCCCAACTACTATGAGGATGATGTCGAGGAAGCATCTCTGATGATGGAGAAGGCAGGTCTCATCCCGAGCATCATCATTGACTGCTCGCATCAGAACAGCCATAAGGACTACACAAGGCAGAAACGTGTGCTGAGGAGCGTAATAGACCAGGTGCGGTGGGGCGAGAGGAATATCCGGGGCTTCATGCTCGAGTCGAATCTGAATGAAGGGTCGCAGAAGATACCTGCGGAACTCAAGGATCTGAGATACGGAGTCTCCGTCACCGATGGCTGCATCGGATGGGATGAGACCGAGAGGATCGTTCTCAATGCCGCTGCGCTCATCAGGGAAGCCAGAATGAGCGGCGGGAAGGTGGATATATTATGAGCGTTGCTGTTTTTCTTGCTGATGGATTCGAGGAGACCGAGGCTCTCTGCCCGGTTGATGTGATGAGAAGGGCCGGGATCGATGTAGTGCTTGCCGGTGTCAGCGGCGAGTATGTGACGTCATCCCATGGCGTTACCGTGAAGGCCGATGTGCTTCTCGACTCCCTTCCCGGGGATTCTTCCTTCGAGGCTGTATTCTGCCCCGGCGGAATGCCAGGAAGCGTGAATCTTTCCCAGTCGTGGAAGGTGAATGAGCTCATCGTGAAGACGGCTCAGACGGGAATAGTAGCAGCGATATGCGCCGCTCCTGCTGTCGTTCTCGGGCCGCTCGGGCTCCTGAAAGGAAGGAACGCCACATGCTATCCCGGATGCGAAAGCTATTCCCCTGATATCGCATTCTCTTCTGAGGGTGTTGTCGTAGATGGCAATATCGTTACAGGGAAGAGCGCTGGCTGGGCTTTCGATCTCGGGCTCACCCTTGTGAGCATGCTCCGCGGCGATGAGACCGCAGAGAAGGTCAGGGCTTCGATTTACTATAAGGATTAGGCTATCAGCTTCGATATCATCGCTCTGAGTCCATGGGCCTTTCCGAGGGCCTCTGCCCTCACGAGCGATGGATTGTATATGAATCCATTCTCCTCGACTGCATAGAGTACATGGAAGAATAGTCTCCCGATGCCGTGGCCGATTGCCAGAGCCATCCCCGGTGCAGTGAGCTGCTTCATGATAGGGGCGTAGATCTTCCTGTTCCACTCAGCTGCGGCCTCATTGAATGTGAGCGTCCTGCCTAGCTTCTTCTCGTTCCGTCTGTAGTTCTGTATGCTGCCGCAGAGGGCAATCGTCTCTCCCTGGATTGCTTCTCCTGCTATTCCGTTTACAAGGATCCTTTCGCTTTCTGTCATAGACACCTCTTAAGAATCCCTCTCTTTTGTCGGCAATAGAATGCTGAATGCGCCTTTCAATGTCAACATACGCAGCGTGAAATTCATAATATTGTTCTGTTAACTTATTCTGCAGTAAGAAAAATATCTTTAGAAAATGCAGGGTTTCAGATCATCTGCCTGCTTGCGCTTTCCGCTGCGCCATGCATATCCAGAGAGTCAGGTAAAAAGAAAATCCCGGAACGGTGTTCCGGGATGGTTAGCGAGAAAGGGACTCGGACCCCTGACCGAGCGGATATGAGCCGCTTGCTCTACCAACTGAGCTATCTCGCCATATGCTGCGTTTTGTGCAACGATGAGAATTTAGCAGATAAACGGAGGTATTGCAAGAGGGTTATGGCCATTTCATGCCATTTCGTCCCCATCTGCATTCTGTTTCACCCGTGATCAGCGGATTCCTGCCATCTGGCATGCGGTGCTTTTCATCTTCCCTCTATTGCTTCAGAATCACGGCCATGGAAGGAATAGCGATCATCGCAGCAGCTGCCGCTGCGGCTGCGGCAGTGCTTACCGTAGCCATCGGCACGTTTTTTGTCCGATTCGCTGTCATGAGGAAGGACAGGTTCAATCCAATGATAA
>CALXKY010000057.1 GCA_944389055.1 uncultured Spirochaetaceae bacterium | reverse complement strand
CAGAACCCCACAGGCTCGCCTGTGGGAGCAGTCAGGTGACGATTTCTCCATTCCAGAGTTTTTCAAGAAAATCCTTCCATGGAAGTATCAGTATGCCATCATCAAGCATCCTTGGACTATCTTCACGTGATATGACTATGTACTTGGAGAAGATGCCTTCCTCCTTGAGTTCCCTCAGATTTGCAAGATGTTTGTCCATAATATGCTTAGCACTCTTTACCTCGATTGCAGTTTCATCCCCGATGATGAAATCAACCTCTCTTTTCCCATCGCTGGTGCGGTAATAGGTGATATCCGTATTGTGCAGCCCGGAGTAGTCGATATAGGCAGCAAGCTCCATTGCGATGTATGTCTCGAAGAGAGTGCCATATTCTGTCATCGTCTCTGTCGGAACTGTCATATGTGCAAGGCTTCTTGCAATTCCTACGTCAAAGAAATAGAAGCGTGAGAAGGAAGTCTCTTTTCTCTTCTTTGTTTTCCCATATGGCTTGATTTCCTTTACCATCAATGTGTCGAGGAGTATCTTGTACCAAGTCTTTATCGCCTGACGGCTCACACCCACATCAGAAGCAAATGCAGAGAAGTTGATCTGCTGTCCATTTGAGAGTGCAGCCTTTTCCAGAAAGCTGATGAATCCCGGCAGGTCATTGACTTCATTCTCCAGCTGGATCTCAGTCTCCAGGTATAAGCCTTCATATGCCTCCAGAGCTTCATCAGCTTCCGATGGATATAGATACATCTCAGGCAATAATCCAGTTCGGAATATAAGTTCGAGAGTGTAATCACTCCTGTCCCTGATCTCCGGATAACAGAGAGGATGCAGTTTTTTCTCAAGCGCACGGCCCCCAAGAAGATTGACTCCTCCGCTCTTCAGTTTACGCACGCTTGATCCTGTCATCAGAAACACAAGATCCGTATCCTCAATGAACTGATGGACTGTATATAAGAGCTGTGGAGCACGCTGGATATCGTCTATGACTACAAGTCCCTCTGTGAGTCCTTCAGCTTTCAGCGTTTCCTCAAGAAGAGCGGGGTTGCGGACAATACGATAATAAAGAGTATTGGATAGCAGATTCCAGTATAGTACCGGTTTCCTGACCTCGTTTTTCACATACATCGACTTACCGCACATTCTGGGGCCAATAAGGAATACTGATTTTCTGGCAAGGATTCCGTCCAGATCAATGCAGCGTTTTATATATTCCTTCACGATTTCACCTCTGCAAAATCATTATATGATGAAAAATGAATTTTATAAAGTCGATATTCAAGCAAAATATACTATAACAAATTCATTATCAAAAACATTAATCAGTACTGGAAATCAGATATCGCTGTTTCCAAAGAAAAAAATTTTCTGGATATTGCTTCCTGAAGTCATCCTGCTCTATGCCCTGACATCCAGCCTGATTCCTGCGCACATGTACTGAATGCTATCCTTGCGATCCGTGTGTATCCACTGGGTACAATGGTTGTGTGCCGGTAAGAAAAAAAGCTCTGTTCCAGATGTGGAAAAGAGCTCCCTGTTCTCGCCGGAGATTTCCGCTTCATCCTCTGCGGATAGAAGCGGAATTACTATCCAATAAGCTCAGTCTGCGATTGAGCGCTGGAATCTGTCGAGATCCTTATTCGAACCTGAGAGGACCATGAGCTCATCCTCATGGAGGATGGTGTCAGGTCCGACGCTTCCGTTGGCCTTTCCATCCTTGACGACTGCTATGAGCGTGATGCCATAGCGTTCACGGATCTTAATATCCTTGACTGCCTTTCCATCGAGATCGCCGGGTGTCCTGATCTGGATGATTGAGAATTCCTCCGAAAGCGGCAGGATGTCCTCTGCAAGACGTTCACAGAGCCTGATGGCGGTTCTCTTGCCGATCTCGATCTCCGGGAATACGACATCCGCACCGATCTTCCTGAGTATCTTCGCATGATCATCGCTGATGACCTTGCAGATGACATTCTTCACTCCGAGCTCAAGTGAGTTCAGAGCCGCAAGTATGGAGCTTTCGACATCCTTTCCGATACCGACTATCACAGTATCCGCATCCTGGATGCCTGCCTCCATCAGGGACTCCTTGGAGATGTCGCTTATGACGAAGACCTCCGCGTCAGTCTCATAGAGGGGCTTAAGCCTCTGCTGATCCTGATCGATTGCGATCACATACTTGCCGCGTGCAAGCAGTTCCTCAGCGACGGCAAGGCCGAAGCGGCCCGTGCCGATGACTCCGAATACCTGATTTCCTTCCTTTTTCCTCATGTTATCCTATTATGACCTTCTCTTCGAGGTATCTTGCCCCTGATGCCCTGCGGCGTGCGAATGCCGTGATGATCGTCATGAATCCGACCCTTCCCAGGAACATCATGATGATGAGAATGATCTTTCCTCCTGTGGATATATATGGTGTGATGCCCATTGTGAGGCCTACTGTTGCATAGGCCGATACTGTCTCGTAGAGGATCTTGTCAGCAGTAAACTGCGGATCCGTCACCGTCAGCAGGAACGCGGCGGCTGCGACAAGAAGCACGGAGATGATGATGACGAAGAATGCCTTCATCACCGATTCCTGGCTGATCTCGCGCTTGAATGCAGCTGGGTTCCTTCCCAGCAGCAGTGAGAATGCAGCCTTGACCGCTGTATAGAACGAAGTCGTCTTCACACCGCCGCCTGTTGATCCAGGGGAGGCTCCGATGAACATCAGCACGATCGTGAGCGCAACGCCTGCGGGCGGAAGAATGGTCTGGTCGTAAGAGAAGTAACCCGCTGTTCTCGTAGTCACTGACTGGAAGAATGCGTTCTTCCAGTCGATATCCGGGAGCACGAGCCTGAAGAGGACCGTTCCGGATATGATGAGGAAAGCCGTGGTCGAAAGCACGATCTTCGTGTGCACCGATATCTTCTTCCCGTTCCTGAAGTGCTCGAAGAGGTCGTTGTAGAGTATGAATCCGAGGCCTCCGAGCGCGATAAGCGATGCAATGGTGATCAGCACAAGCGCATCGGTGTTCCATTTCATCATGCTGTCCGAGAAGAGGTCGAAGCCAGCGTTGTTGAAGGCTGACACGGAATGGAAGACGGACAGATAGACCGCTCTCCAGAATGGATAGCGTTCCGAGAATGATATAAAAAGCAGCGCGGCGCCCATGAGCTCTATCAGCGCCGTCACTGAAAGCGCGGCTTTCAGCAGCCGCTTCGTATCGATCCTGTGGTCAGCTCCGAGGGAATCCCGGAGGAGATTCCCGGTTGAGGCATCGATCCTGCCGCTTGCCAGGCGGATGATGATGACTGCGATGACAGCGTAGCCGAGGCCTCCGACCTGTATCAGGAGCATCAGCACCGTCGATCCGAAGAGCGAGAGCGTCTGCGAGATATCCACAGGCGTAAGCCCTGTTACGCAGATTGCGGATGTCGCGACGAAGAGCGAGTCGATCAGAGACATGTCTGCACCATCTTGATGTGAAACAGGAAGGTACAGCAGAAGCGTTCCAATAGCAATCAGCAGCATGAAGCCCAGAGCAAGCTTCAGTCCCGGCTGCAATCGTTTCCTTTGCATGTGCTGGAGTATATCAGAAAGACACTATTCATTGAAGGCTTGGATGGTCCGGATGCCCGGAGAATGCTGCTGACGGTGTTTTTTTCCTTGCCCTGCCATGATTTCCGGCTGTAAGATTATTCCATGGTATATCTTGCAGCAGATCTCAGTGCCTCCTGCTGGAGGTTAGTCAAGGGCCACCGCACTGGCGATGGCAGGGTTCTGACCGAGACTGTGCTTCAGTCTTCCCCTGGAGCTGTCAGGAGGGATGACGGCACGCTTCTATGGGATCTGGAGGCGCTTTACGGGGACATAATAAAGGGGATGAAAGCTGCCGGAAAGGCGGATTCATTCTCCGTAACAGGATGGGGCAGTGATTTCGTCCTCCTTGATGAGAATGGCAGCATGCTCGGCGATGCTGTCTCCTACATGGACAGCCGCACGGAGAGGCTGGAGTCCGTTCCCGAAAGCTCCTATGTCTTCTCCCGCACTGGAATGCAGGAGAGGAAATCCGGTACGCTTTACCAGCTTCTTGCCATAAGGCAGGAGCATCCGGAGCTTCTCGAGAAAGCCGCATATCTCCTCTTCATCCCCGATTACATCGGTTATCGTCTCACCGGTGTCATCAAGCACGAGTATTCCTATGCGGCCGCGACAGGGCTTGTTGATCCGGAGACGCATACCTGGGATTATGAGCTGATACGCAATCTGTCGCTTCCTGTGCACCTTTTTACGGAACTCTCCGATCCGGGCACATCGCTCGGGCATCTGAAGAGGGAGATCTCTGAGGCCATCGGCTATGATCCGGAGGTCGTCCTTTCTCCGTCCGAGAGATCTGCGGCAGCGCTCCTTGCCCTGCCGCTTCCTGAAGATACACTTTTCCTCCTCTCCGGAAAACGCTCCATCATCGGCTGCATCTCTTCTTCTCCCGCAAAGGGCACCGATGCATTCGGATCAGGCATCAGCAGCGAGGGCGGCACCGCCGGAACAGTGAGGGTATCGGCCAGCATTGAGGGAGCAGCGCTTCTGGAAAAGTTCATGAATGAGACAGGCATGCCGGATGATGAGATGGCGGCGGCAGTGCGCCAGCGCGGAGTCCCCGGCACCTTCGATCCTTCTGCGCTCACCGGGAACGGGGCAATCCTTGAGGAGATCCGGGCGCTCATCGGGAAGGAGGGTGCGGATGCCGGAGATGCAGCAGCTGCTCTCTGCAGCTCGCTGGCGCTATCGGTCTGCGGGGCAGCCGAAGCGATCGGAAAAGCCACCGGCAGGAGCTTCGGGAGGATCGTGGCAGCTGGTTCCCTTGCCTCATCGGGCTTCATGCTCGATCTGGTTGCGATGCACTCGGGCATGACCGTAGTGTCCGAAAGCATGGATGCACCTCTCATGGGCAATCTGATGAGCCAGATGATCACATCGGGGGAGATTTCCCCGGGAGACAGGGCAGAGGTCGTCAGGAAGTCCTCTTTCATGACGAGCTACAGGCGAATATGAAACAGCGGAGCCGCAGAATCCTGCGGCTTCATCATTTCCAATGCTTTATGAATGAAAATGCATTAGAAACAGCGTTTTTTACAGTTGCAGACTGAAAAGTTGTGAATATCATGTTAAGATATAAGCATGAAGAAGGAGGATGAGACATGGTAATTACATTGGGACGTGAATTCGGCAGCGGCGGAAGGGAGCTCGGGAGAAGGCTTGCTGACCATCTTCAGATTGCATACTACGACAAGGAGATCCTTTCTGAGATATCGAAGCGCACGCAGCTTACAGAGGAGTATGTCCACAACGTCGTTGAGCATCATCCTTATCCTCTCCTGCCTATAACAATCGGACGCAGCCTCTATCCGGATATGACATTCCAGATCCAGCAGTCCGTATATGTCGAGCAGAGCAATATCATAAAGGAGATGGCGGCTGCATCTGACTGCGTTATCGTCGGACGCTGCGCTGATTATATCCTCAGGGACATAAAGCCATTCAGGATCTTCGTATATGCGGATATGGAGAGCAGGATCAGGAGATGCCATGCAAGGGCACCTGAGGGAGAGCATCTTTCCGATAAGGAAATGAAGCAGATGATCCAGAAGGTGGATAAGGGCAGGGCAAAGTACTATGAGTTCTACACAGGGGAGAAGTGGGGAGACAAATCATCGTACGATCTCTGCATCAACACATCCAATGTCGTGATCAAGGAGCTGGTGCCGCATCTGGCTGCTTTCCTTTCGTAGCATGTTGCTGATAATCCAGCCTTCGTATATAGTTGCACGGAGGAGATTATCACAATGCATAATACAAGACGGATTGCAGAAGATGTCATCTATGTCGGCGCAAGCGACAGGCGCCTTGCGCTTTTTGAGAATGTATATCCGATTGAACGCGGAGTGAGCTACAACTCATACGTCGTTCTCGACGAGAAAACAGTCCTTCTCGATACCGCTGATCACTCGGTTTCCAGGGAATTCCTTGAGAATGTCGAGGCAGCGCTGCAGGGAAGGACTCTTGATTATCTTGTGGTCAACCACATGGAACCTGATCACTGCGCTGTCATCGCGGAAATCGTCCTCCGCTATCCTGATGTGAAGATCGTCGGGAACCAGAAGACGCTCCAGATGATAAAGCAGTTCTACACATTCGATGCTGATTCCCGTGCTGTCATCGTCAAGGATGGCGATACCCTTTCAACAGGAAAGCATTCATTCACATTCGTGTTTGCCCCGATGGTCCACTGGCCCGAAGTGATGGTGGCATTCGATTCATCGAACGGCTTCCTCTTCTCTGCCGATGCGTTCGGAACATTCGGAGCGCTTGCAGGCAATATCTATGCCGATGAGCTTGATTTCGAAGGTGAGTGGCTTGATGATGCCAGGCGCTACTACATCAATATCGTGGGCAAGTACGGCGTGCAGGTCATGAACACGCTGAAGAAAGCAGCAGCTCTCCCGATAAAGATGATCCTCCCTCTCCATGGACCGATCTGGAGGGAGAACATCGGATGGTTCATCTCGAAGTACCAGACATGGGCATCCTATGTGCCTGAGGAGAAGGGACTTCTCATCGTTTACTCCTCGATCTATGGCAACACGGCTAATGCCGTGGATGTGCTTGCCGCTGCAGCAGCTGGGAAAGGCGTGAAGAATATCCACATCTACGATGCTTCCAAAACGGATGTCTCCGTGCTTGTCTCCGAGTGCTTCAGATACAGCACGATCGTCTTCGCGTCCCCGACATACAATGCGGAGATCTTCCCGAAGATGGAGATGCTCCTGATAGAGCTTAAGGCGCACGCTTTCCAGAACAGGGATGCTGCCGTGATCGAGAATGGCTCATGGGCGCTTTCAGCTGGCAGGAAGATATCGGAGATGCTCTCTTCGATGAAGGATGTGCGGGTCATTGCTCCCGTGCTTTCGATCAAGTCATCGCTGAAGGAAGAGCAGATGCCTCTTGTGGAGGAAATGGCAGAGGCCCTTGCCAGAAGCATAAAAGGCTGATAATCCGGGCGGGGTGGAATCCATCCCGCCTTATCTTTGGAGAATGACATGGGTATTGGTGAGCTGTTCATACTGGCCGTTGGGCTCAGTATGGATGCCTTTGCTGTTTCGATCTGCAAAGGACTGGCAATCGGTCGCGCATCGCTGAAGGGATCTGCGATCGTAGGCCTCTGGTTCGGATTCTTCCAGGCGCTTATGCCTCTGATCGGATACTTCCTCGGGATACAGCTTTCGTCCCTGATACAGTCGTTCGATCACTGGGTTGCATTCGTCCTTCTTGCTGTCATCGGCATTTCGATGATCGCGGAGTCCCGCTCCTCGAAGGATGAGGAGGAGAGCCCGTCACTGAGCGTCAGGGCAATGTTCCCCCTTGCTGTCGCGACTTCGATCGATGCGCTTGCCTCCGGTGTTGCGCTTGCCGCCGTGGACGGGAATATCTACTGGGCTGTCTCATTCATCGGTGTCATAACATTCACGCTTTCGGCCATCGGTGTCAGGCTCGGTGCGATTGCCGGTTCGAAATACAAGTCAAGGGCAGAGCTTGCCGGAGGCATCATCCTCGTCGCCATCGGAGCAAAGATCCTCATAGAGCATCTTTCCGAAGGTATCTGAGAATTGTGTATTTTCATTCTGAAGGGGTGTTTTCCTGTATTTATCGTTTATAATGGATACAGGAGGCCAGTATGGGAACAAGGACTATCTTCACTATCGGACGCCAGTTCGGTTCAGGTGGCCGCATGGTCGGCAAGAAACTCGCAGAGGCTCTGTGCATCCCTTATTATGATAAGGAGCTCCTGGCAATGGCAGCAAAGGACAGCGGATACTCCGAGGAGCTCTTCCGCAATGCCGATGAGAAACCTGCTTCCTCTCTTCTCTATTCGCTTGTGATGGGGAATTATCCCATGTCCTCTGGAACTCTCGGGTTCAATGAGATGCCACTGAATGACCAGCTTTTCCTCATTCAGTCCAATACCATACGCAAAGTTGCGTCGAAAGGCTCATGCATCATCATTGGCCGCTGCGGCGATTATATCCTCAAGGATGATCCTGACCTGATCTCTGTATTCATCCATGCGCCTCTGGAGGCGAGGGTTAAGAGAGCGGTGGAGGTCTATGGGATTCCTGCCGACAGGGCAGAGGATATCTGCCTCAAGAACGATAAGAGCCGCGCCAACTTCTACAATTACTATTCCGACCGCAAGTGGGGCATGTGCCGCACGTACTCGATCTCACTTGATTCAAGCCTGCTCGGCATCGATGGATGCGTCGAGGAGATCACACGCTTCAAGGAGCTTTCGGAAAAGCATAGGGACAGAGGCATATGATAGCCTTCGATACTCTCTCCGAGCTTGAGAGCTATGCAGGGGCATTCCCTGCAATCGGCGTGATAACCGGAGTGATGGACCGCTCCCTCCCTTATGATCAGGGGGCGGGGCGCTATGATACGCCGGAGAAGAGCGATGTAAGCTATATCATCGACGAGTTCCTTACATCGCAGAGAGGATTCCCTGCAGAGACGCATGATGGGAATCTTGTCATGGAGATCGTTCTGGAGGGGGAGGAGCTCATTTCCGTCTCCGGTTCCGTATTCCGCATGGAGACAGGCCGCTTCCTGATATACTCCGGCTCTGACAAGGTCCAGCGCGCTCTCATGTACTCGCTTCCAGAGCATACGAAAGCTGTCAGATTCATATTCTGAGAATGAAAAAGGAGGCAGCGGTTCCTGCCTCCAGTGTTATGAGTACCTCGATCAGTTCTCTGAGGGAGTTTCTATGCTGTTGAGCGTTATATCGAAGATGAGGAGGGAATTCGGCTCGATTGTCTGCGTTCCCATCTCTCCGTATCCAAGCTCAGGCGGGATATACGCCCTTACAGAGTCTCCGACATTCATTGCCTCGACGGCATATGTGAAGCCGGGGATAAGGGAGCTGAGGCTGAATGATATGCCATCTCCCTGATCCATGACCGTTCCATCCATGAGCGTGAGGGTGTAATCCACATTGACCGTATCATCAGCTGAAGGGACTGCGCCTTCTTCCTCATCGTATGTGTATTCGATCTGCACGCCTGAAGGAAGCACGGTGACCTCCGGCCTGCTGGCGTTATCTGCGAGGAAAGCCTCCGCTTCGCTGAGATTCTGGGCTGCCAGATCCTCAAGCCATGCCATATAGTCCTCTGCCATCTTATCGACATAGGCATCGATGAAGCCATTCATCTCCTCTTCCGTGAAAATGGGTTCTGCTCCATAGAGCGCGGTGAGAAGCCCCGCTGCGAATTCAGGAGCCTTGACATCGATTCCGCCATAGATGAGGTTGATGACCGTGAAGTATCCATAGGAGTAGCCGAATCTGTCTTCAAGCGACTCCGGCCTTTCCAGGAGCCTGATGCTCTCCTCATCGGCAATCACCTCGCCGTAGTCTGTCGGAAGCCCGGCATTGTAGACTGAAGTCATGAACTCATTGAGCGCTGCTGTCATCTCATCTGCGGTGAGAAGCGGTGTCACTGTCCCCACATCGGAAGCATCAAGCACTCCGCGTGCGAAGTAGCCGCCCCTCGGGTAAAGGTTCTGCATAGTGAGGCTCTGCATGGCAAGATAACCATAGGAGTAGGCGAACGCCGCATCGAGATCATCGGCTGATACATCCCCGATGGCAATCTCGATTGCAGGGAGCCCTGAAGGAGTGCTCATATCATAATCTATGAGTCCGGCCTTGACGGCATCGGTGACATCCCTGATGGCCGTTGCCGGCAGCTGCGGCGGTATGGACATCGTCATGATCCCGCTGTCGCGCACGAGGAGGAAATCACCATCCGCGATCTCCGCAAATGGCCTGTCGGAGGCTGTCGATCCATCCGCTGCGATATATATGACTGCCTCACCGTCTTCCCTGAGGCAGCTGATCATGTAATTGCCCTGATCATCGACGGTGATTCCTGTGACCTTTACAAGCGTCTCCCCAGCCTGCGGTTCCTCAACACCCTGTGCGAAGAGAAGCGCACCGGAGAAGAGGAGAACTGCAGCTGCTGCAAGTATCTTCTTCATTGAAACCTTCCTTTATGTGTGAAGTCATTATGAATTTAGCCATATGATATCCCGCGGTCAACGAAGGGAGGTGAAGATTATGTGGAAATGAATGTGCTACAATGTCGCCATGACTGATACCGATATAAGACTTCTGAGACGTACGGTGGAGATTGCCCATGAGGCAATGGAGCATGGAAACCACCCATTCGGCGCGCTTCTTGCCGATAGCGAAGGGAATATCCTGATGGAGCAGGGCAATGGATTCACGGAGGGCGGAAGCGCCCACCATGCCGAGACGCTGCTTCTTCTCAGGGCCGCTAAGAAGTATACGCCTGAAGAGCTGAAGACATTCACCCTTTACTCCAGCTTCGAGCCATGCTGCATGTGCACGGGAGCGCTCTACTGGACGAATGTCGGACGTCTTGTATTCGGTGCGACTGAGAAGGATCTGCTGAAGTTCACAGGCGACAATGAGGAGAATCCTACCTTCTCGCTTTCGTCGCGTGAGGTTATAGCAAGAGGACAGAAGGACATCGTCATCGAAGGGCCTGTGGATGATCCGGAGCTGCTCGGGGAGATCTGCCGGGACCATATCGGGTTCTGGAAGTGATTGCCGGTCTTCTTCCTGAATACCTCAGGCATGAAAAGATCGCGAGGATTTCTGATGGTGGGGTATGCATAACGGACAGGCGTCTTCTTCCATTCACGGTGCGTGAGGTCTTCTGCCGTGATTACAGGGAGGTCGCAGCAGCCATAAGGGATATGGTCACGCAGGGCGGCGGACCGCTTGAGGCGGCTCTTGCAGCCATGATCGCCACATACAGGACCGCTCCAGATGAGCTTGACGAGGCCGCTGCCGTCCTTTCCGGGGCTCGCCCTACGAATACGACGATGAAGCGCGAGCTTGAAGGCCTTATGAGACGCTATCATGAGGGCGGCGGGGATTTCGAGGAGCTGGCCTTGGCAGTCATCGATCGCTATGACAGCCTCTATGACAGCATGTCCGATATAGGCGCCTCCCTGATTCCTGATGGCTGCGGTATCCTCACGACATGCTTTCCCGAGCACACGTTCATGCTTTCGGTGCATAAGGCTGCGCTGAGCGGGAAGGATATCTCGGTATATGTCCCCGAGACAAGGCCGTATCTGCAGGGGGCTCATCTCACCGAGCCTTCGCTGAGGGATATGGGAATCAGATGCTGCCTCATCACCGACGGAATGCCAGCGCATTTCATGCGTGAGGGAAGAATAGGGCTGTATATGACTGCTTCTGATCT
>CALXKY010000056.1 GCA_944389055.1 uncultured Spirochaetaceae bacterium | reverse complement strand
CTTTCCCTACACGACGCTCTTCCGATCTCATCTGACATCTGTGCCCTCCGGTACAAGCATCGTTCCGATGCCTTCTGCTGTGAATATCTCGAGAAGGATCGAATGCGGCAGGCGTCCGTCGAGCACGTGCACCGACCGCACTCCCTTCTCTATCGCATCGAGGCAGCATTCGACCTTTGGTATCATGCCGCCCTTGATGGTCCCATCCGCGATAAGATCAACGGCCTCGCGTGAATTCATCCGCCTGATGATCGACCTCGGATCATCCTTGTCGCGGAGTATTCCCTCCACGTCTGTGAGGAAGACGAGCTTCTGCGCATTGAGCGCGCCGGCTATGGCTGAAGCCGCATAGTCCGCATTCACGTTGTAAGTCTGCGAGAATGCATCGACGCCGACGGGGGATATGACAGGAACGAATCCAGCTCCGATCAGGGTATCGATCAGGACCGGGTCGACTTTCTCTATCTCTCCGACGAATCCAAGGTCCCTTCCCTTCTCATCGACCTTCTTCTTCGACATCAGCGTGTGTCCATCCTTGCCATTGATTCCGCAGGCCCTGATTCCGACAGACTCGAGATTCTCAACGAGGCTCTTTCCGATGGAACCGGAAAGCACCATCTCGGCAACGCCGGCTGTCTCCGAGTCCGTGACACGGAGGCCATCCACGAAGACAGTCTCCTTGCCGATGCGGCTCAGCATCGAAGTGATCTCCTTGCCGCCGCCATGGACGATTATCGGATTGAGCCCCAGGTATTTGAGCATCGCGACATCCTTGATGACGGACTTCTTGAGCCTCTCGTCGACCATCGCGGAACCGCCGTATTTTATGACGACCGTCTCGCCTGCGAATTTCCTGATATACGGTATGGCCTCGATGAGGATCTCGGCCTTTGCCTGTTCCTTCTCGTACATCCTAGCTCCTGTAGTCCCCGTTGATCCTTACGTAATCGTAAGTAAGGTCGCATCCCCAGGCAGTGGCCCTGCCTGATCCCTGATGGCAGTCAGCAGTCACGGTGATCTCCTTCTCAAGGAGTATCTCCTTGGCCTTCTCCTCGCTGAACGGAAGAGGCTCACCAGCCTTCACGGTCTCTATCGTTCCCTTCGCAGATGAGAAAGAGAGATCGACGAGCGATGGATCGAAATCTGCACCGGAATAGCCCATGGCGCAGAGAATCCTGCCCCAGTTCGCATCAGAGCCGAAGAATGCAGCTTTCACGAGTGAGGAGGAGATGACTGCACGCGCAAGGATCCTCGCATCCTTTTCCGTGAGCGCATTGACGACATTCATCTCAATGAAGCGCCCGGCACCCTCACCATCGCGTGTGATGAGCTTCGCAAGCGTACCGAGGACATAGCGGAAGGCCTTCTCGAACTCATCATATGCCTCCGTACCGAAGACGATCTCCTCGTTGCCGGCCATCCCGTTAGCCAGGACAAGGCAGGTATCATTGGTGGAGGTATCGCCATCGACAGAAATCATGTTGAATGTATCTTCCACGGTTGTGCCCAGCATCTTCTGCAGCGTTCCGTGGGATATCACGGCATCGGTCGTTACGAACGCAAGCATCGTAGCCATGTTGGGATGGATCATGCCGGAGCCTTTTGCCATACCGCCGATCGTGACCTTCTTCCCTCCGATCATAACTTCTGCAGCCGCTTCCTTGGAGAACGTGTCCGTAGTGCAGATCGCAGCAGCTGCATCCTCCCCGCCATCCTCGGAAAGCAGCGGATAGAGCGCGGAAACGCCGGCTTTTATCTTATCCATATCCATCGGAACACCGATGACGCCCGTCGAGCAGACATACACCTTGCCCTTCTCCGTTCCGGCAAGAGCGGCAGCTGCGGCAGCTGTCTCCTCGGCATCCAGAAGTCCCTGCCTGCCCGTGCAGGCATTGGCATTGCCGCTGTTGATGACGACAGCCCTTGCAATTCCGGAGAGCGCAACACCCTGGTCCCAGATGACAGGAGCGGCTTTCACTTTGTTCGTGGTGAAGACGCCTGCCGTGACGGCATCTGCGGATGAGAGAAGGAAGGCCATATCCTTCTTTGCCTTCTTGAGTCCGGCATGTATTCCGGCTGCCTTGAATCCTGCGGGAGAAGTGACCCCGCCCTTTATGATTTCCATACTGATCTCCTGTCTCAGAGCGGGCATCCCGCTCCCATCACGAGGCCCTCGGTCTCATCGAGGCCGAAAACCGCATTCATATTCTGAACAGCCTGTCCGGCTGCACCCTTCACAAGATTGTCGATCGCACCCATCGCTATGATGTTCCCTGTGCGCTTGTCGATGCGGTATGAGATATCCGCAAGGTTGGTGCCTTTTACGAATCTCGTCTCAGGAAGACCTTCGATGATTCTCACGAATGGCTCCCCGCTATACATCGAATACGCCTCAGCGACATCGCTTTCCGTCACTCCATCCTCAAGGTGGGCATAGCAGACGGAGAGGATACCCCTGTTCATCGGGACGAGATGAGGCGTGAACTGCAGCACGATGCTCTCACCTGCAGCAAGCGAAAGCTCCTGTTCTATCTCGGGCGTATGCCTGTGAGTGGCAACACCGTATGGCTTGATCGATTCATTGACCTCGCAGAAGAGCGATGAAAGCTTCTCGGAGCGCCCGGCGCCCGATGTGCCGCTCTTGGCATCGATTATTATCCCATTCTTTCCTATGAGTCCGTTCTTCAGCAGAGGAAAGAGCGTGAGGATCGAGCACGTCGTATAGCATCCGGGATTGGCAATGAGCCTTCTGCCCTTCAGCTCGCTGCGATGGATCTCAGGAAGACCATATACCGCTTCTTCCAGAAGCTCAGGAGAATGGTGCTCCGTATGATACCACTCCTCATAGACGCTTCTGTCGTGAAGACGGAAATCCGCTCCCAGATCGATCACCACGCTCTTTGAGAGTATCTCCGGCGTCACAAGGGATGAAGCAAGACCTGCGGGAAGGGAAAGGAATATGACATCAGCTGCATCTGCCGCTGCAGATATATCATCCTCACGGAGCACCATATCGCAGATGCCGCGCATGCCAGGGTATATATCAGAGAATTTCTTTCCCGCGTATGAATGCGAAGCAGGATAGACGATGCTCGCCTCCGGATGCGATGAGAGTATCCTCATCAGCTCCGCACCTGCATATCCTGTCGCTCCGAGTATTGCTGCTTTGATCATATCAACTCCTAGATAACGGCATAATTATACACAAAAGAGCGGCTTATGCTACTAGCCATGCATAAATATCTAAAAACAATGAATAAAATTTCTGCAAAATCCTCTGGAAATCAGCAGACAGCGCAGCCTTCCGGCCTAAGCGGGCGGAAGCTTACAGGCTGCAGGCCGGAGAACCGGACGATATAGCCAAGACCATTGGGGACACTCATTTCCATGAAAGCGCTCCGGTCAAGGCCGAAAAGCGAGATGAGCGCACAGCGCATGATTCCGGAATGCATGACGATGAGGGCGGAGGAGAGCCCCTTCTCCTCACAGCTCCGCACGGTGCGGATGACTGTTTTCCCTATCCTCGCCATCGCCTCATCCATCGTCTCCTCATCAGCTATATGCTGGCCATTCTGCCAGGAAATGAAGAATTCATCCGTATCTTTCCGCGATGGGAATCTCCGGCCTTCGAGCGACCGGAAGCTGATCTCGCGGAAATCATCCGAGATTATCGGAGAGGAAAATGGAAAAAGGATGCGGCATGTATCATATGCCCGCTTCAGAGATGATGAATAATAGATATCGCTCTCAGGATAATGCACGGTGCTGCGGAGACGGAGAAGCTCCTTCTTGCCGCGCTCAGTCAGCGGCACATCCAGCCAGCCGGCAATCGTGCCGCTGGCATTTGCTTCACTCTCGCCATGACGGACGAGAGTCAGCGTGAAGGACACGGGATCAGCGCACATCCTCGATCACCTGCTCTGGCGGCTCCAGGAGTCCTTCCGGAGCGGTGAGGTACTTCTTGAAGATCTTCATTGCGGAAGCAAAGTAGTAACCATCGCAGATACGCTCATCTATGTTGAACACGAAATCGACGACACGGTGCTTCGTGACGCTTCCATCCTCATTGAGGACAAGCTCGGGTCTCTTTGCTCCGAAGGCAAGGAAGAGAGGCACGTTTCCGAAGTTGTATAGATGGTGTCTGATCGGACGGATGTTCAGCGAAGCCATGCTCGTTATGAACAGCGAGCCATGGAACGGCGATGCCTCGCGGATAAGATATCCGGGAATGAGTCCGAAATAATCCATGAGCTTCAGCAGCCAGACTATGAACTTCTTCACCAGTCCCGGGATATGCCCGATGATCGCAGCGAATACATCTGTTGCATTCCCGCCGCTGCCATCATCCTTCATATTCTCCTCAAGGACCTTGTTGAACTTGTGGTACACATCGATGAGTGTGTCCGTTGGCTCGAACCGGACCTTGATAGTAGTCTCCTGCCCATCCAGACTCATCTTTCTCTTGATTGCCATGTTCACGACGATGCCGTTGCGTGCATAGATCTTCTGGCCACGGATGAACCTGTTGACAGCAGGACGCTGAGAAACAGCCCTCACATATGAGGCAAGCACGATATGGAGGATTCCGATTGAATCATACCCTTCGCTCCTGAGACGGCGCACAAGGGTCTCAGCTCCGGCGACGTCGAAGCTGTCGTTTATGGTATTCTGGCTATCGCTCCGCTCAACCATTATGTACGGAACAAAGGTTGTGAACGGATCGAGGCTCTTAAGGCGTCTCCCTTCTTTCATCGTCCATATAATATTACGCTTCTACACATTAAGTCCACATACGAATATAATCGAGGCTCCGGAGAAAGCAGATGGAACAGAATGAACTGGGTACCAAACGGATTCCACCGCTAGTCATGAAACTTGCATTTCCGCTCATAATTGCACAGCTTGTCAATGGATTGTACAATATAGTGGACAGAATTTATCTTGGACACCTCGAGGGCGCTGGCGCAGAAATCCTCACAGGCGTGGGCATAACCTACCCCGTCATCCTCCTCATAACGGCATTCTCCAACCTCATCGGGAGCGGAGGAGGTCCTCTTGCAGCCATCAGGCTCGGGCAGAAGGAGGATCAGAAAGCTTCTGAGATCCTTACAGTCTCCGCGGCTTCGCTTCTGGCTCTCTCGGCAATGCTCATGGTCTTCTTCTACGCGCTGAAAACCCCGCTGATCTATCTCTTCGGCGCTTCTGACCGGACCGCGGTGCATGCCGATGCATACCTCTCGATATACCTCCTTGGGACACCGTTCGTGCAGCTTACACTGGGCCTGAACCCATTCATATCAGCACAGGGCAAGACGACGATGAGCATGTTCACCGTGATAATCGGAGCGGCGCTGAACATCATCCTCGACCCGATCTTCATCTTCGTCTTCGGCATGGGAGCTGCAGGAGCAGCGATCGCAACGGTGATAAGCCAGGCAGTTTCGGGAATATATGTGGTTGCATTCCTTGCAGGAAAACACAGCACGATCCGTCTTGATATCCGGAAGATGAGGATCAGGAAGAATGTGATCCTTCCCGTCCTTGCCCTCGGTGTGTCGCCATTCATCATGAATGCGACAGAGGCTGCGATCAGCATCGTTTTCAACTCGAGGCTGCAGGTCCTCGGCGGCGATATGGCTGTAGGCACGATGACGATCTTCTCCTCGATCCTCACGTTCATAAATATGCCTGTAAACGGCATGAACCAGGCGGTCACCCCGCTCGTAAGCTACAACTTCGGAGCAGCTCTCGATGACAGGGTGCGGGGGATATACCGGTTCTCGGTAATCGTAGAGCTCGTGTATACCGCTCTGGCTTCCCTTCTGTGCAATCTGATTCCGGGAGCGGTAATAAGCCTCTTCACGACAGATGCGGAGCTTATAGAATATGCGGTTCCGTACATGAAGTACTTCATAACAGGCATGGCGATCTTCGGCGTGCAGTGCTGCTCGCAGCAGACATTCCTCGGTCTTGGGCAGGCCAGGATATCGCTGTTCCTGGCGATCTTCAGGAAGATAATCCTCCTGATCCCGCTGGTATACATACTCTCTTCGACTGCACTGGAAATCAGGGGCGTGTTCCTCGCGGAGTCCATCTCCGATGCCACTTCAGCCACCGTCACTTTCATCGTTTTCATGTCTTCGCTGCCCGGAATCCTCCGCAAAGGGGCTCCGAAAGCCTAGCAGAAGGGCTTTTACGCTTGCATGCGGCCTTTTAAGCCTTTAGGATGAAAACATGCCGGAATATAAACTTACAGGCAGAATGAGAAGAGTCGTCAGTCTTTCCAGCCGCTTCCAGGCCAGGGATCCTGAGACTCTCTCCGATGACCTGATCAGCAATATAAACAACATGACGATATCAAAGGGGGATGCCAGAAGGGTTCTGTGCCTATCGAAGGGAATCTCCGTATCGACATATATAATCCCTGTTACAGGCGGTGCCGTCACAGGCTACTACTTCGTGAATCCGAAGCTCTCGGACATGACGGGGCTTGTCCCGCTTACCATATTCTGCCATGGAGGCGGATGGGTATTCGGGAATATGCAGTTCTATACGATCTTCCTCAGCCATTTCGCCGAGGTCACAGGATCAGCGGTACTTCTCATAGACTACCGCCTTGCACCCCAGCACAGATTCCCGACAGCGGCTGAGGACTGCTACGATGCGCTGCTCTGGGCATATGAGGGAGCGAAATACTGGAAGGTCGACCCCGACAGGATATTCATAGCCGGAGACAGTGCCGGCGGAAACCTTGCAGCGGTTACAGCGATGCTCGCGCGGGATCGCAAGGGACCGCAGCTTGCAGGGCAGCTTCTCTTCTACCCTATCACCGACTGCCGGCTGAGGACACAATCGATGGCAACATACAAGGACAGTCCGATGCTCAACGAGAAGATGCTCTCGTTCTATGTGAAGAACTATGCAAGGGAACCGAAGGATATACTCTCCCCGATGTTCTCTCCCCTTCTGTCCCCCGATCTCTCGAGACTTCCGCCTGCACTGATCATAACCGCCGAGCTCGACCCTCTCTCAGATGACGGCAGGCTCTATGCGGAAGCGCTGCAGAATGCAGGTACCAAAGCGAATGCGCTCATGGCTGCAGGGGCCTATCACGGATTCATGCCATACCGCGATGCCATTGGCAGAACCGAGGGTGAATGCGCAGCGAGGCAGTTCATCGCCGGACGCACCGTTGAGAATATCCTCCTTGTAAATGAACGCGAGCTGAAGAGGCAGAAACAGCTGAATATATGATGCCTGGATCCGCTTACCAAAAGGATGCCAGCAAAGACTGAAAATGCCGGGCCATTACTGACCCGGCAGCTCTATCGTGCGATCAGAGATCACTCCGGAAGGTTGTCCTTTGTGATGACCTCGACTCCCGTATCGACATAGTACGGATCGAGAGTTGCCTCAGGAGCCATATCGCTGGAGAGGACTTCGACAGCACTCTTGACGCCTTCGTATCCCATTCCATACGGGTTCTGAGCCATGATGCAGAGGAGAGCGCCTCTCTCGACGAGCGAGAGGTTCATATCGGAAGAATCGGAACCGCAGCCGATGACACCGGATCCAGCTTCCATGACAGCATTGCCGACGCCGACTGTCGAACCTTCGTTAGCACCGTAGACAGCGACACATCCCTGTGCGATGAAGTTGGCTGCCATATCCTTTGCCTGAGCAGCATCACCCTGGCAGTACTGTGTCTCGAGGAGAGTGAAATCCGTTCCCTCGAAGGCATCCCTGAAACCATACTCGCGCTGGTTGCAGGACTCTGTAGCTGCGTTTACGCCGATGACACCGATCATGCCCGATGTGATTCCATTAGCTGTGAGCTCCTGGATGAGCCTTTCGCCGATCTGCCTTCCGCCTGCGCGGTTGTCAGTTGCGAGAAGCCTTCTTCCTGGGAAGTTAGCTGCTGAGTCGACGTAGACAATCTCTACTCCGGCCTCTGAAGCTTCCTTGAGAGCTGAGACACAGGCCTCAGGTCCGTTAGCTGCGAGGAGGATGCAGTCAGCACCTGCTGCGACAGCATTGTTGATACACTCGATCTGCTTGGCATCATCCTTGACGTCAGGAGCAAGCCATGTGAGGTCAACGCCGAGTTCTGCGGCTGCATCTTCTGCACCTCTGTTCACGTTCACCCAGTGCTGGTCCATCTGATCCATAGTGATGAGGTACACGCTGTAGTTTCCTGAATCCTCAGCTGCTCCACTGGCGAACACTGATACTGCTGCCAGAGCCATGACAAGAGCGGTAAGCAAAACTTTTCTCTTACTCATTCTTTTCTCCTTTTCATGTTTTTATATAGACATTGCCAGGCAATGCTATTTCGATTTCTTATGCGCTCCCTTCTTCGGTGCGCGGCCTCTTACGATTATATCAATAAGAACAGAGATGATGACGATGATTCCGATTGCGATGTTCCTGATGGCAACAGGAGCTCCTGCGAACTGAAGTCCGTTCTGGAGAACAGCCCAGATGGCTGCACCGATGACGGTTCCGAAGAGGATTCCCTGTCCGCCGAGAGTGGAGACACCGCCGATAACGGAAGCCGCAACAGCATACATTTCGTAGGAGTTGCCTGCATCCATGGCTCCCATGCCCGCCGAAGCGCACTGCGTGAAGCCGGTGAGGGCTGCGCAGAATGCGGAGACGACATAGACCTTGATCGTCACAGCCGTGACGCTCACGCCTGAAAGCTTGGCAGCATTGATGTTGCTTCCCACTGCGTAGATATGGCGTCCGGTCTTCGTCTTGCTCAGGTAGAAGTTGAAGATGAGGAAGATGATGATGGCAATCCAGAATGTGTTGTAGATGCCTATCGTCTTACCGTAGTAGAAGAAGTTCCTGAACCCTTCAGCTGCTTCGCCGATGCTGTTCGTGTTGTAGTTGCCATTGGCGATCTGGGCGATACCTCTTGCGATTGTCATCGTTCCGAGCGTTGCGATGAACGGCGGAATGCTGAATCCGGCCACGAGATATCCATTGAGGACGCCGACGACGAGGCATGCGATGAGCGTGATGAACACCGACACCCATGGATTCACTCCCTTCGTCATCATCGTAGCGCTGAGCATCGTCGACATACCGATCACGGATCCGATCGAAAGATCGATATTGCCGGTGATGAGCACGTATGACTGGCCGATACCGATAAGGATGAACGGCGCTATCTGCCTCAGGAGGTTTCCGATATTCCTCGTGGAGAAGAATGTCGGATTGATTATGCCGAATACTATGCACAGAACGATCAGACCCGCGCTGACGGTCAGGACCTGCCCCATTCCGTTTATCGAAAGAATCCTCTTCTTGAGGCTTGCCTTTGTCTCAGTTTTCTCCATCTTCTTCCCCTTTTTCCTCGAATTTATTCTCGAAATGCGTTGCAAGCGTAAGAATCTTCTCCTGCGTCGCCTCACCCCTCATCAGCTCGCCTGTTATGCGCCCATCGCACATGACGATCACGCGATCGGACACGCCGATGATCTCAGGCATTTCGGATGAGACGAAGAGAACGCCGATTCCCTCCTCCTTGAGCTGGTTCATCAGGTTATAGATCTCAACCTTCGCCGCAACGTCGATTCCCCTCGTGGGTTCATCGAATATGACGATCCTGGACTTCCTTGAAAGCCATTTCGCGACAACGACCTTCTGCTGGTTTCCGCCGGAGAGGTTAGCGACCTCGACCTCCGGAGAAGCGACCTTGATGCTGAAGTTGCTGATGGCGTCGGATGTCATCTTCTCTTCCTTGCCCCTGCTGACCTTGCCGATCTTATCCGAAAGCAGGTCCAGGTTCGGAAGCGAGATATTGTGCTTCACCGGCAGCTTCGTGCAGAGACCATCCTTCTTCCTGTCCTCAGGCGCAAGGACGATGCCATGCCTGATTGCATCGATGGGTTTGTTTATCGTCACTTCCTTTCCATCGACGAAGATCTGACCGCTCTCCTTCGGGTCGATGCCGAAGATCGCTCTCGTTGTCTCAGTGCGTCCTGCGCCCATGAGACCTGCGATTCCGACGATTTCTCCCTCGCGGACAGACAGGCTTATGTCACGGACCATGCGCCCTGCATTGAGATGCCTGACCTCGAAGATTGTCTTACCCGGCTTGCAGTCAACATGGGGGAACTTCTCCTTGATCTCACGGCCGACCATATCAGCGATGATCGAATCCATCGTGTAATCGGAGAAATTGCCTTTGCTGATGAAGTGACCATCGCGCATGATGGTGACGCGGTCAACGATGTGGCTGAGCTCCTCGAGCCGATGCGAGATGTATACGATGCCGCACCCGGCAGCCCTGAGGTCCCTTATGATCACGAAGAGATCATCGATTTCCTTGCTGGAGAGCGCGCTGGTAGGCTCATCCATGATAAGCACGCGGGCATTGACCGAGAGTGCTTTCGCGATCTCCACCATCTGCTGCTTCGATACAGGGAGGTTGCCGACAAGCGTCTTCGGAGAGATATCCACATGGAGGCTTGACAGCACCTTTGCGGCCTCTTCGTTCATCTTTCCCTTGTCGATGAGGAAACCCTTGCCGATCTCACGTCCGAGGAACATGTTCTCAGCAACCGTGAGATGCTGGCACATGTTGAGCTCCTGATGGATGATCGCAATGCCGTTCTCCTTCGCGATTTTCGAATTGAGCACATCGATTTTCTTCCCATAGAGATAGATATCGCCGGCATCGCGGGTATAGATGCCGCTGAGTATCTTCATGAGCGTCGATTTGCCTGCTCCGTTCTCTCCGAGCAGGGCCATTACCTCTCCGGCCCTCAGCTCGAATGAGACATCATCAAGCGCTTTGACGCCAGGGAATGACTTGGAGATATGCTCCATGCGTACAATGCTGTCTGCCACTCATCCCTCCTTCGCGATGCACTCGTCGAGCCTGTCGATGCACTCTGCGAATGCTCTGCCCGTGTGGTAGATTCCCTTCCATGGGTTTCCGATATTAGCGACAAGCGGCGTGCCATCCTCCCTCAGGAGCTGCCTGCTCTCACCGACTTCATGGTTCATGAAATACCTGTTGTCGAAATCCCATGTGCGGCTAAAAGCATCCAGATACTTCTCGTTGCCAGTCATCATGTAGCCATTGAGGAAGCCGGTCATGGACTCGAAGTTCTGCCACCATTCCTTATCCCTCACAAGGGCTGGCCCCGTGCCGACTCCATCGCGGAACACACCGCCATGCTCCCAGTCATAACCATGGGCAAGAGCATGATCGAGAAGCTTTATGAGAAGCTTCTGGTCATCTTCCGTACGGGATCCGAGAACCCTGAGCGCGAGATCAGCAAGCCAGCTGAGCTCTACGTTATGCCCATAGCTTGTCGTATCGGTAGGCGTATCGATCTTCTCGTTGCTTTCGCGTTCTGCGTTCCATGTGCGCGGGATATTCACGGCCGGAACCTTATTGAACTCGAGATCGAACTGGTTGTAGCCATACCCCTCTTCAGCATTGACCATATGGCGCACTATGAGCTCATAGACCTCACGGAGCCTTCTGCCATGGATTTCCTTTCCGGTTGCCTCATAAAGCGTCGTATATGCCTCGAGAAGATGCATGTGGATATCAAGGGATTTGCGGTCGCCGGCGGCCTTGCCTGCCGGGGAGAGCGTCCAGTCGCGTTCCACGTTCTCGAAATAACCGCCGCGGAGCGTATCAGCACTGTACTTGAGAAGATAATCGAAACCCTTCTCAGCGTACTCAAGCGCTTCTTTGTCCCCATATGTCAGATAGCACT
>CALXKY010000055.1 GCA_944389055.1 uncultured Spirochaetaceae bacterium | reverse complement strand
GAAGCAAGTATCGAAGCCCTGTGCATCGCCTCATCCGTGCTTCCGCCCGAGAGGATCGTATGAAGGAATGCGGCTGAAAAGCTGTCCCCGGCTCCTACGGTATCGATGGCTCTGGCCATGCCGGCTTCATGGTGGATCGTCCTGCTGCCCGTGAAGCATACGGATCCATTCTTTCCCAGCGTGACGATCACGCGCTTCACGCCGTAGTGCGATATGATCCGGGAAGGGAGCGCGTCCGGCGCAATGCCCTCAAGTGCTGCGATGACAGGAAGCTCCTCATCGCTCATCTTCACGATCGTGGCGTGAGTGAATCCATATGACAGGATTTCCCTTGAATAGAAAGAGAGCCGGAGATTCACATCGAAGAACGCTTCGTCGGCATCGATGCCTTCAAGGATACGCTTCAGCGTTCCGGCAGAGACATCATGTCTTGCAGCAAGGGTGCCGAAGATCACCGCAGACCATCTCTGCTGAAGAAGGGCTGAAAGCATATCGTCATCAAGCCTGATGTCATCCCAGGCAGAAGGATCATTGAAGGCATAGCTTGGCTTCCCGTCCGTGAGAACGACATCGGCCCTGCCGGTAGGATAAGGCGAAATCCTCACGAAGCGGCGGCTGATGCGGAAACGGTCAAGCCTCTCAAGCGCTTCATGGCCGAGCTCATCATCGCCGACTGCGCTGACAGCACTGCACGAAGCTCCCAGACGCGATAGATGGCCAAGGACATTGAGCGGCGCACCGCCGAGCGTCTTTCTGTCGCCATAGACATCCCAGAGAATCTCACCGAATGCAAGAGCCTTCATATATGCCTCCTTTCCATCTGTATGGAAGGATTATATCAGAAGGCAGAAGGTGCCGTCATCTCTGACGATGCATCTTCCTGAATTTCAGAGGGGAGATTCCGGCATGCTCCTTGAAGACCCTGTCGAATGTCTTCACGCTGCTGAAGCCGCACTCAACGGCAATAGCCGCGATGCTGTCTGTCGAAGCTATGAGCGCGGCCTCCGCCTTTCTGACGCGGAAGAGCGTCAGGTAGTCATAGAATGTCATTCCGGTGCAGCTCTTGAAGACGCGGGAGAAGTACGTCGGGACGTATCCGGATGCTGCTGCGGCTTCAGGAAGGCTTATCGGATTGCTGTAATGCTCCTCGATATACCTGAATACATTGCTGATTCTTCCCATCACCTTCTGGCATGCAGTGGATGTTCCCGGCGCCGATGGCGGGTTGCAGTTCTCATCTGCTGCAAGCGCAAGGATGCGGAAGAGCGCGGAACGGACAAGGAGCTCATATGAGAAGATCCCTTCAGGAATGCTCTCAAGCTCGTCCACGAGCGCAATCAGCGCGGCCCGGTCCTTATCCTTCCAGTTCTCGGTTGTCCGTGAAAGCCTGCCGATTCTCTGGACGATCTCTTTTTCCAGAAGGCTGCTGTTCTCCGTTCCGGAGATGACATCAGGGGAGAAGATCACCGATGTGACCTCAGCCTCCGACGGAAGCCAGTAATGGGGATCGCCTGAATTGATGATCACAGCCTCCCCCGCTTTGACCGATCGGCTTTCTCCGTTGAGGAAGATCCTCAGCACGCCGCTGCGGATGCAGTCGATCTCGATCTCATCATGCCAATGCATCGGAAACGCTTCGGACTCTTTCCTGTGCAAGAGGACGTAGTGAAGTTCCTTCTCAGAAGTGGTGAACAAAAATGGTGCGTACATGCTTCTATCCTCTATTCCGGGACCCCGGAAAAAAACAATACAGCCCTTAATCTAGCAGAAAATCAGACAATAAGCAAAATATTTTTCCTTTATTGCATCGGGACGCAGAAACTCATGCCTCAATGGAAATCAGATAATCGACGGAATCTCCCTGCCTAGATGCTCCGAAAGAATATCCGCTATAAGCTGATGGTCCTCTTCGCTTGCCATGCCTGAAACCGTTATGGAGCCTATCGCAGCCCCGGAGTCAAGCAGCACGGGGAACGATCCACCTGCATCGGTATAATCGAGAGATGAAAGCCCCCTGTCGGAAAGGCTCTGTCCCTTTGCGCGGTAGATCAGCCCATCCCTCATGGAACTCCTGCCTGTAAGCTCGGCAGTGTTTGCCTTGCGTCTCGCCCAGGCAGCATTGTTTGCGCTCACGCCATCCATGGCAGAGGCAAAAACGGTGAATCCGGCGATACGGATCATGACATACACCTTCCAGCCGCGTTCTGCAGCTTCGGAGACGATGCGATTGCCTATCGCAGCAAGTTCCGAATAGGAGACCGCTGAAAACCTCAGCACTTTCTCCTGCTCCTCAAGTATCGAAATCAGATTATCATCCATACTGCTATTCTAGCATCAGAATGCGCTCTGCGTACGATGACTGAAAGGAAATCGATGATTCCGGTTCAGATTCTGTAGATGCGCTCAGGATCCTCGGCATCCTGGCGGAAGAAGACTGCGGTGAAGCCTGTTATGGCAACAAGCGTCGAACCGGTTGCGCTCTCAAGAGCGGCGGAAATCTCCTTCACCTCATCCTTCGAAGCTGTGAACCTGACCTTGACGAGCTCATGCGCGGTAAGAGCCGCGTCCAGCGCCGAAGCGACTCCATCGGAAAAACCGTCCTTGCCGACATAAACGACAGGATCCAGCTGCTGTGCCTTTGAGCGGAGAAACGCCCTCTGATAACTCCTCAGTTCCATAACAGATGAAAAATAAGGCCTGAATGGGAATTTTGCAAGTGCATCATGCCCGGGATTCTCCGGGCATATCCCTCAGACGATATCGTCATACTCCCTTCTGACTTCGAAGCGCTTTATCTTCTTCGTGCTCGTCATGGGCATCGGCTTATCCACGACAGTGACCTTCGTGATCTTTTTGTAGCTCTGAAGCTCCTTGTTCACCGCCTCGACGATGCCGTTCATATGCTTTTCAATTGCCGCCTTGTCGCCTTTCATGGAATCTGAACAGCTCTTCGACGGATAAATCAGCACACGTATGCCCTCACTCTTCATTGCCTTGTCGATCATATATCCGATGACGCATACCTGATCGATATCATCATAGAGCTGGAAGTGGTCCTCAATCTCCTCGGGGAAGACATTCTTGCCGCCTTCGGTGACGATGACGCTCTTCGCGCGCCCCGTAAGATAGAGGTATCCGTTCTCATCCTGATGGCCTACATCGCCGGTGTTGAGCCAGCCATCGGAGGAAAGGACCTCCTCCGTCGCCTCGCTGTTGTTGTAGTATCCCTGCATGACCATCGGCCCCTTGATGAATATCGTGCCATTGCCATCGCTGTCAGGATCGACGATCTTCACCTCGCAGCCGGGAATCTTCCTTCCCACGGACGTCTCGATATAAGCCTCGGTCGGGTTGAGATGCGTTATCGGGGAAGTCTCCGTAAGACCGTATCCCTGCACGAAGTCGATGCCCAGCTCATTGAACATCCTGAATGTGGATGCCGGAAGCGGTCCGCCGCCGCAGATGCAGATCCTGTTCTCCTCAAGGGAGAGATTGCGCAGCAGGAACCCGAACATCTTCTTTCCGATGTTCACGCCGAATACCTTCTTCACAAGTCCGGAGAATCCCATCATGGCCCGGATGAGCCCATATACGAGCACTCCCTTCTTGCGGACGCCGGCCATGAGGGCAGCGATCATCTTATTGAAGAGCATCGGGACAGCAAGGAACATAGTCACATGCCCTTCCCTGAGCTCCTTCAGTATCTGGGACACCACAAGCTTCTTGCCGAAGACCGTGGCTGCTCCGACGGAGAACGACTCGAAGAAGACAGCGAGCATCGTATATGCATGATGAATCGGAAGAATCGCATAGAAGACATCCGTTGAGTAGATGTTCATATTGCCCTGTGCGAGATAGCAGTCTGCAACAAGGTTCTCGTGCGATAGCATGACACCCTTGGGCGTACCGGTTGTTCCCGATGTGAAGAGGATGGCGGCAGTATCCGAGACATCAGCCTTCCAGCCTTCCCTCTCCGGTCCGGTCATATCGAGGACGAATGGCTCGCTGCTGCCCGGCTCCAGCGAATACTTCGCCTTCAGCCCTGCCTTCCCCTCAGGATCGATCCTGCCGATGCGCTCCTTGTCTATAAACAGCCTCGACACGCCTCCGAATGAGATGAGGTGCTCCATCTCCTGGTCCTTCAGGGAGTAGTCGAGGGGAACGACGATCGCTCCGGCATAGATGATACCGAGATACGCAATGCACCATTCGGGGCTGTTCTTCCCGGATACTCCGATTCTGTCGCCTTTCTGCACGCCTTCGGAGAGGAGGTAATATGATACTTCCTTTATCTTCTTCTCGGCCTCCCTGTATGTGAATGTCTCCTCAGATGGGGAGAAGACACGGAAGCAGAGATTATCCGGATACCTCAGGCATGAGATATGGAACATCGTCTTTATATCAGGCCAGGTTCCCTCGAATTCCTTTCCTCTGAAATCATCGAGGAACTTCCATGGCTGTGTTTCCCTGAATTTCATATAGCCCCCTTTATGCTTATGCACAGAAATCCGCATCAATGATGGTATTTTAATGTGTGGGGCGCTGAAGTCAACTCAGAGAGGGAAAAATGGCGTAGTGAATATTGACTAGTCCGGATATCCTGCTGCTGCAGGATGGGAAAAGCCTCCCGGAGGAGGCTCTTCATCACACGGCAGGGAATGAGATCGTTATCTCCGTCCCCTCTCCCAGCTTTGACCTGAGAGAGATGGAAGCATGGTGGTAGGCTGCGCCATGACGGACGATCGAAAGCCCCAGCCCGGTTCCGCCGGAAGCGCGCGAACGTGATTTATCCACGCGATAGAAGCGTTCGAACACCCTGTCCTTGTCCTCATCCGGTATGCCGATTCCCGTATCCCTGACGGAGAGGATCACCCTGTCATCATCCTTCGATACCGAAACAACAGCCGTTCCGCCGCGCCTGTTGTACTTGATGGCATTATCGAGAAGATTCGCCACCATCTCATCGAGAAGCGTGGGAGAACCCATCACGATCCCAGGATCAGAAGACTCCATGGACAGCTTCACGGCAAAGCTCTCGGCACGCTTCCTGAGACGGGAAACAGCCTCAGATCCGATTTCGGCAAGGGATACGCGCTCCATGGATTCCGAAGAATCGCCCTCATCCAGCTTTGAGATCCTGATGATATCGTGCACAAGGGCAATGAGCCGCTGGCTCTCATCGTAGATCTCCCTGCCGAAATCCCTTGAGGTCTCCTCCGGGATGCCGCCGTTCTTCAGAAGCTCAGCAAAGCCGGAGATCGATGTAAGCGGCGTTTTGAGCTCATGGCTGACATTCGCGGTGAATTCCCTCCTGAGCCTCTCCCGCTCTGCTTTCTCGGTGATGTCCATTATGATGATCACGGCGCCGGTGACGGAGGAATGCTCCATCACGGGGGAAGCTATGATCTGAAGCGTCCTGGTCCTGTTCTCGATCACAGAATCCGCACGCTTTCCGGAAAGCGCAGATGCGATTGCCTCGGTGAAGATATCGGAGCGGCTGATCGCAAGCACGCTGTCACCCGCCACAGCCTCCTCTGCATCGAAAAGCATGTAAGCGGATCTGTTGATGCTGAGAAGCCTCATCTCACGGTCTATTACGGCAATCCCCTCGGACATATTGTCCGTTATGATGCTGAATTCACGGCTCCTGTGCTCCGCTGCCTCTATCTGCTCCCTGATCGTCGCCTGCTGCTTCGCGATCCTGAAAAGAAGAGGAGAAAGCTCCTCATACCCATCGGCGCTGTCTGGATGCTCGAGATCGATGGAATTGATGGGATCCGTGATCCTTTTCGCTGCCTTCATGGAGTACCAGGCAAAGAAGAAGATAAGCGCAAGGAGTATGACTGCCAGCGGAAGGAGCATCTCCATCATGAACGAGAAGAGCGTATCCGCGGGCACCGCGATACGGAGGATGGTGCCATCTGAAAGCACCGTTGCTGCATAATGCAGGTTGCGCAGCAGCGTATCGCTCTCCCTTTTGTCGCTTCCATAGCCATGCTGGATGGCATCAATGACCTCAGGGCGCTCAAGATGATTCTCCATCGATCCGTAATCGGCCTGACTGTCGAATATGACGGTGCCATCCTGCCCGATGAGCGTCACCCTGCGGCCCGGGGCCGTCACTGCCGAGATATCCGCGCCGCCATCGGCAGCAGCTGCAAGGAAGCGCAGCTCCGCCATGAGGTCATCTGAGATGCGGTTCTCATATGTATTGTAGAAAACAGTTATCGATGCTCCCAGCACAAGGATGAGCGTCAGGAGTATGGAAAGGAAAACTGTCTCGAAGATCTTCTTATTCATCATGCCCCCTGAATCTGTATCCGACGCCTTTCACGGTCTCTATCCTCTGCCCTTCATCGCCGAGCTTCTCCCGGAGATGGCGGATATGGACATCGACGGTCCTGTTCTCCCCGTCGAACGAGTATCCCCAGACTGTGTTGAGTATGCTGTCCCTATCGAGAACGATTCCCTCGTTCTCCATGAGGTAAAGCAGGAGATTGAACTCCTTGAGCGTCAGCTCCGCCTTCCTGCCGGAGACGCGTACTGTATGCGAAGAGGGAGATATCGTGATCGTCCCCCAGCTTATGTCATTATTCTGCTTCTGCCTCTCCGCGCGTCTGAGAACTGCCTTGATGCGTGAAAGCAGCTCCATCATGCCGAAAGGCTTCGAAACATAGTCATCAGCTCCGCTGTCCAGTCCCAGAACCTTATCATACTCCGTACCTTTGGCTGTAAGCATGATGACGGGGATATCCCTGCACTCCGGATCGGACCTGATCGATGAGAGGATCTCGAGACCTGACTGCCCGGGAAGCATGATATCAAGCAGATAGAGCTCAGGCTTCCCCCTGCCGGAGGCAGCTTCCATCTCCTCCCCGGACTCAAATGACTCCACGCTGTAGCCAGCCCCCTTGAGGGCATAGCTCACAAGCTTCCTGATCGATGGATCATCCTCAACGAGATAAATCATATCAGTTCACCTTGACAGGGTTATTGATCCAGTCACCGGTCACATCGAGGGCATTGAGCACCCAGCGTGCAAGAGAAGCTGCGTGATCTCCCATCCTCTCAAGATACTTGGCTATCATAAGAAGATCAGGAGCCTCCTCTGCATTGCGGTCCCCGGTACGTATCATCTCGGTGACCATCTGCTTTGCATTGACGAAGGCCTCATCAGCCGCATCATCCTCAGCTATCACGCCCTTTGCCTTCTCAGCATCGGAATGAACGAATGCATCGATTGCACTGGTGACCATATCGATGACGGTGACGATCATCCTGTCCAGCCCGATGCGGACAGTGAGATCGCCGGATGAGATGAAGGGGATGATCTCAGCGATGTCCCCGGCATTATCCCCGATGCGTTCGATATCGGAAACCATCTTCATCGCAGACGAAATCGTCCTGAGATCCCTGGCGACGGGCTGCCTGCGGAGAAGAAGGCGGAGGCAGAGAGCCTCGATTTCCCTCTCCTTCTCATCTATTTCGTGTGATTTCGCCATGATCCCATCAAGACCATCACGCCCGCTTCCGGAAAGTGCTTCCTGAAGCACGGTGAGAGCCTCCTCTGTGAGGGATCCCATCTTTATCATGCTTACGTAAAGCGTCTCAAGCTCGCTGTCGAATCTCGTTCTCATATCAACCGAACCTTCCTGTTACGTAATCCTCCGTTCTTGGATCCGAAGGATTGGAGAATATCTTCTCCGTGGTGTCATATTCTATTACTTCCCCCAGAAGGAAGAAAGCCGTTCTGTGCGCGATGCGGAGCGCCTGCTGCATATTGTGCGTCACTATGATGATCGTATACCTGTCGGAAAGGCTCATCGCCAGCTCCTCGATCTTCGCTGTCGAGATCGGATCGAGCGCTGATGTCGGCTCATCCATGAGGAGCACCTTGGGCTGGACCGCAAGCGCACGCGCTATGCAGAGTCTCTGCTGCTGTCCGCCCGAGAGTCCGAGGGCACTCTTCCTCAGACGGTCCTTCACCTCATCGAAAAGAGAGGCATCGACAAGCGCCTTCTCGACGATCTCATCGAGCCTGACCTTGCTCTTGATCCCATGCGTGCGCGGGCCGTATGCGATATTGTCGTAGATGCTCATCATGAAAGGATTCGGTTTCTGGAAGACCATGCCGACTTCATACCTGAGCCCATTCACATCGACCTTCGGGGAGAAGATATCCTCTCCATTGTAAAGCACCTGCCCCTCGATGCGCACACCAGGGACAAGATCGTTCATCCTGTTGAGTGTACGGAGGAATGTGGACTTGCCGCATCCCGAGGGTCCGATGAGAGCAGTGATGCTCTTCTCCTCCATGCTGAGGTTTATCTTCTTCAGGGCCTGCATGTTCCCATACCAGAGATCGAGGTCCTTTGTCTCTATGATCGTACTCACTATCCGTTTCTCCTCTGCATCAGCTTGCCCATGTAAGTCGTGAGCAGGTTGATGATAACCGTAAGGACCATAAGGATCGCAGCAATCGCGAATGCGATATCGAACTCGCCGCGTTCGCTGGCATAGACATAGAGCGCGACCGTAAGCGTTGCACCTGCGCTGCCCATACCCTTGATGAATCCATTGACGTTGTGCGCGAAACCTGCAGTGAACAGGAGCGCAGCCGATTCGCTGAGTATCCTTCCGATGGAGAGGATACATCCGGTGATGATGCCATTTATGCAGGCAGGAAGGACTACGGTCCTGATGACCCTCCACTTCCCTGCTCCGAGAGCGAATGCGCCTTCCCTGTAGCTTTCAGGAACGGTCTTGAGGCTCTCCTGTGTCGTTCTCATGATCGTCGGAAGATTCATGATCACAAGCGTGAGCGCGCCTGCGAGAAGCGAGGTCCCGAGCGAGCAGAACTGCACGAAGACAAGCATTCCCACAAGACCATAGATGATCGAGGGGATGCCTGAAAGCGTCTCTGCCGCGAACTCTATCATCTCGACGACCTTCCTGTTAGTCGCATACTCATTGAGGTAGATCGCTGCGCCAACCCCGATGGGCAGGACGACGACAAGCGTCGCGATGACGATGTAGATGGTATTGAGGATATCCGGAAGGATACCGATCGAATTGCGCAGCACGCTAGGGCTCGTGAAGAGAAGCTGCGGCGTGATATACGGCACTCCACGTACGAGCACGTAGAGAAGCATGAACACCGTAAGCGCAGTCACAATAGCAAGGGAGACGATGCAGAGGCCTTTCAGAACCGCGCACCATGCCTTTCTCTTTCCTGAGATTCTCTCGATCATTTCTTCTCTCCCCCTGTCTTGAGAACATTGAGTATCGCATTGATGATCATGATGAAGAGGAAGAGCACCAGCGCGATCGAGAACAGAGCTTCCCTCTGAAGCCCTGATGAGTAGGACATCTCGGAAGCAACAGCCGTGGTAAGGAACCTTACGGACTTGAATATCGATGGCATATTGGCGACATTGCCGGCAACCATCATGATAGCCATTGCCTCTCCGATCGCTCTTCCGATACCAAGCACGATCGCGGTGAAGATACCGCTCTTCGCAGCCGGCACCGTTACGCGGAAATATGTCTCCGTGCTTGTCGCGCCCAGCGCAAGCGATGCTTCCTCATACTCCCTCGGAACGGCCTGTATTGCCGTAAGGGAGACATTGATCACCGATGGCAGGATCATGACAGCAAGCACTATGATTGCTGCAAACAGCGTTGCTCCGTCGGGCACTCCGAATATAACCCTGATGCCGGGCACGAGGATCGTCATACCTACAAGGCCATACACTACCGATGGGATTCCAGCCAGGACACCGATGCAGAGCTCCATGACATCGCGCACTTTCTTCGGAGCCATCTTCGCAAGGAACACTGCGGAGAAGAATCCGATAGGAACACCGATGATGATCGCACCAGCTGTGCCATAGATTGATGTCAGGATGAATGGAAGGATACCGAATGCCGGTTCTGAAGCCGTCGAGGCCCATCTTGTTCCGAAGAGGAACTCGATCGGGCCGATCTTGAAGATGGCCGGCAGGCCTGACACCACGAGGTAGATCGTGATGACCAGAACCGAGCCGACCGCAACAAGTCCGAGGATCAGGAATACCAGATGGATCAGATCCTCCATCAGCCTGCGGGGATTATCCTTGTATCCCTTCTGGGCGATGAATTCCCTAAGATTCATTTCCTGGATCCTCTGGGAATCACTCTGCTACAGGAACAGCGCCAGCACCGGCGATGATCTGAGCTGCGTCTGCGCTTACGCAGTAGTCGAAGAATGCCTGAGCTGCGTCAGAAAGCGGAGTCTCTGCAAGCGTTGCGAAGACGAACGGCCTCTGGATCTTGTACTCACCGCTCTTGACTGTGTCCTCGGAAGGAGCAACACCCTCGACTGTGAGTGTCTTCACTGACTCAAGGTTGCTGGCAAGCGAAGCGTATCCGATTGCACCAGGATTCTGGGAAACTGCTGTGATGACAGCGCCTGTGGATGTGAGCTCCTGGCTGTACTTGCATGCATCCTCTGTACCTGTGATGGACTCGAAGCCATCCCTTGTGCCGGATCCAGCCTCACGGCCGATTGCTACGACAGGAGCATCCTGCCCGCCTACCTCGCTCCAGTTCGTGATGGTTCCGTTGAAAAGACCTGCGATCTGATCGATCGTGAGATCGGAAACGGTGTTGTCTGCATTGACGATGATGGCGATTCCGTCGAGAGCGACGATCGTCTCCTTGAGACCAGAAGCAACCTCGTCAGCCTTGAGGGCACGGGAGGAAAGACCGATATCGCACCTGCCTTCGAGAGCTGCTGTGATACCTGTTCCGCTTCCTGTCGGATTATATGTAACATTCACGCTTGGGTTGTCAGCCATGTACTGCTCGGCAAGAGAGAGGATAACCTTCTCCATTGATGTCGATCCATCAGTTGCGACCGTTGCGCTCTCCTCAGAAGCGCCGCTAGCGAAAACCGCAGTCATTGCAAGAGCTGCAACGAGCATGATCATAAGTGTTTTCTTCATTTCAGACTCCTCAGGGCTATGCCCTTATCTGTTTTCTGCCTGAATGATAATGAATGAGGATTAAGAGATAAGCGCGGCAATGTTAATTCGACGTGAAATCGCAACATGGTGCAAATCATTCCAAAACATGATTATCACAATGCAATGCATATAATTAACAGAAATCATCACATCAGAATCAATGATTAACACAGCATCTGTCCGCTTCTGCCTCCTTACTGGCACAAGCTTCCTGAGCGAGAATCAGCAGAGGGATATCAATGGGTCATAACCATGAATGAACTATCGATATTGACATCATATATGGTGTCAATTACTGTAAAGGAGAGCGGATGTCAAAGTGGGACGAGCTGCTGCGTAAACTCAGGAACGGTTCCTATGATCTGGCGTTTGAGGATCTGAGAAAGATACTCATCAGCCTGGGATACATAGAGACACTGCCAGGCAGCGGCAGCAGCCATCATACGTTCAGGAAGAACGGAACGAGAATAACGATACCCCGTCATGAACCAATCGGAAGGGTCTATATCATGAAAGTGAGGAAGATAGCAGATGAGGAGGAAGCGATAAATGAACAGGAATACTGAATACTATATGGGCCTTCCATACAGGACAGAACTCGTCAGGGATCCAGAGAACGGAAGCTACGTGGCTTCATGCCCTGAGCTTCCTGGCTGTCTGACTTCAGGAAAGACAGCAGATGAGGCAATAGCGAACCTTGAAGATGCAAAACGTACATGGATCACAGGAGCGCTTGAAGATGGTGATCC
>CALXKY010000054.1 GCA_944389055.1 uncultured Spirochaetaceae bacterium | reverse complement strand
GCTGTTGCGCTTGTTTATCTTCTCCCTTCTTTCGAAGAAGCTCCTGTATTCTTCCGTGCTCTCCGCTTCGGCGCGGCTTCTTTCCATCTCCTCCTCGGTGCGGTTCCCGAGCGTCCATTCAAGGTTCTCCGAGCGCGACAGGAACCATGAGAGATTCTCTCCGCCATCCCTGTTGCCCATGATCTCCCTCATTTCCTTGTCCTTCGCGTGGAAGATGAAGTTTATGAAGCCTTCCGTCTTCTCCGGAAGAGAGGCGTAGAAGGAAATCGGCACTTCCTTGTATCCTGAGCCGCGTACGGCATCGGATGCGAATGGGAAGACGCCTGAAGCCGCATAGTACAGCAGCTCCGCCATCTCAGTGATCAGAAGGAATGGCTTCTCCGCAGTACCCTGTATGATCCTGCTTACCTCCTGTTCCTTCCTGTCCTCCTCCCTCATGATGAGGAAGATATCCCCGAGATCCGGCGGAAGTATCAGGACATCATTCTCCCCGTAGATCCACAGCCTCGAGAGCGGCATGACGCCTGTTATGAGATCGAGATAGTCCTTCTTCATACCTGAAAGCGCGAAGGCGATCTTCCTCACGATAGTGAGCGCATCGGCCCTGCATTCCGTTGCGAGGGCGTAGATAGGACGGACGCGGCATGGATCGAAATATACGTACCTCTCGCCATCTATGGCGCACATGCCATCCCAGAACCATGGCCTTACTGTACTGCCGTCGCATATAAGGCCTGTCTGCTTCTCTCCCTGCATCAGATGCTTGGGAATCCCGAAGCTGTCGTTTCCTATCCATATCGCGGTTTTCCTGCTGCCGTCGCGTACAATGTCTATTACTTCGCTGTTCCTGTCCATCAGTCCATCCACAGGGCTGCGTGTCCGGCCCCTGTCTCCTTTTCAGATACTCCGATTAGATGCCATCTGCCATCAGACAGCCTTGAAAGGCTTTCGATGACGGGTGCACCGCATGCGCTTACATGCCCCTTTCTCCAGAGATCGATCAGATGATCGCCTTCTCTGAGATGCTCTATCATCGCATCACGCTGGGCTGCAACGCTCTCTGCCGGAAGCTTACAAGTCATGTTTGAAGATACTATGAAGGATGTGTTCCCGTCATCAAGGCTCCGCAGGAATGCTGTGAGTTTCTTCGAGTCCTCCGCGCTCCCGATGCGGGTGAAGAGAGGACATATCTCTGAATGGGGAAGATAGGCCGCTGCATATGGATAAAGCAGTTCCGCGCTGTATTCCTCTTCCTCGTATGCGCTTCCGTTCCCGTCTGAGATGGATGCGATGCGCACCGGTCCCAGCGGGGTCTCTTCAGTCCTTCCGCTGGCAGGAAGCCAGAGCTTTCCCTCGTCCGATGCAAGCATCCCGCGGTGGAGAGGAAGGAGCGCTACGACTCTCCTTCCATCCGGGATCGAGGAGAAAACCTTCCTGTAAAGTCCAGCTATCGGGGCAAGCTGCATATGGGGCAGGATGAATGCCTTGTGTTCAGCACTGTGTTCAGCTGGCAGCACAAGAGCCTCAAGCTCAGCCCTGTCATCCGGGTAGAATATTCCGCTATGATACATCATCCGAGCATCTCCCTGACTCTTTTCTCATCAAGCACTGCACTCAGGTTCCTTTCCTGCGTCGGCAGCACAAGGCCGGTCTTCCCGTCCTTTGCGCGCCTGAGATACTTGACCTCCGTGTAGTAGAGATCGGCCCTGCCGCTCTTCTTCGCTTTCGAGTAGTGTATTGCAAGAGAGGCTGCATCGAGAAGCACCGGAAGCGGTACTGTCTTTCCTTTCTGTGCTTTTATGATCACATATCCTCCCGCAAAGTCCCTTGTGTGGAGCCAGAGGTCGGAACCTCTGGTGAAATGGCGGAGTATCTCATCATTCTCCTTGGCATTCCTGCCGACTATGATGTCGAATCCTCGGACGGTGAGCCAGATGCCGGGTTTCCTGTCATCTTCCTTCTTCCTGTCCTTGGGCCTCTCGGCTTCCTTCCTGAGCTTCTCGTGCGAAGCCGACTCAAGAAGGACCCGGTATTTCTCCTCCGTTGCCTCTATCTCTTCCTTGATGCGCGAGATTTCCTCGCCGACAAGCTCATAGGCACGCTTGTCCTTCCTGTAGCGCTGGTATAGCTTCTCCAGATTCTCGTTGGGAGAGAGCGCCGGATCCAGGGATACCGAGACAGTGCCTCCTTTCTCCCAGTCATCCAGGGTTATCTCCGTCATGCCCTTCCTGACGTTCCATATCGATCCCGAGAGGATGTCGGCGACACGTTTCGTCTCCTCATATCCGGACGCCTCCTGAAGCCTCCGCTCATTTCTTGAGAGCTTGTCACGGAGCAGGGCGATTTCCTTGTCCCGCTTCTCCTTTATCTTCTCCTCAAGCTCCTGGCGTCTCTCGCCTGAAACCTCTGCATCCTCGGACCTGTCGATGTAATCGTTGAATGAGGAGAATCTTTCCCTGTCATAATCTCTTGCAGTGAAATGCCTTGGGCCTTCATCAGTGCGTTCCTCGGCAGTGAGGACGGCGCCTTTCTCCTCATGCCTGCCAGGGCGTCTGTACAGCAGTTCGAGAATCACTCCGGAGTTGTCTGTTATTATTATATTCGCTCCGGGGCCGGAATAAAGACGGACATGCATATTGATTGTATTCTCGGATGATCTGAGCTCCAGCACGAATGCCCTGTCATATGGGTACTGGTGCACCGCAGTGACTTTCCTTCCCACGACATGGGCATTCATGTACTGCGTGAAGCGCTGCATCCTCGGGTCCTTCTTCCTCATTATCCCCGTTCTGCACACACGCGCATGCGGCGATGCCATCTCAAAGAAGAGCAGCCATGCCTTCTCGGTCCGCGAGAACATCGAGAAGGTGAAGGATGAGACGCTGTGCTCCGTTATCTTCTGTATGTAGCTTTCCCTGAGCGGCATCTCCGAGAGAAGCAGCTCCAGTTCCTTCCAGTTAAGACTCATTGTCCTTCCTCAGCTCCTTCATCGCACCGGCGAGATAGAAGGAACCTGTGATGAGTATATCACTTCCTATGCTGAGAGCAGATCCCAGCGCTTCATCGGGATCCTCTATGAGCCTGATGTCCTTATCCGGAAAGAGCGATCTGGCCATTTCCCAGAGCTCCTCCGGATTGCTCTTCCTGTATGTTCCCGGGCGTGAGATGATCACATGGGAAAATGGCGGAAGGAGCGTTCTCGCTATGCCCAGGGCATCCTTTCCGCTTACAAGCCCGAAGATCAGCGTGGGGCAGGGGGATGCGATTTCCATGAAGGCCTTCCTTGCTGATGCGGCGGAAGCCTCCGTGTGGGCGGTGTCTATGACGACAAGCCTGCTGCCGTACATCCTCCTCTCGAACCTTCCCGGGAGCTGTGTGCGCTCAAGATTCTCCAGTCCTTTCTCCGTCAGGAATGAAAGGCGTTCCGCTCCGAGGATTGCAAGTGCCGCGTTCTCAGCCATCGCCTCCGTCGCCATCTCGAGGTGAAGCGAGAATCCGGTTCCTCCGATGCTGAATGCGGTATACTCACCGTCGCGCTTCGTGTCTGTCGTGAAGCCTGAAAGGACATCGGAAAGGAATGTGATAGGGGAGCCCTTGCTCTCCGCTTCCTTCCTGAATACATCCGCTGCCTCCTGCTTCTGGAGCGAGACGAATACGGGCGTGCCGGGTGTGATGATCTTTGACTTCTCCGTGGCTATTTCCCTGATTGTGTGCCCGAGGATATCCGTATGCTCGAGCTCGATGGGGGTAAGGAAGACAGCTTCAGGTTTCAGCGTATTGGTAGCATCCAGCCTTCCGCCGAGACCTGTCTCGATGACGGCATCGGTGCACCCTGCTTCTCTGAAAAGCATATAGCCATAGGCTGTATACATTTCGAACTCTGTCGGTTTCCCAGGTCCCAGCGCTGAGGGCAGTCTGAAATCCCGTACTCTTCCGATAAGATCGTTGCAGACATCGATATAGAAATCATCCGGGAAGAATTCCCCGGATAGCGTGAAACGCTCACGGACGGAAAAGAGATGCGGCGACCCGTAGAGTCCGCATTTTCTTCCCGCGCCCTTCAGGAGAGCGGCAAGATATGCGCTTGTCGTTCCCTTTCCCTTGGAGCCTGCAACATGATATGTGCGATAGCTTTCCTCCGGATGCCCGATTGCATCCAGAAGCCTTGTCATCCTCTCGAGACGGTACTCCCTCGTCCTCTTCTCCGGAAGAGATGGCTCGAATGCGTCGAATACTGTCTCAAGCTCTTCAATATGTGAAATCACAGGGGAATTGTAGACGTTATCGCGGAAATAGTCTTGTGGGCAGTTGGTTTTCTGTATGCATATCCAATATATGGGATAATGATATTATATCTAATTTAAATTATATAATTAAAATACAAAAATAGAATTGTAAAAATAGAATAAATGTATTTTACCAAATGGAAATGAGCAGAGAAGCAATGCATCCGATTCGGATTCACTGCTGCATATATACAGCTACGGGGCCCGGAGGCCCCGCATCTCATAGCTTCTTCACGAATAGGGCACGTATTGCGTTCAGGACCGCGATGACCATGACGCCGACATCGGCGAAGATAGCGAGCCACATGCTTGCGAATCCGATGGCTCCCAGGAGGAGGCAGATCAGCTTCACTCCGATGGCGAAGACTATATTCTGGTAGACAATCCTCAGACATCTGCGGGATATCCTGATCGCTTTTGATATCTTCAGCGGATCATCATCCATCAGCACGACATCAGCTGCCTCTATTGCTGCATCTGAGCCCATGGCACCCATTGCGATTCCTATGTCAGCTCGCCTCAGGACGGGGGCATCGTTGATTCCATCACCGACGAAGGCAATCTTTCCTCCGTCATGGCTTTCCATGAGAAGGGATTCGACCTTCTCGACTTTGTCTCCGGGGAGCAGGTTGCGGTATACCTCGTCGATTCCCAGCGCCTCTGCCACCTGATCAGCAACGCGTGCCGTATCTCCGGTGAGCATGACCGTCTTCCTCACTCCGGCTTCCTTCATCCTACGTATCGCCTCGGCGGCATTAGGCTTTATGATATCGGAGATGATGATGTGGCCGGCATAATCCCCGTCGATGGCAATATGGATGATCGTGCCGACGCTGTGGCATGGAATCGCCTCGATCCCAAGGCTCTTCATCAGACGTTCATTGCCGCATGCGATGGCGTGGCCGTCGACAGTGGCCGTGACGCCATTCCCGCTGATCTCCTCTATATCCTTCACACGGTTTCTGTCAATCGCCTTGCCATATGCTTTCTGAAGGCTCTTTGAGATCGGATGCGAGGAGGCGCTCTCAGCGAGTGCCGCATATTCTATGAGCTTCCCATCCTCCATCGTGCTGTGATGGATGCCGCTGACTTCGAAGACACCCCTGGTGAGCGTTCCTGTCTTATCAAAGACAACGGTTTTCGTCTTTGAGAGCGTCTCGAGATAATTCGATCCTTTCACGAGGACGCCTGCATTGCTCGCGCCGCCGATTCCCGCGAAGAATGACAGCGGTATGGATATGACGAGAGCGCATGGGCAGCTTATGACGAGGAATGTGAGCGCACGGTATATCCAGCTGTCCCAGCCTGCAGGGTTCCCGATGATGAGATTCACCAGCGGCGGAATGATTGCAAGAACCAGGGCGCTGATGCAGACCGCGGGTGTGTAGATGCGCGCGAATTTCGAGATGAAATCCTCTGACTTGGATTTGCGTGAGCTTGCATTCTCGACGAGATCGAGGATCTTCGAGACGGTGGATTCCCCGAACTCCTTCGTTGTCCTGATCTTCAGCACGCCCGTCATGTTGATCGAGCCTGAGATGATGTCGTCACCGGCAGCGATATCACGCGGCAGGCTCTCTCCGGTGAGTGCGCTCGTATTCAGCGTGGATGTGCCTTCAACGACCACACCGTCGATAGGAACCTTCTCGCCGGGCTGCACGACGATGATCGTTCCCGGTTCCACATCATCCGGATCAGCCTTCACGAGACTGCCATCCTTCTCGACATTCGCATAGTCGGGCCGGATATCCATGAGCTCTGTGATGTTCCTTCGGCTCCTGTCTACGGCGTAGCTCTGGAAGAGCTCTCCCGTCTGATAGAAGAGCATGACGGCAATCGCCTCTGTGTAGTCACCGCTTCCTTCATAGATCGCAAGCGCGACGGCACCTACCGTTGCTGAAGCCATCAGGAAGCATTCATCAAGCACCTGCCCCCTTAAGATGCCTTTTATTGCTTTCAGGAGGATGTCGTACCCGACGATGAAGTAGGGAACCATGTAGAGGATGAATCTCAGCACTCCGGATGAGGGAATGAATGACAATGCTGCCAGTATCGCAGCTGATACGAGTATGCGTATCAGCATTATCCGCTGCTTCCTGTTCATCAGATGAATACCTCGCAATCGCTCTCAACTCTCTTGCAGTTGCGGCGGACGTTTTCCATGACGGCTGATCTGTCAGCTCCATCCTGGAATTCGACGATCATCCTCTGCATCATGAAATTAACGGTGCATGCCTTCACGCCTTCGGTCTTTGAAGCAGCTGCCTCCATCTTGTTCGCGCAGTTTGCGCAGTCGACTTCGATTCCGTAGGTTTTCTTCATTTCAAGCCTCCAAACAATTAAACAAATGCTTAATTGTTGATTTGATGATATATCCAGCACCCCATGCTGTCAAGAAGAAAAGGGAAGAAAAAAGGAGGCATCCCGCGATGCCTCCCTGGATAACGTTTAAAATGGCTAGATTATGGAAATGCCGGTATGGACAGTGATGTCCTTGTAGGCCTTCCCGTTGCAGCTGACAGTGCCCGACAGCGTGATATAGCTGAGGCTGTCGCGCGTGATCGGGAGATTCCTTGCGCTTACCGAGTATATATTCTCGTTTTCATCGATGATGAAATCCAGGCTGAGGGTCTCCGTTCCCCCGGAGCTTCTGCGGTAGTCCGCTGTACCATAGTAGATCTGGCTTTCCGTTTCCATGCCCCGGAATGTGACCTGCTTGGAATAGTCACCGTTCCAGTCATTGACTTCTCTTATGGAAACATTGGCAATAAGCGAATCCTCATCCTGCCCAAGTATGTCACCGATATCATCCATGACGGACCGCAGGACGGAAGCAGCCCCTCCTTTCTGCTGTATGTATGCTTCGTCCGTATTGACATCCGGCGCACCGGCAAAAGGATTGCCTGACAGGCTGCAGGATATAAGGATGATCATTGCTGCAATTGCCTCAAGGGCAATCGATGCCATCTTCATTGGCTGTACCTCATGTGACAAGAATACCCATACCTGGCATGGAAAGCAATAAACAGAAGCCCCCAGAGATGGTTTGACATCCATTTTCCTGCAGAAAGCAAGCCTGATCTGCTAGATCCTTTCTGCTTCAGTCCTCTTTTTATCGAAACAATAGCTGCAGCTTCTGGTCTGTGGCCCCGTCTTCAGGCGAAGAAAGCCATCATCTGACAGAAACGATCTCTGTTGACTTCAGCAAAACCGAATCCCTGGTAAAAATCCTTGAGTTGTTTCTTGTCTTTTAATTGCACACACGATGGAAGCGATCCTGATACCAGTGATATGCTCTATTCATAACTGTTTGAAATAACAGGAACTGAAACCATCAAAGCTGTGGCTGTAGGCGAGACGCTCACTAGCGATATCGTAACGTATCCTTCTACCTGATTCTGATTCATTGCTATCCTGGACCGGTGAAGCAATCTGCCAGCCTTTTCCATGCTACAATGACTCAGAGGTGTCTGTATGGTTTTTATGATTCTGAGTCCTGAGGGAAGGATTGAAGGATTCTCAGAACGAAAGGAAAATTCATTCTCCTTTCCGGTTACTGAAAAAGCTTACAATTACATATTAAAGGAGAATATCGAATTCCTGTATGAAACTGACAATCTTGATGTGCTTCCGCCTCCGGATCGGAGGATAGGTACAGCAGACGAGTTTCCGAAAGAACATCGGAATGATTTCAGGGAAGGCGAGCATTTCATCGAACGCCGTATCAGGGAGTTCGCGCCGCGCTGGAACGAAGAATATGCTGACACTCCTCTTGATTCCATGCAGGCACTTTTTGAAGGGCCGTATCCTCAGGGATGGAAGGAATCATCTGTCTGGCAGGCAGATGTGACAGCCGTCGCCTGGATGAAGAACACTTATCCGAAATGGAAGATATACAGCCTCGCGGAAGATGCCGCAGCGATGATTGCCGCGTCCAGGCTTGATGAGGATATCGAACTTCGCCCGATTTATATCGTTGCCTCTTCCGGACATCTATTTGGGGTCGTTGACGAGATCCTTGTTTACCGGGACAGAACCATGTGGTCAATCTATATTGGTCTTGCGTTCACGCCACGTCTCAGATTAGGTCTTCAGGGAGGGCTTGAGTCCAAAGCGGATGAAGAAATCAAAACCATCAAAGCACAGGCTCTCCGTTTTGTACGTACTTTCATTGCGGCGATGGATGCATCCAATTCACCTGTAGAGATCACTGATCATCAGAAGCAGCAGAAGAAGAAAAAGATTCATGATCTCAAAGAATCTTCAGTTTCTCCAAATCCGGAGAATCCCCTGATAACGTATTCGACAGTATATCTCTCAAAGAGATTCAGAAGTATCCGCAGCAGGAAAGGACCTTCGGACAATCTCAGCAAGGAAAACCTTCAGAAAGTACTCGTGCCTGTGTCTGGATTCTTCCGAAATCAGGCATATGGGCCAGAGCATTCCCTCCGTAAGCTTATCTTCGTGGATGGATTCAGAAGAGGGCAGTGGGTGAAAACTGGTATCACTTATGTAACAGTCAGAAAATGAATGGCATGATTGCCATTAACATCAGACTGATCCAAATGGCTTACCAATATGGGGTCTGCGTAACGAAAAATACACTGAGCCCGCAAGTCAGGGAGGTCCGAATTACAGAGATGCAGTATCGATGGTAATCTTGGTTTGACGAAGTCGGTAGCCGGTGACCCTTCTTCCTTCGCTTCCTATTTGTCAGGACATCGAGATACAACCTGATTGCGTCATGAAAGCTCATTCCGCTTTCCTTAGGTTTTTCTTTACGATATCGCGTTTTGCCGTATCGTAATTGACTGATATCCTGCACATTCTGTTTTCTCCATCTTTAGTATCTCAATTTACTTCTGAATCGTCAATGAAAGCATGTATTGCATAGAGTTGTATCCAAATAGGGTATCCTGGATACAGAAGGGCTGTTTCATAGGAAAGGTAAGCTGGCCAGATATCCAGCCTCGAACCTGAAGGTAACAGATCACCATTTGAAATGATAGTTTCACTATGGCAGGTCAGGGCATCTCTCTGGTATGTGTTTCCGAAAAGCATATATTGTAGTAACTTTATCCTGTTCAGGAGGGAAGCATGTCTTATCCATCATTGCCGCATGATCATGGTCAGCCTATCGAGAAGGAAGTTGGGCATTTTCCTCCGCAGGAGAGCTTTTCCACGCTTGCCGGGATATTCAAGGAGCTCGGGGATGAGAGCCGCCTCAGGATATTCTGGATCCTCTGCCACTGCGAGGAATGCGTCATCAATATCTCCGGAATGGTGAACATGTCCAGTCCCGCGGTATCGCATCATCTCAGGCAGCTCAAGGCCGGTGGCCTGATCATCAGCACGCGGAGGGGGAAGGAAGTCTATTACAAAGCCGCTGATACGGATAAGACCCGTCTTCTCCACAGTATGATCGAGTCCATGATGGAAGTCGCATGCCCCTGGGATGGCTTCCGTTCACATGAGTCATGACAGGCCTATTGCCAGCAGTGCTTCTTTCTGTTTAGCATCCGCCTGTGGAATCCGGACTTCTGACTGAAAATACAGGCAGGCTGTATATCAGATACCTTATCCCATCCATGGGCGGTGCGCTTGCCACATCTGTTTACAGCTTCGTTGATACAATCGCTGTCGGTCAGTCATGCGGACCTCTTGGTGCCGCTGCTATCGCTGTGATCAATCCGCTGTTCGCGCTTGCCTGCTTCGTCGGGCTTCTTGTCGGCATAGGGAGCTCCGTGCTCATGAGCAAGGCAAAAGGCGCAGGCGAGAGGGGAAAGTCCGATCGGATATTCACATCCTCGCTGATCCTTCTTTCATTTCTCGGGATCATTGCCTGGGTTTCCACCTGCATATTCCTCCGTCCGATCCTCGCATTCTGCGGTGCGGATGATGAGATCATGCCATATGCCGTGGATTATATGATCCCGATCGCAATCGGCCTCCCGCTTTTCATGATCAATACATTCCTCGCTCCTGTGATACGGTATGATGAGCGGCCTGGTCTTGTCCTGAAAGCGGTCCTTACAGGTGGATGCCTCAATATATTCGGGGACTGGTTCTTCGTCTTTCCCCTTGGTATGGGAATGTTCGGAGCAGGACTTGCCACGGCGCTTGGCGCACTGACGCAGACCATGCTGCTTCTTTCTCATTTCTATATGAGGAGGTCCTCGCTCCGCATCGTCAATCCGGGAAATATCGCGAAGGGTGCAGGAAAGATAATCGTCTCCGGCTTCGGTGCAAGCATCCTCGATGTCGCAATCGGTGTGCTCACGATCATAATCAACAGGCAGACGATGAGGTACGGGGGCAAGGATGAGCTTGCGGTCCTCGGCGTGATCATGACCATATCATTCCTGCTGCAGCATCTCTATGCCGGAATAGGGCAGGCGGTGCAGCCGATAGCCTCCACGGCTTACGGTGCCAGCCGGAAAGACAGGGTATGGCAGGCATTCTCTTATCTCTTTTCATCATCGGTTGCCGCAGGGCTTCTCTCACTTGCCGTATGCGTGGCATTTCCGATACCTATCCTCCGCCTCTTCATCGATGCGACTGACAGCGTGCTCGCAATCGGGCCTCATATAATCATAATATATTCGCTTTCGTTCCTGCCGATGTCTGTGAATATCAATCTGGTATTCTTCCTCCAGTCGGTACTTGCGCCTGTTCCGGCGCTGGTGTTCTCTCTTTCAAGAGGCGTGGTCATCAGCCTAGTCCTCCTGTATGTCCTTCCCGCATTCATGGGCATGGATGGAATACTGTGGGCAATGGTGGCAGCTGAAGTCCTGACGATAGCCGGGGCTCTCCCATATACGCTCAATATGCGGAAAGCAGGATGAAATCCTGAACAGCAGAATTCTCCATCGGAAAGAAAACCCTTGACATTTTGCTACAGGGGGGGGGTAGACTACCTGCAGAATCAACTTTTCTATGGAGGATTTGAAATGAAGAAGATTGCAATAATGCTTCTTGCTGCACTTATGCTTTTCGCATTTGTTGCATGTGATGACAAGACACCGGAAGTTCCGGCAGCATCTACTGAGGAGATTCAGCTTGTTGCTGATTACATTGATGCACTTGATCAGGATGCAGTTCTTACAGCCATTGCATCCGAGCCAACTGGTGTTGAGGTGGGAGACCAGGCAGAGGATGGCTCTTATACTGTAACCTTTACTAACTTCAACGGGTTCAAGGCTTCTGCAACTGCTTTTACCAATCCGAAGATCAGCGGCAAGGTTGTCCTGACTTTCAAGGGAAGCGATGGTCAGCCGGATGCGATTGTTGACGTTGCAGCAGGTGGTACATATACGGTCAAGGTTGATAATGTTACTCTTGCTTCCGATAACAAGGCTGATGTAAAGATTTCTCTTGATGCAAATGGAGCTATTTCAGAAGCTACTGGAACGCCTGCCTATAATATCGATTTCCCGAAGGTATCTGATGTAAAGAACTTCAAGGTTTCTTTCGACGGAACAGAGAAGTCAGCTACTTGGGAAGCTATCTACAAGCTCACAGATAATTACGTAGAAGAGTAATTTCTGGTCGTTTGGCCATGCCATCTGGTGTGGCCATCTCTTTAGGAGGAACGTATGGATTCGATTGTTTCCTCCGGGAAGAAGAGAGCCAGGATTCCCAATGAGAAGCGGAAAGAATGCCTCGTGTGCTTCGTGAAAGGATACGGGTATAAGAAAGCCGCAGGGGAGACCGGGCTCAATGCCTATACCGTCAGGGAATATCTCAGGCGGTATAAGGCTGGTGATCTGACATGGGCTGACAGAGGCTCACGGCAGATCAGATGATTCTGGAAGCATGACCAATTGGTCACCTTCAGATAATTGATTCTGGCCAGTACGGAAGTGCTGGCCGTTGCTTTGTTTTATGCCTTCATTTCTTTTCTTGCCAGTACGGATTCTGAGCATCTACACGCTTTGGTAAGCTGCATGATGCAGTACTGATTCATGCTGACACCTTCACGCCTTGCATTCTCTGAAATCGATCGGTGCAGTGATTTCGGTATCCGAAGCCTGATCTGCCCTGAATATTCAGTGTAATAAT
>CALXKY010000053.1 GCA_944389055.1 uncultured Spirochaetaceae bacterium | reverse complement strand
TCCCAGGACAAGGTAGAGGAGGGCTGTCAGCATAGTGCCTCTGCCCGCTCCCGTGCGATGCTGTCTATCTCCAGGATCTCGCTGTATGATGATGGCTCCTTTTCCGTGAATCCCTGGCTCAGGACTTCCCTGACGGCATTGGCAATGCCGTCGAAGGGGATCTTTCCGCTGAGGAATGCATTCACGGCGCATTCATCGGCCCGGCAGTATGCGATCCTCGCACCTCCGCCGGTCCTGAGCGCCTCATATGCCAGTGCAAGCATGGGGAATCTTTCCTCTTTCCACGGCTCGAATGTCAGGGAGAATCCTTTCTCAAACGGGAGGGGACTTACGATATCCCTGAGTCCTGTGCCTTCTCCCTGCACTGCAGTGAGGATGGGGAGCGTCATATCCGGGGGAGATATCAGTGCATAGACGGCGCCTTCATCTGTCTCGATCATCGAATGCACCTCGGACTGCCTGTGTATCGTGACGGTTATATCATCAGGCTGGAAGCCGAAGAGAAGAGAAGCCTCCATGACCTCCAGCCCTTTGTTTGCGAGCGTGGCACTGTCGATGGTTATCTTCCTTCCCATCTTCCATGTAGGGTGTCTGAGCGCCTCCTCCACCGTTACGGATGTGATGTCCTGCCGGTCGATGCAAGGGCCCCCTGAGGCTGTTATGATGAGGCGTCTTTCCTTTCTGCCCCTGAGAAGATGGTATATGGCGCTATGCTCGCTGTCCACCGGTATGATCCTGACACCTTTCTCTTCAGCCCTTCCGAGCATGAAGCGGCCGCCCATCACGACTGATTCCTTGTTCGCAAGGGCAATATCACAGCCGCATCCGATAGCTGCAAGCGTGGCTGGGAGCCCTGCAGATCCTGCAATCGCATTGAGGATGATGTCAGGTGAAGCTTTCCTGATGAACTCATCCATCTTATCCGCATCCGATCCATCGATGTATTCCGCAGGTGCGCTGAATTCATCAGCAAGAGAGAGAAGGGCAGGGGATGATGAAGCAGTGAGGCCTGCTATGGAGATATCCGGAGCAAGACCTTTCCTCAGCGCATTGAGACAGGTTGTTCCTATGGACCCTGTCGCGCCGAGGATGAGGAGTCTCGTCATACTCCTGTCACAAGGGTGATCATGGCGATATACGCTGGAGCCGCCATGACAATCGAGTCGATCGAATCAAGGACACCGCCGCGCCCGGGGACGATTGTTCCTGAGTCCTTCACAGCTGCAGAGCGCTTGAATGAGGATTCAATCAGATCTCCAGCTGCGGCTACCGCGGCTGTGACACCTCCGAGGAGGAATCCCTCTGCTCTGGAATATGTGAATACATCTGGGAATATCCATGCAGAAAGCATGCCTATGACAGCCGGAATGAGGATGCCTCCGATGAATCCTGCCACGGATTTGTTCGGGCTCACCTTGATGATGCCTCTGTTGTTCCTTCCGAATGCAATCCCCACGATATATGCGCAGGTATCGGAACCGAATACGAGAAGGAGGAAGAGGAGTATGAACCATACCGCCGATGGCAGGAATGCGATCCTGATCACAAATGAAGCGAAGAGTCCAGGATAGATGATGCTCAGGAGCGTTCCGGAATTGATGCTGCGCGTACCACGGAAGTCATCATGCGCACCATGGAATACCTCTGCGAAGAAAGAGAGCGCCGCAAGGAAGATGAGCGTGTAGAATGCAAGCTCCGTTCCAGGCAGGAACTGCAGCTGGATGTATGTGGCAGCCGGAAGAAGCACTCCGCCGTATGAGAGAATGGAAAGCTTTTCCCCCTCCTTCTCAAGCAGTCTTCTCATCTCCACCGCCCCCAGGGCCGTTATGGCCGTGAATAGCAGGCAGAATGCCAGATGGTGGAGCTGCGGAAGGAGTATTATGACCAATACCAGAATAGGGACCAGTATGACGCTTGATAGAATTCTCTGCTTCAGGCCGCCCATTATACGATGCCTCCGAATCTCCGTTTCCTTGAGCCGAAATCAGCGACGATTGTGTCTATCATAGATTCGTCCCAATCAGGCCAGAGTTTATCATAGAATCCGAGCTCTGCATAGGATGACTGGTAGAGGAGGAATCCAGAGAGACGCTTCTCACCTGCAGAGCGTACGATGAAATCCGGCGGCGGTACCTCCGGGTTGTCCAGGAATCTGCCGATCGTCTCCTCCCCGAATGATGTGCACCCGGCAGCCACGGCCTTCCGCACGGCTCTGTCAAGCTCATCATGCCCGCCGTAGTTGATGGCGAGCTGGAGTGTGAGGCGTGTGCATGAACGCGTTGCTTCCTCCGCGTGGTCGATTGCCCTGAGCACATTCTCCGGCAATCCGTTCCGGCTGCCTAGGTGAAGCACCCTGATGCCGTTCTTCACTGCACGCGGTATCTCTGCCTCCATGCGGTCAGAGAAAAGACCCATGAGGTAGCTTGTCTCCTCGATGGGTCTCTTCCAGTTCTCCGTAGAGAAGCAGAAAAGGGTAAGGTACCTGATTCCATTGGAAAGGCAGCCCCTGATAGCCTTCAGGGCCGCTTTTCCTCCCTCGAGATGTCCGGCGGAACGGGGCAGGCTGCGTTTTTCGGCCCAGCGCCCGTTGCCGTCCATTATAAGGGCCAGATGAACGAGATCAGCCACCTCAGATCTCCATGATCTCCTTCTCCTTCGCCTCTGCAAGCTTGCCTACATCTGCGATGGAGCTGTCTGTGAGCTTCTGGATCTTCTGTTCGCCTTCCTTCTGCTGGTCTTCGCTGATATCACCGCTCTTCTGGAGCTTCTTCAGCTCCTCCATTGCATCGCGGCGGATATTGCGGATTGCGACACGCGCATTCTCAGCAGTTGCCTTGGCGCTCTTTGCGAGCTCCTTCCTCCTGTCCTCCGTAAGAGGCGGGAATGAGACTCTGATGAGCTTTCCGTCGTTGTTCGGATTGAGTCCGAGCTCAGACTTCTGGATAGCCTTCTCGATAGCAGAGAGAACGCTCTTGTCCCATGGCTGGATGACGACCATACGTGCCTCGGGCACGCTGATCGATGCAACCTGGGAGAGGGGAGTCTCCGCGCCGTAGTAATCAACCTTGATCTTGTCGAAAAGCTGGGCTGAAGCGCGGCCGGTCCTCAGGGAGGCATACTCCTGAGAGAGCGCCTCCACCGATTTCCTCATCCTTGCGCTGCAGTTGTCAATAACTGTCTGCATCGCTCCTCCTTAGGCTGAGACGCCAGCCTGGTATACTTCGTAAGCTGTGATCTCGAGATCTGCTCCGTGAGCCTTTCCGGTCTCCTTGAGCATCTGGCTTACGGACTTGGAGTCATCCTTTACATAAGCCTGGTCAAGGAAGCAGACTTCCTTGTAGAGCTTGGAAAGCTTTCCTCTGACGATGCCTTCCCTGACCTTCTCGGGCTTTGAAGCGAGCTTCTCATCGGACTCGACCTGCTTGCGGAAGATTCCGAGCTGCTCCTCCTCATACTCCTTGCTGACTGCCTTCTCATCAAGGAACTGCGGCTTGAATGCTGCTGCGTGGAGCGCGAGGTTGTGTGCGAGCTCCTCAACGTCTGCTTCCTTGAAGATCTCCGGCTTGTCGGACCTGAGCATGACGAGAACCGCAACGGCTCCCTCGCCATGGACGTATGTCGATGCATAAGCATCAGATGGTACATCGTATACGGAGAACTTCACGAGGTGCATGTTCTCCTTGATGATTGCGATAAGAGCGTTGACCATCTCCTCGAGCTCGGAGTTGATCTCCGTGTATCCCTTCTCGAGAATGACCGTGCAGAGGTCGTCGCCGAGCTTTGCGAAGTCCTTGTTCTGGGCAACGAAGTCCGTCTCGCATGAGAGGGAGAGTACAACAGCCTTGCCGTTTCCGGTCTTCACGAATACGCGTCCGTTCTCAGTTGCTCTGTCCTGGCGCTTTGCGACTGCAGCGAGACCCATCTCCTTGAGGATCTTCTCAGCCTGTGCGAAATCGCCATTGGCCTCGGTGAGGGCCTTCTTGCAGTCCATCATTCCAGCTCCGGTAACATCCCTGAGCTTCTTTACATCTGCTGCGCTGATTGCCATATTTCCCTCCTTACTTTGTGAAGTACTCTTCTTCCTCTTCCTCTGCTGCCTCTTCGTCGTTTGCTGACTCCTCTGCAGCAGGCTCATAGCTGGAATAATCAATGGGCTCATCGCTGGAAGCTTCGTCCTTGTTCTCTACAGGACCTTCCTCGATTGCTGCGGCCTCATCCTCGTCATCAAGGGACTCGACGATCTGGATTCCTGCCTCGCTGTCCGCATCGATGATTGCGTTTGCGATGATCTCAACGAAAAGGGAGATTGCCCTGATTGCATCATCGTTGCCCGGGATGGGGTAGGTGATGTCAGTGGGATCGCAGTTTGTATCAACGACTGCGATGACAGGGATTCCAAGCCTCTTTGCCTCTGCTACGGCAAGAGCCTCCTTCTTGGTATCGATGATGAAGAGAGCTCCGGGGAGATCCTTCATATCCTTGATACCGCCGAGGTTCTTCTCGAGCTTGTTCTTCTCCTTCGTATAGAGAGCGACTTCCTTCTTCGTAAGCGAATCGAAGGTTCCGTCAGCTTCCATTCTCTCGATTTTCTTGAGTTTTGCGATGCTCTTCTTGATTGTTGTGAAGTTTGTGAGCATACCGCCGAGCCAGCGGTTTGAAACATACGGCATACCGCATCTCTTGGCTTCGGTCTCGATAGCCTGCTGAGCCTGCTTCTTCGTTCCTACGAAAAGGATCTGCTTGCCGTTCTTTACCTGTGTTCTTACAGCCTCATAAGCCTCGACAATGCATGCAGAGGTCTTCTGAAGGTCGATGATGTGGATTCCGTTCCTCTCTGTGAAGATGAAACGGGCCATTTTCGGATTCCACCTCTTTGTCTGGTGTCCAAAATGCACGCCTGCCTCGAGCAGGCTCTTCATGGTTACTACTGCCATAGTAATCCTCCATACGCCTGACGCCTTAGCGTCTCCAGCACTATATCTCACCCATACGGGCGGAAAATCTGCGATGAACGCAGTCCGTTAGACTATTGCACAGATTATCATACTTGTTCAAGTGGATTCTTTGCTGTAACCTTTTTCTTGATTCTGTGTTGATAATATAGATGCATCGTGCGCGATGCTCAATCATGGAGGAAATAATGGCTAAGCGTGCAATAGGAGCGGTCCTTATCCTGGCTGTTCTTCTTATGGCGCCTTCCTGCAGCCTTGAGGAATTCCTCAAAGGCCTCTCAGCGAACGTGCTGGGACCGAATGCAGAGAATACGGATGCCGCAGTTGCTGTAGTTGATAGCATCAAGCCTACAACGGTTGATGATGATGAAGCTGTGAAGAATCTGCTTGAAGGGTTAGGCATGACCGGCAGTGTCAATGCGTCTACTTCGATTCTTCCTTCCCTTGATGAGTCCGGTGTTACCGATCTTGCATCCACGATCTCATCTGCGTCCAAGACACCTCAGGCACAGGAAGCGCTCAATGAGGCAATGGCGGAAGCCGCAGACAATAAAGTTGCAGATGGAACAAAGGGTACAGCAGGTCTTCTTGATAAGATTCTTTCTGAAACCACAGGAGGCGAAGATGTTCCCTCGGAAGGAACAGGTGATGCCAATGCTGATGCCGTGCTTGATATGTTCAATGGCATCCTTGATGGTGTGAAAAAGATCCAGAGCGGAGAAGTGACGACAATCACCAAAGCGGATGCCGCAATCATGCAGACGACGCTTTCATTCATAACGATTGCCACAAACGAGGAGAAGGGCTTCCTCAAGATGGTTGATGGAGAGCTCCAGCCTGCGGATGGCATCGACATGAACCAGGCGATAAACGATAACTATGAGCTTATTGCGAATACGGTGTTCGTCGTCGATACGCTTGGGCCGGCTTCCAATGCATTCAAGGATGTCGATCTCAATCTCGATACGATCATAGCTGCTGCACAGAGCGGCACGGTATAAGGAGGTACGTGATGAGAAAGTTCATGACAATTGCTCTCCTGGTGATCGCTGCAGCCTCTCTTTCTGCTGCTGAAGCTCTGGTCCCAGCTGAGGATAATGCATATTCCGCAATGATCGAGCCGTTCCAGCCGCTGACTGCACGCGCACTCGGAATGGGCGGTGCTGGTGTTGCTGTTACCGGAAGCGCTGATACATTCTTCATCAACCCGGCAGCGCTTGCTTCCAGACGCCTTGAGATATCGCTTCCATCGGCGCAGGTCACGATGTATCACATCTATGATCTCGTTGAGTCCGGTGCTATCCAGGGGATGATGGATGGCTCTATGTCAGGTCTTGGAAGCCTTCTCAGTTCCATCAAGTCTGGAAACGGAAAGATTGCTGATGTCGATGCTGCGGTATCATTCACTGCCGGCGGATTCGGACTCGGAGTCAATGCACGCGCCTCCGTTCTGTCCTACGGAAAGAATGTCGGCGGCCTTGATGCAAATCTCATAGGAAAGGTCAACGCAGCCATCTCGCTCGGTTATGGCTATCGCTTCAATCTTCCTCTCGATTTCTCCATCGATGTAGGTGCGATGGTACGTTTCAACTACCTTGCATATACCGAAGCGTTCGGTGCCCAGTCAATGCTTGACAGCATGGATTCCCCCGATGGGATCATGGGCGTCTTCACCGGCCTTCCGATCATGGCTGGATACTCCATCCCGTTCGATGTCGGCCTCAATGTCAACATGCCGCTCGGATTCTCAGCCGGTGTCGTGGCGAGGAACCTCAACGGCAAGTACTATATGACTGGCTTTGATGATTATGAGAGATTCCTCGATGATCCGTTCGGAGGCAATGCAGGCGAGGATTCGAGATTCGAGTTCTCAAGCGACTGGTCCCTTGATGCCGGTATCGGCTGGTCACTGGATACATGGTACCTCAGCCCGTCAATCGCTGTTGATGTCCGCGATATCGTAGGTCTCTGCCAGACGGAGGATGCTGATTTCCGTGATTTCATGTATCACCTCAATGTCGGTGCGGAGCTCCGTATCCTCAGCTTCCTCGATATCCGCGGCGGTCTCCGCCAGGGATACTGGACGCTCGGTGTCGGTCTCGACCTCTGGGCTGTCAAGCTTGATATCGCATACTTCCGCCAGGAATTCGGCGCAACAGCAGGCGATTACGGTCTTGATGGACTTACGGTCCGCGTGAATATCGGACTCGACAGATAAGCCATTTCCTCTTTCATTTGTCTCCCTTCTGCGATATGGAGGGAGATTTTCTTCTGTCCATGATCATTCCTGTGGCTATCATGATCAGTGAGGGGATGAACCATGCAAAGCCGCTTTCATGAAGAGGCAGGGGGATTCCTGCGGTATCCATTGCGGATACAGCTATCGCAGTGAGCGTTCCGAGGATATATGAGTATCTGAGGGATTCCTGTCCCGGCAGGAATGACAGCACGATCATCACCATCGCTCCAGGATATATGATTCCAAGCACCGGAGCGGAAATGCTTATGATGGCCTCAAGGCCTGCATTTGCCACGATGCATGATATAGCCGCGAAGATCAGGATCCATGTGCTTCTTCCCATTGCCGGAATGATCCTGTGGAAGTACTCGCCGCATGAGGAAAGAAGGCTTACCGACGTATTGAAGCATGCGATGATGAAGATTGCCGCAATCAGGAACCGGCCCGTTGCAGGGAAGGCTTCTCCGGCTGCTGCTGATAATATGTCGGCACCGGTTGATGGGTCTGATATGTATGCATGTGCCCGGTATCCGATGAATGCAAGTGCTGAGTAGACAGCAAGCAGCAGCAATCCTCCGATTATGACAGCGAAGGCTTCCTCCTTCCTGCTCTCAGATGCCCCTGCAGCCCTTATATTAATTATGAGAATGGCTCCGAATACCAGTCCCGCGATTGCATCCATTGTCTGGTACCCCTCTGAGAATCCCGTAGGAAACGGTGTTTCCGCATAGGCTCCTGCTGCCTCCGCTGCCGGAACAGCTGGCAATGACACGGCCGCTGCTGCAAGGACTGCGATCAGGGCTATGAGGATAGGGGCCATCACTTTCCCGAGTCTTGATGAGAGCTTCTCCGGCCTGAATGCTACGGCTGCAGCTATCGTGAAGAAGACTGCTGAGTAGATAAGCTCAGCCAGGCTGCTTTCCATTCTAAGGGCAGCGCTTACCATCTCATAGCTTGTTCCCGCTGTCCTCGGGATCGCAAGGCATGGACCGATTGCCAGATATACGGTAACGGTGAATACCTTGCTGAATCCAGGGCTTATCCTGCTGGATAGCTCTTCCAGCGAGCCGGAGCGACCGATTGCCAGGAGCGCAAGCATCGGGAATCCTATTGCAGTGAGTGCAAAACCTGTGAATGCAGGCGCGATGCTCTCTCCTGCCTGATACGCAAGAAATACAGGGAATATGAGATTCCCAGCTCCGAAGAACATTGCGAATACAGTGAAGCCCAGTATGGCTCTTTTGCCATTGGATAGCATACAGCGATTATATCACAGCCTGCTTTGTGGTATCATCCGGCCATGGCAGAAGAGAAAGATAACGAGGACAGGAAGAAAAAGAAGGAAGACGAGGAGATCATCTACGGTTCATGGTCCCCTGATGATGGCATTGTCCTTGAATGGATGGGCAGGGCAGAGGGAATCAGCGACGAGCAGTGACTGAAAAAGGGGATCCGCGGATCCCCTCAGATATCTTTGTTCTGCAATCAGCAGTCGATGCCCTTTGCTTCCCTTACAGAGGATGCCATCAGGCGGATGGCGTTGATGTTGATGAAGCCCTTGCAGTCGATCGGGTGGTAGCCGCCGGCCTTGTCCATCGATCCGAGGTCCTCATTGTAGAGCGAGCAGCCGGACTCGATGCCCGCGTTGATGACATTGCCCTTGTAGAGTGCGACTGTCGCCTTTCCCGTAACGAACTTCTGGCTTTCGTCGAAGAGCGCTGTGAGCATGTTGAACTCAGGTGCTCCCCAGTACCCGTTGTAGATGAGCTCTGCGTACTTCGGGGAGAGCATATCCCTGAGATGCATGGCTTCCTTGTCCATCGTGAGTCCCTCGAGGTTGTGATGTGCCTTCCAGAGAATCTCGCAGCCCGGGGTCTCGTAGACACCGCGGCTCTTGATGCCGATGAACCTGTTCTCGACGAGATCGCATCTGCCGATAGCGTTGTCGTGTCCCATCTTGTTGAGGTAGAGGATCATCTCGACAGGATCGGTGACGACTGTTCCGTCATTCTCGTTCGTAACGCTCTGCGGCACGCCATCCTTGAAATAGAAGGTGAGGATCGTCTCCTTGTCAGCAGCCTTCTCCGGTGAGAGCGTGAGGCTGTAGACATCCTCGGGGCACCTCTTCGAAGGATCTTCGAGGATTCCTGCCTCGTGGGAGATATGGATGAGGTTCTCGTCCTCGCTGTACGGCTTCTTCGTCGTAGCCTTCACGGGAATGCCGTTCTCCTCAGCATACTTGAGCATGTCGCTCCTGCCTTCGAACTGGGAAAGCCATTCCTCATCCTTCCATGGGCTGATGATCTTCACATCCGGCATGTTCATATAGTAGCCGAATTCGAACCTGACCTGGTCATTTCCCTTGCCTGTAGCGCCATGAGCAACGTACTTCGTTCCTTCCTTCTTCGCGATCTCGATATGCCTCTTCGCGATGATGGGGCGGGCGAGGGATGTGCCGAGCATGTATGTGCCTTCGTAGATCGTGTTTGCCTTGAGGGCGGGGAAGACATAGTCGGTCACGAGCGGCTTCTTGAGGTCCTCGATGTATACCTTGCTTGCGCCTGTGGCGTAAGCCTTCTCCTCGACAGCCTTGAAGTCCTCCTTCTGGCCTACATCAGCGACATATGCGATAACGTCGAAGCCCTTGTTAGCGAGCCACTTGAGAATGACTGATGTATCCAGTCCGCCGGAATATGCAAGAATGACTTTGTCCTTCATTTCTGATTTCTCCTGATGGCTGCTATTATGCATATTCATTGAGTTTGTGCAATAGTTTTATGCATATTTATTCAAGAATCTTGCGATAGAACCTTTATTTCTGCATATTGCATGAATTTGCAATACGATTAAGCACGATAGGGTCCGGCTCGATATCGGAGACATCGTCACCGTATGCTTTCAGATGCTTCTCTCTCAGCTGCACGGTGCAATCCGTCAGTCTGGTGAATTCATAGAATGTCTCAAGATACAGCGGTTCCCCTGAATCCCTGTCAACGGTGAATCTTATTTCATATACGTCATCTGAGATCTCTTCCGTGAAATCCAGAAGATACTCCTCATATGTCCTTGCGGAGACAATGAGGGAGCTGTTTCCTTCAAGCGGTGCTGTGATATCCCCATCGTGGGCGCTGCAGATTATGTAATCCGGATTCTTCTCATACCAGTCTCCTTCAAGCCACTCCGGATAGCTGAGCTTTTCCGGGACCTTGCAGATCCGCTCTCCGCTGCTGCAGGAGACTGCTGCTATGATTGCGGCGAGCATTATGATGATTTTCCTCATGAGAGGATCATACAGCCGTTCTGAGGGATCAGACAATGGAAAAAAACGTCCCCAGCGGCTCTGCCCACTGGGGATTCGCGCCCCGGACTTCTCCGCGGACGGCTATGGCAGTCCCTCTTCTAGGCAACCTGGCCTGAGCCATTTAAGCCACTGACTATTAAATAACATGGGTTTTTTCATTTGTAAATATAGTTTTGATAGGAAACGCAATAAAATCTGTATCGGTTTTCTGATGCAGGTTGCAAATGCACGCCCTATTGCTTAAATTTCTTGGTATGATCGGATTCTTCATCAAGAAAGCATTCTTCGACGGATGGGACAATCTCATCGGGATGGTGCTTTTCAATCTCGGATACATCGTTGCGATATTCGCGCTCTTCTGGGCAGTGCTTTCTGCAGGGCAGGCTTCTCCGCTCTTCGGATATCTCGGCATCGCGCTCTCCCTGATCGTGGCTGCCGTGCTGATGGGAGGCAGTGCAGCTGCAGTGCACAACTATTCGGATTACAAGCGCGAATCGTGGGCCGCATTCCGCAAAGGCATAAAACGGAACATACGGCATTCTCTTCTCTATGCCGCGGTGATGATCCTGATGGTTCTCAATATCCTCTTCATCATCCCGTTCTATTCGGCATATGGGAACATATTCGGATACTTCATCTCCGTGATCATGATATGGGTGGAGATCATCCTGCTGCTTGCTGTTCCGTATTATTTCCCGCTGATGAACCTCCTCCCTGCGGACAGGCCGCTGAAGACGCTGAAGAAATGCTTCCTTATCCTTGGCGGCAACATGGGATTCTCCCTCTTCTTCGCGCTTTACAGGCTTTTCTGCCTTGCGGTCTCCGCATTCACGCTCGGCCTCGTCCCTGGCGTCTGCGGCATGCAGCTTGCGTCCCAGGATGCCATGAAGCTCCTGATGATGAAGTATGATTACCTTGAGGAGAATCCGGATGCGGATGTCAGGCATCTGCCCTGGGAGGATATCCTCTATGATGAGAAGGAGAAGGTCGGTCCGAGGTCGCTCAAGTCGATGATCTTCCCATGGAAATACTGAGATGCGCGAGGCTGAGATAAAGGCAAGGGCCGCTGATCCGGAAGCAGTGAGAGCTGTGTTCTCTTCCCGTCTCGGGGATGGCCGGCCCGTGCATAAGCTCGATCACTATTTCCGCCGTCCCGGGGAAAGCATACAGGCTCTGAGAATCCGTGAGCATGGCGGTGCTCTTGAGCTCACCGCAAAGCGCACCCATTCAGGACCGGGTGGAGAGAACAACGAGGAATATGAGTTCAGGGCCATGCCGGACCAGCTGGAGGCTGCCCTGGCATTCTTCCGCATCCTGGGCTACGAGGATTTCTTCATCAAGAAGAAGGATGGGTACGAGTGGATGGATGGGGATGCCCACATAGAGCTTCTTTCCGTCAATTCGCTCGGCTGGTTTCTTGAGATAGAGGTGCTCCTGCCGTTCGAGGCAGGTGATGCGGATGTCGCTGCTGCCCATGGCCGCATAACGGCGCTGATGGAAGAGGCAGGGCTCTCATCCGATGATTTCGAACCCCGGTCATACCGGGAGATGATACTGGAGGCAGAAGGTGGAATACAGGGCAAGCCATATACTCGTTAAGGATCAGCAGACTGCTGAGCGGATCTATGAGAGGGTGAAGAGGGGGGAGAGCTTTGAGTCGCTCGCGCGTCAGTACTCCACATGCCCATCGAAGTCCAAGGGAGGGGATCTCGGCTGGTTCGGGGAGGGTAAGATGGTACCGCTTTTCGAGAATGCCGTTAGGAAGATGTCCGTGGGTTCGGTATCACGTCCGGTGCGCACGCAGTTCGGCTATCATATCATCAGGAAGACGGGAGCCCGCGATTGAAGAAGGTCGATATCTATACCGACGGCGCCTGCT
>CALXKY010000052.1 GCA_944389055.1 uncultured Spirochaetaceae bacterium | reverse complement strand
GGACGTCTCAGCGCAACCTCCGCCGTCGTATCCCCCATTCCGAACCCGATCTCAATGATAACGGGATTGGGATTGGAGAAGAGCGCGGCGTAATCAAGGGGGGCATCCTGGAAGAAGAAGCCATACTTCTCCATATACCTGAGGATTATACCCTTCGCCTTCGGCGATATAACGTTATTGCGGAGGACGTAGCTCTTGATCGTACGTTCCTTTCCCTCTCTCAATTCTATCCTGCTGATTCCTTCAAGAAGTTCTTCTTCTGTCATCAGATCAATCTCCTGAGCTGCTCAAGTATGAAGAGCGCTTTATCCTTCAGCGATACCGCACCAGTCTGCATCCTCATGTGCGTCATGTTCCTGCTGTCCATCTGGACCTTCCCGTCGGAAAGCCTGAGAAGGCTTATCACACGATCGGGGTTGATTGCCGACAGCTTACCGAATTCGATATCCACAGAGCCCCTGTTCTCTGAGAGGTGGATGATGGAGAGACGGCGGCAGATGATCTTTATCTCCGCGATGCAGAAAAGGTTCTCCACTTCCTCCGGAAGCTGCCCGTATCTATTCTCCAGCTCTGCCCTGAGTCCTTCAAGCTGTCCCTCTGTCTGGATCGAAGCGATTTTCTTGTACGCCTCGAACTTCGAAGGCTGGTCAGGGATGTAGCTATCTGGGATGAAGCCGGTGTAGTCGAGCTCGAGGAGCACACCGGCATCTCCTTCCTTCTCAGTATCGGTAAGCTTATCGATCTCTTCCTCGAGAAGACGCATGTACATATCGAGTCCGACAGCTTCGAGATGACCCGACTGCTCGCGTCCGAGGATATTCCCCGCTCCCCTGATCTCCATATCCTTCATGGCTACCTTGAAGCCCGACCCGAGCGCTGTATTCTCGGAAAGGACCCTGAGCCTTCTTATTGCATCATCGCCGAGTTCGGAACGGTCTTTATACAGAAGATAGCAGTATGCCTGCCTGTCAGAACGTCCTACCCTACCGCGGAGCTGATAAAGCTGGGAAAGCCCGAACCTGTCAGCCTGATCGATGATGATGGTATTCACATTCGGAATATCGATGCCATTCTCGATGATCGTCGTGGAGACAAGAACCTGGATACCCTCGTAGACGAATCGGTGCATGATATCCTCAAGCTCTCCCGCTTCCATCTGCCCATGAGCCGACTCGACTATCGCATATGGGATCTCGGTACGTATCATCTGCGCGATGGAATCCAGGTCATCGATGCGGTTATGCAGATAGAAAACCTGTCCGCCGCGCTCAAGCTCACGCTTTATCGCTTCAGCGACGATCTTCATCGAGAACTGATCGATCACGGTCTCTATAGGCTGCCTCTCACGCGGTGCCGTCGTCAGAAGGGACATGTCACGTACCTTCAGGAGCGACATGTAGAGCGTGCGGGGAATCGGCGTCGCGGAAAGCGTAAGGGAATCGACATTCGTCTTCAGCTGCTTGATCCTTTCCTTATCCTTCACGCCGAAGCGCTGCTCCTCATCGATGATAAGAAGGCCGAGGCTGCTGAACTTCACGGAGCTCTGGAGGATCTTGTGTGTGCCGAAGAGCACGTCGACCTTGCCTTCCTCCACGCCTTTGAGCACCTTGCGCTGCTCCTTTCCCTGCACGAAGCGGGAAAGGATGCCTGCATTCACCGGGAATGAGCCGAGGCGCTGGCGGAAGTTGCTGTAGTGCTGCTCTGCGAGTATGACTGTAGGAGCAAGGAAAGCAACCTGCTTGCCGCTCATCACGGCCTTGAATGCAGCGCGGAAAGCTATCTCCGTCTTACCGTAACCGACATCTCCGCAGACAAGACGGTCCATGACATGGTCGGATTCCATGTCCTTCTTTATCTCATCGATGCACTTCAGCTGGTCAGGAGTCTCAGTGAATGGGAATGAAGCTTCGAACTGGATCTGGAAATCCGTGTCCGGCTCGAACTGATACCCCTTCACCGTCTGCCGTGCGGCATAGAGGTGAACGAGCTGCTGGGCAAGTTCCTGCGCATTCCTGAGAGCCTTCTCCTTCTTCCTCGACCAGCTCTGCGAACCAAGGGTGTCAAGCTTGGGGGGACGCCCATCGTTGCCGATATACTTCTGGACAAGATCGGCCTGCTCTATCGGCACGAAGAGATGCTCATCGTTGGCATACTCGATCTTTATGTAGTCACGCTCTGTGCGGCTTGTCCTGACCCTGTCGATCTTGATGAAGCGTCCGATTCCATAGTTCACGTGGACGACGAAATCACCTTCCTTCAGCTCGACAAACGAATCAAGGGGAGAGGAAACGGTCTCAACGACCGAACGCTGCCTCTGGCGCCTCCTGCCGAAGATCTCGCTGTCGAGAACGACAAGAAGGGATTCCGACTCAATCTGGAAGCCTGAAGAGAGATCGGCGATCTCTATATCCGCATCGTAATCCCGGAGCACATTCTCAAGCCTTTCCTTCTGAACGGCAGAAGGCGCGATGACTGCAATGCGCCAGCCATTGCGGATGAGAGCGGATATATCATCCTTGAAGTATGTGACGTTGCCGAAATACGAGCGGGATGCGGTGATACCGAAATGATAGTATCCGGGATCGGATATATCGTATGCGATGAATGCGTTCCTAAGCCCATCCGAGAAGGACTCCCAGGGAAAGAGCATGCGATCAGGGACAAGCGCATCGGCATTCTTCTTATATGCCTCGCTGAAACGTGCCCTCGCCTCATTCTGCATTGCCTTCCAGGACACGGCTATACGCTCCGAGCCCGATATGAAGAAGTAGTCATCCTCGCGGATATAATCCTTCATCGTAGTGAAAAGCGGGCTTGAATCGCCGGAAATCAGAGGAATGTTGACGCTGCGGAAATCCTTCATGCTCTTCTGCGTCATCGGATCGAATGAGGCGATGCGGCCGATCTCATCCCAGTCCGCATAGATCCTCACAGGATCATCGAACGAGAACGGGAAGATATCCATGACTTCGCCGCGTATCGAGAATGACCCCGCCTCATAGCAGGATGGCGAGCGGTAATAGCCTGCTGCCGTGAGTTCCTCCGCAAGCTCAGACGGGCGGAACGCATCGCCCGTGCGGAGACGTACCGAATAGCGTTCAAGGCTTTCAGGCGACATCACAGGAGAGACGAAAGCCCTGAGGGACGATACGATGATGCCCGTCTTCATCTCCGCTATCCTGTCCAGCGCCTTCTTCTGCTCGTACTCCGATGCCGTCAGGGTGAACTCAGAATAGAGCTGCTTGCCATTGGAAGGAAGAAGAACGGAAGGAATGCTCTCCTCATCAGAGAGGTCAGAAAAGAGCGTGCGGGCAGCTTCCTCGGTGGAAGAGATCACGATCGTGCGTCCGTTCCTCCGCCCTGCGATCTGCAGCACGGCTCTCGAAAGGGGATAGAAATCCAGCCCATCAGCCTTTATGAGGCCTGAGCCCTGCTTCGAAGCCGCCTTTATGGCGGGATTTCTCCTGATATACTCAGCAACAGAATCCTTGATCTTCCGTTCCACCAGACCGACTATATAGGATTAACCGCTTTCGGACAATCAGCGCATGAGGAAATCGAGGATGTTCCACCCGGCTGATGTCTTTGCCTTATAGATCTCCGTATAGCCGCACCGGCAGCAGGAAACCGTGATGAACTTGCGGTTCTGTATATCGAAGATCTTCGAGAAATTGCCTCCGGCTGCCTGGAAGCTGTCCGTCTCATACTCAGTCGCCCCGCATTTCGGGCATATGTACTGCTTCTTCTCCATACATGCATTATAAGGCAACCTTGTACATCGGACGCACGCAGGATAGAATCACTGTTATGCTTGATCAGTCATCGCTTGATATCCTCGCAGAGGAAATAGGGAAAGCCGGGGCTTATGCCTGCCGGATGCAGAAAGGCATAGGAAGATCATTCAAGGCTGATGGATCCGTGCTTACCGAGGCCGATATGAACATAAGCCATACCATCACGTCGCTGGTGCACCATCTCTTCCCGGAGGCTGCTGTGATAAGCGAGGAGGAGAATGCCGACGACAGGCGCGATGCAGAATGGGTATTCATACTCGATCCCATCGATGGCACCGACGTATACTCGCAGGGCATGCCGTCATTCGCCGTATCCCTCGGCATCCTTGACAGGGAGAGGAAGCCAGTCGGTGCTTATATCGCGGCACCGCGCTTCGGCATCGGCGAGGAATCCATGATGGTGAGGCTCGATCCAGGCTCCTCGCCCACGCTCAACGGCAAACCGCTCACGCTTTCGGGAAACAAGGATGACGTGACAGAGATAACGATGGGTTCAAAAGGTGCCATTGAGCTTGATTTCTCCCATTTCCGCGGCAAAGTCAGGGTATTCGGCTCGACGATCATCCATATCCTCGCGCCAGCGCTCTATACATCAGTGGAGGCAACTGTCGTGCAGAAGTGCTTTGCCTGGGACATCGCGTCATCGCATGCAGTCCTCAGGAGCCTTGGCATGGAACTCTCGGATACGGAAGGGAATATCTTCAGATACACGGATGATTTCCTCTTCGGAAAGGAGAAGCTTGACCGCATACTCTACGGCGGCACGGAGAAAGCACGAGCCTATCTCAGGGATAATCTGCCGCCTCGATGACAGAGGCAGATGCAAGATGGAAGGTGCGGATGATGGAATCCACATAGCAATGCCTCACGGAAAGCACGATATCCCTCCCTGCTGAGGAAAGTGCCTCTATTGCAGGAGCAAACCCTCCGCCATCAAGCTCCAGCGCACCGGCCTCATCGATGAGAACAGGCGATGAAGCCGCGGACATGAGCCTTCTCAGGGCTTCGGCAAAAGCATCCCCGTCATAGAACCAGCGCCCTATCCTTCCAGGGAAGAGAGGCTCTGATGACATCAGGAGGCGTTCCTCCATCCCCGGCAGGAACAGCAGGCGGTAGCAATCGCCATCGTGGATCGAGACAACCCCTTCACCGCCCTCACGCCTGAAGAGCCTGAGCATGGCCGTGGTCTTCCCTGCGCCACGCTCCCCTGTTATGATCCTACAGCTCATCAGACAGAAACGCGTTCAGAGCCTCATAGGCTCTCGAGCTGTCATCCTTGCCTACTACGAACGTAAGCACATTCATCGTCGAGATGACCTCGATTATATTGATGCTCTCCCATGCGAGCTTGCGGGCAGCAAGATAGAGGATGCCGGGCGTCTGGAGGAAATCACCTTTGAAGACAATCGTTATCGCAACGAGATCGGCAAAGCGGTGTATGACATCCGATTCATCCACAAGCTCATCCGCTGCGCTCCTGTATTTATCGGAGACGGACATGGATATCTCATGGGAACCTATCGAGATATTCAGGAAGTCACCTTCGGAGGGCTTTACGAGCGCATAGAGCTTCATCAGCCTTGCAGCCGTCTCATCGCTCCTGCGGAGATTCAGGTCATAGATATTCGTCTTGACGGAAATCTCATACTCGATTCCCCCATCGCTGCCGGTCATCGCAGCTGCTTCCTCGGCAATTTCCTTCGAGAACCGGCGCGCAGCCATTATGATGGATGCCTCGCTGACGCTCTTGCCGCACATCGATTCTATCTGCGGGCGGATGAACCTTGCGAGGTTCGAGTATGAGATCAGGTCGTGGCCGATCAGCTCCGAAATGAATGGGTTGCGCCCGATGATATCCTTGACGCAGGCAGCTACTGACTGGGACATTTGCACCTCTGTGTTATATATATAACAATGATGTTATATAAAGAACATGAAAGTCAAGTATATTTCCAATGCAAAGCATTGCGCAGTGTGCTATCATTCAACCCATGCGATGTCCAAGGTGCGGGAAAGACAATGATAAGGTACTGGAATCGAGGTCAAACAGGGATGGCACCTCGATAAGACGCAGGCGCAAGTGCCTGGAATGCGGCCATAGGTTCACGAGCTATGAGCGCATCGAGGAGAAACCGATCATCGTCATCAAGAAGGATGGCCGTCATCAGCCTTTCGATATCTCGAAGGTCGAGCGCGGCATCAGGCAGTGCACCGAGAAGCTCAGCATCTCGCAGGGCGATATAGAGAAGATCCTCCATAACATAGAGGACAGCATCTACGAGATGGCAGGAACATCGAACATGGTCACGAGCCAGCAGGTCGGAGAGGAGACGCTGAAGCAGCTGTATCCCGTGTCGAGGGTCGCCTATGTGCGCTTTGCATCGGTATACAGGGCATTCGATGATCTCGATCAGTTCATCGATGAGATCGAGAAGCTGGCAAGGCCGGATCAGCGGTAGACATCGAACCATCTTCCGGTGACGGAATGCTCTATCTCCTCATTCAGGTGCTCCGGCTTGAGTATCTCATTCGCGCAGTCCAGCGAGAAGTTGTCCGTCATGCCGGCAACGTAATCCATCACCATGCGCCGGTCGCTTCCTTCGTGCTCCATATACGCGCTGTACATACCGGCAGCATGATTGTAGAAGCCGGCCGCAAGCATGTTATGCTCAGCCATGTAGCCGCTTTCATCCAGATGATATGACTGGTAGAGATCCTCGAGATACTCCGTGATGAGCTTCAGGAGGCGTGTGAAATAGCGCGTGTAGCCATTGAGGATATCGGAACGGTAGATGTACCTGTAGTTGAAATCGGAGAAGGCCTCGACAGCCTCGAATATCTCCGGGGAGAATCCGATTCCGTTCTCTTCCGATGCACCATTCACGATATCGCTGACGAGCGTGTTTATGATCTCGCTGTTCGTCGTTCCCAGCCTCTCCTTCACGATATCCGGAAGCTCGCGGTCCTTGAGTATCCCAAGCCTGTATGCATCCTCCCAGTCCCGTCCGAGGTATGCGATTGAATCGGAAAAGCGTACGACAGCTCCCTCAAAAGTCGCAGGAATCAGCCCTTCACGCTCCGTGACGGCGTCAAGATCCCTGACACGTCCTGTAGGATGGATGCGCATGCGGAGGCTCTCACCATTGTGGCACACGATGCCGTCACGCACTGCATAGGTAAGATTAAGGCCCCTGCCGCCGTTGGAGAGGAAATCGACCACGCGCAGCGAATTGACCTCGTGCTCGAATCTGCCGAGCCCCCTCTCCTCAGAAAGCTTCGATATGATCCGCTCCCCTACATGGCCGAATGGCGTATGCCCGAGATCATGCCCCATGCCGATTGCCCAGGCCATCTCGGAATCCAGCCCGAGCTGGCGGCATATTGCTGAAGCAATCGAGGCGACATGAAGGACATGCTCCATCCTTGTGCATATATGATCATTCGATGGTGCGAAGAAAACCTGCGTCTTATGCTTGAGGCGGCGGAACGGGGATGAGTGTATGATTGCCGTGGTATCACGGTAATACGGACCGCGCCCATCCTCCACCCGCGGTCTCTTCCTTGACTGGAGAACCTCTCCGAAGTCTCTGCTGCTGACCGATTTCATGAAAATATGCTATCATACGTCCAAGGCGGAAGAAAGAGTGATCGTATACATCATCCCGATAACAGCACTGCTGCTTTCATTCATGTCGCTCCTGGCTTCGATGAGATTCATCTTCTCACGTCAGGGCATGTACTGGATATTCCCGGCGATCATATCCCTTCTTCTCTTCTTCGATAACCTGAGAACGCTGCTTGCAGCGGGAGAGGCAGGAGCATCATACACAGTCACTGATTTCATCCCATTTGTCATTGCCTTTCTCTGGTACATGATGATCGTTGTCTTCCACTATGCCCTGAAGAAGACCATTCCCGGGAACAGGTTCGAGGATGAGGCGAGGAAGAACAGGGCCGAGGCAGAGTATCTCATGAAGGTCGAGATGAGAAGGACACGCCGTGTCAGGAGGGAGAAGAAGGAATACCTCGAGAACGGGGCTTTCGTTCCGTCCGTCCCTGAATACCGCAGCGGAGATGAGGCGGAAAGGCCCTGAGATGTTGCATGCCGCCATGCAGGAATGGTAGAATCCACCCTTATGGTGAGGCTCTTCTTCACAGGCATAAAACACTCGGGAAAGACGACGCAGGCACGTCTCGCAGCCCAGCGCACCGGCCTCGGATACGCTGATGCCGATGACCTTATACTGCAGTTCACCGGTGCTGAGAGCATCCGCAGCTTCTACAGGGAGCATGGCAAGGCAGCATTCATGGATGCAGAGCTCTCTGCGGTGCGGAAATACATCGACGGAAATGATTCCTTCATACTCTCGCTCGGCGGCGGCGCATCTGACAATACCCCCCTTATGGATCTGATGAAAAGCACGGGACGCATCATCTATCTCAGGAGGGATGAGAAGGATATGCTTCCCGTAATCCTGAAGCATGGCATACCGGCATTTCTGGATCCGGATGATCTCGAAGGTTCATTCAGCAGGATCTACAGGGAGCGGGACGGAGTATACAGAAGATATGCGGACCTCGTCATAGACCTCGGTTCCTACGGGGAAAGGGAGGCCGCTGCAGACAGGGTGATTGAAGCACTGGAGGATAAGGGATATGTCCAGCACATTCGGTAAGCTCCTGAAGCTCACTACATTCGGGGAATCGCACGGAGCTGCGCTTGGCGGCGTCATCGACGGCTACCCTGCGGGTATCGCTATCGATGAGGATTTCATCGCATCGGAGATGGCAAGAAGACGTCCCGGAAGCACATCGCTCGGCACGAAGAGAAGCGAAGCGGACTCCCCCGAGATCCTTTCAGGTATCTATAACGGCCTCTCAACAGGCACATCCATCGGATTCATCATCCGCAATACCTCCCAGCGCTCATCCGATTATTCCGCGATCGAGCACGTGTACCGCCCTGGGCATGCCGATGCCGCATACGATATGAAATACGGGATCCGTGACCCGCGCGGAGGCGGAAGGTCATCCGGGAGGGAGACAGCATGCCGCGTATTCGGCGGTGCGCTCGCAAAGCTCCTTCTCACACGGCACGGGATCCGCGTGGATGCCGGCGTGATCGAGTGCGGCGGCATCAGGGCTGAGGACTATGAATGGAACCCGCCCTTCCCCGCTCCGCTTGCGGCACCGGATAACAGGAATCTCAGCGCGATGATAAAAGCAGCCGAGGATGCAAGGAACGAGTCGGACAGCATCGGAGGCATCATCGAGTGCAGGATCACGGGAATGATCCCGGGGCTCGGCGAACCGGTATTCGGCAAGCTCGATGCCGCTCTTGCCCATGCTGTCATGTCCATCGGGGCTGTGAAGGGAATCGAATTCGGCAGCGGCTTCAGCGCCTCACGCATGAAAGGATCGGAAAACAACGATCAGATGAGGACGGATGGCAGCAGGATAATCTATCTTTCGAATAATGCCGGAGGGATACTCGGCGGCATATCCACGGGAGAGGACATCATCTTCCGCGTAGCTGTCAAGCCCACACCGTCAATCGCAAAGGAGCAGCTGACCGTAACGGATTCGCTGGAGGAGACGACCATCTCCGTCCATGGGCGCCATGATCCCGTCATCCTTCCGCGCGCAGTGCCTGTGATAGAGGCAATGGCGGCGCTTACGATAGCGGATCATCTTCTCATAGCGAGGGCTTATGAGAGATAGGCCGCTGACAGTCCAGAGCGACAGGACCATGCTCCTTGATGTGCACTCGCCCGATGCAGACCGCTGCCGCTCCGATATCATCGCATTCGCGGATCTCGTGAAGAGTCCGGAACATGTCCACACCTATCAGATTTCCCAGCTATCGCTCTGGAATGCGATTTCCTCAGGGCTCGATGCCGATGAGATACTCTCACGCCTCAGGACATGGTCCCGCTTCGATATCGATTCACGTGTGGAGTTCTTCATCCGCGACCAGGCAGAGCGCTACGGTGACTTCATCCTCACGGAACTCGATGATGATTACCTGCTGCTGACCGTCAGGCGTCCTGTATTCGCGCTGCAGCTCAAGGCAGAACCGCAGCTCAAGGCGCTTCTCGAAGCAGAGAGCGAGTTCTCATTCCGCGTGCTTCGGATGAACAGAGGCGTGCTTAAAGCACGCATGATAAAGCTCGGCTTCCCCGTCGATGACAGGATACCGCTCAGGAAAGGCGAACCGCTTGAGATAAAGCTTCGGAACACATTCTCCCCGAGGCCTTACCAGACAGATGCTGTCAGCGCGCTTCTCGGGGACGGGAAGAACGGCTCCGGCTATGGTACGATCGTGCTTCCCTGCGGATCAGGAAAGACCGTTGCGGGCATCCTCGCGATGTCACGTCTCAATACACGCACCCTCATACTCTGCCCCAACGTCACAGCAGTGCATCAGTGGATACGCGAGCTGCTGGACAAGACCGAGCTGACGGAGAATGAGGTCGGAGAATACTCGGGAGAACGGAAGGACATGAAGCCTGTGACCGTCTGCACGTATCAGATCATCACATGGCGCCCGGATACCGATTCTGATTACCCGCGCTTCTCCCTCTTCCGCGATGGCGGCTGGGGCTTCATCATATACGATGAGGTGCATATGCTGCCGGCTCCTGTATTCAGGATAACGGCGGAGCTCCAGGCAATACACCGCCTCGGTCTCACCGCGACGCTTGTAAGGGAGGATGGCAGGGAGGATGAGGTCTTCTCGCTCGTCGGCCCGAAACGCTATGACACGCCATGGTCAGAGCTTGAAGCGCAGGGATTCATCGCCAAGGCATACTGCCATGAGATAAGGCTCCCTCTCCCGGAGGACCTCGAGATAAAGTATGCAATCGCGAAAAAGCGGGAGAAATACCGCATAGCGGCAGAGAATCCCCTGAAGATAGAGGCTGCGAAGAGAATCATCAAAGCCCATGAAGGCGATTCAATACTCATAATCGGGCAGTATCTCGAGCAGCTCGAGGAATTCCGCAGCAGATTCGGCTACCCGATCATCACCGGATCGACGCCCGCAAGACGGCGTGATGAGCTCTATGCGCTATTCCGCGAGGGGAAGGAGAAAGTGCTCATCGTATCGAAGGTCGCGAACTCGGCGATCGATCTTCCCGATGCTTCGGTAGCGATACAGATATCAGGCACATTCGGCTCAAGGCAGGAAGAAGCCCAGAGGCTGGGAAGGATACTCCGCCCGAAGGCAAAGGACAGCCATTTCTACACGCTGGTGACTGAGTACACGGAAGAAGAGGATTTTGCGCAGAACAGGCAGAAATTCCTCTCCGAGCAGGGATACAGCTACTCGATAGAGAAGGCAGAGCAGTATGAAGGCTAAGCAGACGCTCCCATTCGGATTCGATTCAGTGCTTTCATCGATGCCAGGCAGGGCTGCCGCGGCAGCGGATGAGGCTGACGGCGTCGCCCTTACGCTCCTTGCGCTCTTTCCGGAATCAGCAGGGAAATACGTCAGCCTGCCTTCCCTTCTCGACAGGGGGCTTGCAGAGAATGCAGATGACAGGGTCATGGTGACGGATGAGGGGATGAAGGCAGTCTCGCTCTATCCGCTTCTCGGAAGAAGGGGAAAGCATCAGCCCTACCCTTCGGCATTCTTCCCGTTCCTCCTCTCCGCAGCTGCCTCGAGAACGCTTCCGTCGGGCAGATGGCAGCGGATGCTCTCTTCGGATTTCTTCACATCGCTCTTTCCCTCCATACCGCCGGAGAGGATTGCAGAAGCAGCAGCGGAAGCAATGGAAGCTCTCATCAGGCTCGGGATAGCGGAGAATGATGGCGGTGTGATCACCATACGGAAGCAGAATGCCGAGTCCTTCATGGCTCTCAGCGAGGAAGAGCGCATCGCGGTTGCAATCGATGACCGCACGGCATATGATACAGCGCTCAGGCGCAAAGCAGCGCTCATGATCAGCGCCATCTCGCATCTCTCGGGAATCAGCGAAGATGAGGCAGAGAGAAGGATCTCGATGCTCGGGGAAGCTTCCGGATACAGCTGCAGCCTCGGCAGGCTATGCATGTTCAGCGTGATCGAGAATGATGGCGGCATGATTACGGGCCGCAGCATGCACCCTGGCGGAGACGATGCATGCACCATCTCATCTGATTTCTCGATAACATGCACGGGCAAGGCTCCGGAAGATCTCTTCCTCTACGCCACCCCGGTCTCTTCCGATACGACCGTGCAGTGGAAGCTGACGAAGGCATCGCTCAAGACGGCCTTCTCGCAGGGCCTTACGCCCGATGATGTATGCGCGCGTCTCAGGAGGATAGCGTCATACGCGCTTCCGGAGACCATAGAACCGAGGATATCAGGGTGGTACTCTTCCTATTCCTCGATAAAAGCAGAGAGGGCTCTCATACTCACGGCCGATGAACGCAATGCACGCATCATAGATGCCCTTCCTACACTGAAGATGCACATTCTCGGGAAACTTGGCGAGAACATCTTCCTGATGGACAGCACCACGGAGCCTCTCTGGAGAAGAGCGCTAGAGAATGGCGGTTTCGATATGCTCGGCCCTACATCCGGCCCCAGATTCGCTGAGAACGAGGATGAGACAGCCGTTCTCCCGCCCTCCGGCTTCTCCGTTCCGGAAATCCCTGAAGAGAGGGAGGTGCCATATGACGGGGAAATGAGGAAGAGACTGCTGAAGGCTTCTGATTCGCCTCTCCGGACAGCTCTCATCGCATCCGGGTTCATCGTGTCAGAAAGCCAGGAAACCCCGGCTGCCGAGATGGTAAACGGCCTTTACTACCAGGAGAAGATGAGGATCATCAATGCTTCCATCGCCGATGGTGCGAAGCTCTACCTT
>CALXKY010000051.1 GCA_944389055.1 uncultured Spirochaetaceae bacterium | reverse complement strand
CTCGTAATCGGTACGGAATACAGAACGATACCAGTTGCGATCCAGTACCTCAGAGGAGGATACGGCTCTGTTGACATGGGTGCTATGATGGCGATGCTCGTGCTTGCCATGATACCGGTCATCGTTTTCTTCCTCTGCTGCCAGAAACACATCATAAAGGGCGTGCTGGCAGGCGCTGTGAAGGGCTGAGATATGAAGGCGAAGAGAATCACGATACAGGATATAGCGGACAGAAGCGGCTATTCGAAGACTGCCGTATCCTTCGCATTCAATTCGCCTTCCCGCATATCGAAGGAAGCGGTTGAAAAGATTCTCAGAACCGCAAAGGAACTTGATTACATCCCTGACCCGATGGCCAGGAATTTCTCGATCGGCCGGCACATGGCACTCGGATTCCTTATGCCCCAGCGCATCGAGCACTCCCTGATGAATCCATACATGCAGGCAGTGATCAGAAGCGTTGCGGGGGTCTGCCAGGAACATGGCTATATGCTTACGCTCATTCCTCCCCTGCATTCGTCGGTGACGGAAGCGGTGAAGAACGCAACGGTCGATGGCCTGATAACCATGGGGCTGACTATCGACAGGAGCATCCATGGGATCCTGCAGCGCCGCCATCTTCCATTCGTCTCGATAGACGGTTCGGGAGAGAGCAGCATCAGCACCGTATCGATCGATGAGGAGCTTGCAGCGGAGACACAGATGCGGAAAGTGCTGGAAAAGGGCCACAGAAAGATAGCCGTCATAACGCTCCCTGATGATGCCTATGCAGGCTCTGAGCGCAGTTCGGATACGATCATAAGCAGGAGGAAGGCTGGATACAGCAGAGCACTTGCGGACTATTCGATGACGCTCGATGATCTCATGATAGCTTCCTGCGAAGCCACGATCGGAGATGGGATGAGAACAGCAGAGAAAATGCTTGATTCATTCACGCCGACATGCTTTGTAACGATGTCGGATGCCGCCGCTCTAGGAGTGCTGAGGCTGCTTGCAAAGAGGCACAAGGAAGAGATATCCGCAGTCGGATTCGATGGCATAGAGGATGATGGCTTCCCTTCATACGGTCTTGCGACTATCGTCCAGAGCGCACGGAAGAAGGGAGCAGAGAGCGCTTCGCTGCTTTTCAGCATGATAGAAGGAGAAAGCGGAGTCCAGCATATAACAGTGCCATTCTCATTCAGGGAAGGACGCACACTCAAGGAGAACAAATGGAAATAAGCGGAAAACGTTCAGCCGGCATACTGCTGCATATAACATCACTGCCTTCCGAATACGGGATCGGGGATCTGGGACCGGAAGCATATGCTGCAGCTGAGAGGATGGCAGAAGCAGGTGCAGTGCTGTGGCAGGTACTGCCTCTGGGACCTACCGGCTACGGCAACAGCCCTTATGCGCAGAGAAGCGCATTCGCGGGAAACGAGATGCTTCTCTCCCCCGAGCTTCTTTATCAGGATGGCTACCTCCAGAAGGAGGATCTGCTGCATCCGGATTTCCCTGCAGAACGCATCGATTTCGGCGGTGTCCAGGAATGGAAGCTGCCAAGGATGAAGAAAGCTGCATGGAATGCCATGCAGGGGAAAGAACGGGATGCCATCGCTGCTTTCAGGAAGAAGGAAGAGTACTGGATCGAGGATTATGCCCAGTTCATGGTTCTATATGAGGAATACCAGGATGCCAGATGGCACACGATCTGGAACAAGAAGGAAGGACTCCGTGACAAGGAGACAATGGAAGCATTCCGGAAGAACCGCAGGAACGATATCGATGTCTATATCGCGATGCAGTATCTTTTTTCGAAGCAGATGGAAGCACTGCGCTCCCGCGTGAATGAGCTGGGGCTGAAGCTGATCGGGGATATCCCGATATTCGCTGCTTCTGACAGTGCGGACACCTGGTCACACCTCGAGCTCTTCAAGACGGATGCAAAAGGAAGATACAGTGCAGTGTCAGGAGTACCGCCAGACAACTTCTCTGCCACAGGGCAGCTCTGGGGCAACCCTGTATATGACTGGAAGAAGCACGAAGCTGATGGATTCAGATGGTGGAAGGAAAGAGTCAGGAGATGCCTGGAAATGACGGATATCCTCCGGATAGACCATTTCAGGGGCTTCGATGCCTATTATGAAATCAAGGCAACTGCGAAGACAGCTGAGAATGGAGTATGGAAGAAATCCCCTGGCAAGGCATTCTTCTCAGCTCTTGAGAAGGAAATGGGCAGGCTTCCCATCATCGCGGAGGATCTGGGCTGGATGACCCCGAGCGTCGCTGCGCTGAGGGAGAAATTCGGATTTCCCGGAATGAAGATTGCCCAGTTCGGATTCTCATGGAACGAGGATGGCACCCTCAACACCTATGATGACTTCCTTCCCCACAACTACTCGAGGAATTTCGTTGCATATACCGGAACCCATGACAATGATACCGTCAGGGGCTGGTACAGCAAGCTATCCCCGATGGAGAAGCATGCTGTGAGGGAGTACCTCGCCTCACCTGATGAGGAAATCGTGTGGGCGCTGATCAGAAGCGTGATGATGTCCTCTGCGGATACGGTGATTATCCCGATGCAGGACATCCTGGAGAAAGACAGCGATGCCAGGATGAACTACCCTTCCACCTGCAACAGCATGAACTGGGCATGGAGGATGCAGCGGGGAGAGTTCGGGGATTACCAATGCGGGCGCTTCAGCTTCCTTGCACGCATATCCGGAAGGAACGGGATGACAGCGGAAGAAGCACGCATGAAACGAAGAGCTTCAGAACGATGAATATATGCCCTGGCTGCGGCCGGGGCATTCTTCTGACCATTTTCCTGGCCTGAGGCGTATACATAGCCGGATGGAGGAAAAACCATGGCAAGAAGAATAATCGCAGCTGCTGCAGCATTTATCCTGCTGCTTGCGGCATGTATTCCGGAAGGACCTCAACCGGGAATAGAGGTGAGCAATGAGGAGATGGCAGCACTTATCGCAGACGAACTGGCGTCAGAATCATTTTCCAGAGACCTCTCCGAAGCTATCGAAGGAAGGCGTGGGGTGCTCACGGCAGTGCGGACGGAGAGCTGCAATGGCCGCATCGGCTACCGCCTTGGATTCACAGGATACGGACGGCTGAACCTTGATGGAATGGTCAATCTGCATCTCTCTGGATCAGGGATGGGCGAATCGATGAAGCCTGCACTCTATGAGATGGATGGCACACTCGAGACTGGAGGGAATCCATATCAGATAGATGCTTTTGCAGGGACAGCATCAGAGCTCGAAGGCGGCATAAGGCTCAGCTATCCTCTCATAGCAGGAATAAGCGCGGACGGAGCTCCTGCATTCACCATCACGCCGGCCCCGCTCCCCGCAGGGACGGAACAGGAGGCAGTGAAAGCAATAAGCGAGGCATTTGCCGCATCCGGATCGATTCCATCGGAGCCGGAGACTTTCATTTCAGGGGATATCACCGCGGTTCTGTCCGGGGATGGCGCCGAGTGGAGCATGGAGGCATGCAGCGCTGATCTTTCACTCACAGCTGCCTCAGGGAGCGGGCTTGCGGTAATCCGCAAGGATGGGAGAGCCTGGATAGCGGAACTGCAGGAAATCCTTGAAGGAATCACGATACCGCCTCACATCAGCACACTCACACTCGAAATGGCATATGAAGGACTGCAGTCGCTTCTTCAGGGCAATCTGCTTGATGCGGCAGCGGGACTTCTGAACGGGAGGCATAGCGGCGTCATCGCTCTCATATCATCAGCCGTATCGGACAGCGGCCTCAAAGCCACGTTCATGCTTGATGGATACCCGGCCGCGGACGGGAATAAGGCGAAAGGCCGCCTTGCGATTGTCTTCGAAGGATCTGGCACAGGCGGCAGTTTCGTATCAGAGGGATACACAATGGATGCAGAGGAGCTGCAGATAGGGAACCACACCCTGACGCTCAGCGGGATAAGCGGAAACCTCATCGCGCCGGATGGAAGCAGAGCGTCGCTTACGATCTGTCCTGATGGAGCTGAGCTCTCCCGCGGAGCTGTATTCGGAACACCTGAAAGCGGGAGGCTCGGATGCGGCAGCTGGGAAATGGAACTATGATTCCCTTGCTGTATTCCTTCCGGTAGCGAGCTTCACTACCATGAGAAGCACCATGACAGCCATCGCGACGGATATCGTGGCAATGCCGCCATGGATACCCGCCTTCTCGGCAACAGCGCCGACAATCGTCGGCATTATGATGGCACCGATGGTCGCAGTTCCGATGCAGAGTCCGGTAGCGACTGTCGAGCTGTTGTATTTCTTCTCCATTGTCGAAAGCGTCGTCGGATATATGCCGCTCATCGAAAGACCGACAAGGAATACGGCAGCAGCGATGACGGCGGGGTTTGATGAAACGATCATCACGATGAAGAAGAACGTCATCATCAGTCCGAGCACGAGTATCAGGAGATTCTTGTTCATCCTTGCTGATATGACAGCACAGATTAGGCGGCCTGCAAGGATCATGATCCAGAGGCATGACTGCATCGCGGTGGAAAGCCAGTCAGGGAAGATCCCGGCATCCTGGAAATAGGTGACAAGCCATCCGATGAGGGATGCCTCCGCGCAGAGGTAGAAGAACATGATGAACGTATTGAGCCAGAACTGCAGTGAACGTGGAATCGTCCCCTCCCCTTTCACGCGATGGACCCTCTCCGATGAAAGCCTGCTGACAAGGATGAGAACCAGTGACAGGAACATCACAAGAGCGATGATCAGCGGAGCATACCGCCAGCTCATGGGAATCACGGCGATGGCGATGAAAGGTGCAAGGAATGCCCCGACAGCGAATGAGGCATGAAGCAGGTTGAGGCCGGCAGCCTTGTTCCCGCAGCTTTCGCCAACGACGACATTCGTTATATTGCTCATCATACCGCGTCCGATGCCCGTAAGCGCAAAAGCGGCGAAGAGGATGGCAGGATTGCCTGTGAGCGTCATCAGCACAAGCCCGGCCGAGATGCAGATACCGAGGAGGAATGTGCTCATCTTCCTTCCGATAAGGTATGGTATGAACCCCGCAGCAATGACAGAGAAGAGATTGCCTATCTGATGGGCAGACAGAAGCACACCGCGGAAGGCATAATCGAGAGCATAAGCCTCACCCATCTCAGGAAGGATGGCCCCAAGAAGGGTGCTCATAGCTCCCGATGCGAAGAATGCGAAGTAGATTCTCCAGAGAAGGGACCTGTTCTCCTCACGGACTTCAAGGAAACTGCTTAATGAGAACATCTTGATTCCTCCTGCCAATCAGAACGTGAATCCCGAATCCTTAAGATAGCTGCGGAGCAGGGCTTCTGTCTTCTCCCGCTTCTCCTGGACATCAGTACCGCGGAATGCCGCGCCTCTCATCACGATTGCCTCAGGATATGCCTGTGCAAGGCAGCGGTCCGTCAGCCCGATGCCATTTCCCTCATGCGTGCAGACAGGATAGATCCTGAGCCCCCCGGTGCTGATGGAATCAAGGAATGTATACACAGGCATCGGAAGATCTCCCCACCAGTTCGGATAGACAAGAACGACAGCATTTATCCCCGCCATGTCCGGAAGAGGATAACGTAGCGCAGGCCGCATGTTCATATCCCGCTCCGCTTTCGCAGCCTTGCTGCATTCATCATAATCCGCAGGGTATCCGGCCTCGGATGCGATCTCATAAACGGGAACGCCAAGCATTGACTGAACCATGCCGGCAAGTATCTCGCCATTTCCCTTCTCTATATTCCCAACCATGTAATTCTCGCCGCTTCTCGAGAAGAATACGGCAAGCGTACCTGCATTTCCCATGTTTCCTCCTCCACCTATAATGCCACCCCGTAGAAAACGTTGGAAGCCCTGGAAAAGCATAAACCCCGCAGCAGACCATTGCCGCGGGGCTTATGATTGCAGGAGATCCTCAGTTATCCGATCCTGAGATATCATTACCGAAGTACTTCTCGGAAAGAGCGCTGAGCTCTCCCGAAGCCCTCATCGCCTCTATCGCTTCATTGATAGCGGCAAGAAGCGTACGCGTATCATCGCCTTTCCTGACCGGGATTGACACCTCGGATGCGGTATCAGTGAGAGCCGCGACCTTTATCGGTGCATCCGGATGCTGCTTGATGTAATCGTAATATGTGACTTCCGCATTGAGCGTGGCATCTACCCTGCCCGCGCGGAGAAGCTCGATCGTCTGTGCAAGATCATCGACACCGATAGCTGTTGCCCCATAGCTCTCCGCAAGCGCAGCATAGGTGCTTGCAAGCGTGTTTGCCGTCGTCTTCCCTGCGAGGTCATCGAATGAATGGATCTCATCATTGCCGCTGCTGACCATGATGGCAGTCCTGATGAACGCATACGGATCCGTGAAATCGTAGGTCTCAGCACGCTCAGGAGTCACTTCAACACCATTAGCAACGATATCATACCGGGCTGCATTGAGTCCGGCGAAAAGCCCATCCCACTCACCTTCCACGAATTCGGCCTTTACTCCAAGATGCTCCGCGATTCCTTCCGCAACCTCGATATCATAGCCCACAAGCTCATCATTCTCATCATGATATGTCCATGGCGCCCAGGTACCTTCGGTCGCGACTATGATCGTACCGCGGCTCTGGATCCGCGAGAGGAGATCTCCCCCGCTCTCTCCTTCCGCCGTTCCGGAATCCCCATCTTCCCTGCTGCACCCCGCAAGGAGCACAAGAACTATCATAAGCAAAGCTGGCAATAACGCTTTCTTTCTCATCTTTCCTCCATATTCAGGAACTCACGGGTCCTCTCCATCCTCGGCGAGGAGAAGAAGCTTTCCGTATCTCCTGCTTCCACGACATAATCATTCTCCATGAACACCGTATGCCTGGAGACATTCCTTGCGAAATCCATCGCGTGTGTGACGACAACCATCGTCATCCCTTCCTCCGCAAGCATCCTCATGACTGCAAGAACCTCTCCGGCAAGCTCCGGATCCAATGCGGACGTCGGCTCATCGAAATAGACGATCTCAGGATCAGAAGCTATCGCCCTGGCTATTGCAACCCTCTGCTGCTGCCCTCCGGAAAGTTCTGATGGATAGTGTGAAGCCCAGCCCTTCATCCCGACTTTCTCAAGCGTTGCCTCTGCGATATCCACCGCCTCAGCCTTAGGCATCTTCCTTGCAACGATAAGGCCCTCGGTGACATTCTCCAGCGCAGTCTTGTTGCGGAAGAGATTGAAATTCTGGAAGACGAATCCCGTACGCTTGCGGATTGTCGCTTTCTCAGCCTTCGTGATGCTGTGCATATCATAGACGGAACCGGCGAATTCCATCCTGCCGGAATCCGCAGTCTCCAGGAAATTCATGCACCTCAGCAGCGTCGTCTTGCCGCTGCCGCTGGGGCCGAGTATAGCAACGACGTCCCCTTTGTCTATCGAGAGATCAATGCCCTTGAGGACTTCCGTCCCTCCGAAAGCCTTTGTAACACCGCTGACACTGAGAATCATATCCTGTACCTCCCGAGCTTCTTCTCCCCATAGCGCTGCAGCCTCGTGAGCACAGTGCAGAAGACAAGATATATGATACCGACCTCAATATACAGCAGCAGAGGCTCATAGGTACGGGCAACGATGCGCTGTGTCGCCATGAACATCTCCGTCACAGTGATATTCGCAGCCAGCGAAGTATCCTTCGTCATCGATATGATTGAATTGGCAAGCGTCGGGAATGATATGCGCAGCGCCTGAGGAAGGAGAATCCTCCTCATTATCTGCATATATGACATGCCGACGCATTCACCAGCTTCCATCTGACCGTATGGAACAGCCTCGAGTCCTGCCCTGATCGTCTCTGCGCAGTATGCTCCCTCATTGATGGCGAAGACTATGACCGCAGCAGGGAATGGGTCGATCAGTATCCCGATATTCGGAAGCCCGTAGAAAACAACAAAAAGCTGAACAAGGAGCGGCGTTCCTCTTATCACCCAGACATAGAATCTCGCTATATCCTTCAGTATCCTTACCTTTGCGAACTGTATCAGCGCAACGGCTATCGCTATCACCATCGCAAGAGCGAAGGATATCACGGTAAGCGGAATGGTCACCGTCAGACCGGGGATGAGTATCTTCAGGAATGAATCCGCAAGAATCCCTATGACGCGCTCGCTCAGCATAGGCACCTCTTTATTAATGAATGCAACTGAAACTCCTCCGATTCCCGCTGAAGATGCGCAGAAACATACCCGCAGCAACTTCCAGGCACACGATAAGATAACGCATCTGAGGCATCCTGGCAAATATACAGATCATTTTCCTGATCAGCGCGGCGCAAGCCCCCCTGACAGGCTAACCGAGCATATTGCCGGTAACAGATTTCTAACACATTGCTAACAGATTACTAACACTTTCAGCCCCGCATTTTGTTTACATGGATTTAACTCATGCTTTACGATTCTACAGGAGGCGCTCCTGGATGGACGTAACATTCTCATATTTCTGCCAGCAGATATTCTCATCTCCGGCACTCATGATAACCGCAGCGCTTACGCTCGGAGTCATATTCGTAAACGGCTGGACAGATGCCCCTAATGCGATAGCGACCTGTATTACGACACGCTGCATGAAACCAAGACCGGCTATCATGATGAGCGCTGTCTTCAACTTCCTCGGCGTCCTGATCATGACGAAGATCAATGCCTCAGTCGCATCCACGATCAGCAACATGGTCGATTTCGGCAGTGATACATCATCGGCGCTCATAGCGCTTGCCGCTGCCCTCTTCTCGATAGTCGTATACAGCACCGCAGCATCATATTTCGGGATTCCGACAAGCGAAAGCCACAGTCTCATAGCAGGTCTCACAGGAGCTGCGATCGCAACCGACATGGGACTCGGATCCGTCAATGGAGAGGAGTGGATCAAGGTCATCTACGGCCTCGTGCTGTCCCTGCTCCTTGGATTCATCATCGGCTTCCTGATCTGCCGCCTTGTCATTGCCGTCTGCAGACGGTTCGACAGGATAAAGACAAACAGGTTCTTCACGTACGCACAGGTAGCAGGCGCGGCTGCCATGAGCTTCATGCACGGAGCTCAGGATGGACAGAAGTTCATAGGCGTGCTCTTTCTCAGCATCGCGTTCTCAAATGGGCAGACAAGCGTCGAGGGCGTGCTTATCCCTGTGTGGCTCATGATACTCTGCTCCATCGTCATGGGCACGGGCACAAGCGTCGGAGGAGAGAAGATCATCAGGTCGGTAGGCATGGATATGGTGAAGCTGGAGAAGTATCAGGGCTTCAGCGCAGATGCAGCTGCCTCGCTATGCCTCCTCTTCTCATCCGTATTCGGCATCCCGGTGTCGACGACGCATACGAAAACAAGCGCAATCATGGGTGCTGGAGCTGCCAGAAAGCTCAGTGCCATAAACTTCTCCGTTGTACGGGAGATGATGCTGACATGGATATTCACATTCCCCGGCTGCGGTATAATCAGCTTCCTGATGGCAAAGCTGTTCCTTGCGATATTCTGAGGAGGTCATAAATGGCAAAGAAGCAGGACACATTCTATTTCGACACATTCATTGCATGCGCAGAGCATGCCGTAGAGGCATCCAGGATCCTCCGCAGATGCATCAACAGCTATGATCCGGACAATCTCGATCCGTTCCTGAGCGAGATGCACATGACAGAGCATGCGGCAGACAAGAAGAAGCATGAACTGACGAATGTGCTTGCAAAAGCATTCATAACACCGATCGAACGAGATGACATAATCCTTCTCAGCCAGTGCCTCGACGAGGTGGTCGACAAGATCGAGGATGTCGTGCTCCGCCTTTACTGCGACAATGTACGCACGCTCCGTCCGGATATGGAAGCTGCGGTGGATGTCGTTGAACGCTGCTGCAGCGAAATGAAGCTCATGATGGAAGACTGCAGTAACTTCCGCCATTCGAAGACACTGAAGGAACGGATCATAAAGATAAACACGATGGAGGAAGAAGCCGACGGAATCTTCATCGAGAGCATGCACCGCCTGCATACATCCGAATCCGATCCGGTGAAGATCATCATATGGAGGGACATCTTCCGCTATCTCGAGCAGTGCGCGGACGCCTGCGAGCACGTCGCGGATGCCTGCGAGAAAGCAGTGATGAACAATACGTGAGGAAAGAGCCTGCGGCGTGCAGGCTCTTCCATTCAGAATGATATCTTCTTGTCCTTCGATACAACCATGAATATCACCAGCGATATCGTGGTCATAAGAGTGAGTATCGCCGACATAGCTGCTGCAATTCCATAGCTTCCGCGCGAAACATATGTATAGATCTGTATGGTAAGCGTGGTCGTGCGGTAGTTGTAGAGGATGACTCCTGCAGACAGCTCAGTGATGATCGATATCCAGCTCAGAAGCGCTCCGGATATGATGCCGTTCGACATCATGGGCATCGTATTCCGGAAGAACGCCTTCAGCTTGCTGCTTCCAAGCGAGATGGCCGCCTCCTCTATCGATATAGGGATCTGCTGAAGCGTTGCAACCGAGGAACGTATCGTATACGAACTTCGCCGTATCACAAGGGAAATAACCATTATGGCTGCCGTTCCGACGAGGATCACAGGCGGCCTGTTGAATGCTATGACAAGCGAGATGCCGACAACAGCTCCCGGAATGACATAAGGAATCATCGAGAGCGTATCAATCACCTTATTGATGACATTGTTCCTTCTGACAACGAGATAGGCTATCAGCACAGACAGGAGTATTATCACAACCAGCGCTGTGCCGCCGATAAGGAATGTGTTCGGGATCGCATTCTCAAGCAGCGGGAATGCCTGCCTGTAGCTATCCAGCGAATACCCCTCGACGAAAAGCTTTCCGGATGTCTTCTGGAATGATGTGTAGATCACATAGAGCTGCGGAGCATATGCCACGAAGACGACGAGGTAGCAGTAGAGATGAACGAGAACGCTCTTTATCCCATGTATCTCCTTCGCCTCGATAGGATGAAGCGCATTCATGGTGAAACGGAACCTGTTGTTGATGGCTCTCTGTATAAGGAAGATGATTGTCGTGATTATGATTCCTATGACAGCAACTGCGCAGGCGAAGTGTGTATCACCTCCGGTTTCGCTCATGAAGGAATTGTAGATCTCAACCGGGAATGTCCTGTAGCCTTCACCTATGAAGAGAGGCGTTCCGAAATCAGCGAAAGCTCTCATGAAGACCATCAGAGCCGCAGCTATGATCGTCGGCATGCACAGTGGGATGATCATCGTGAAGAACCGTTTGATTCCGGTGCAGCCGAGGTTCTCGCTCGCCTCGAGCAGCGAATTGTCTATATTCTTCAGCGCTCCGGATACATAGAGGAATACAAGCGGATAGAGCTGAAGGCACAGTACCAGCATGATCCCGCCGAAGCCATAGATGCTCGGAAGCTTCACTCCGAATATATTCTGGATGAAATTCGTGACAAGCCCGTTCCTTCCAAGAAGGAGGATCCACGAATAGGCCCCGATGAACGGAGCGGACATGCTGCAGAGGAGTATCACAACCTGCAGGCCTTTCGCCCCCTTCACTTTGTACATAGTGAAGAAATACGCAAGCGGTATTCCTATCAGCAGCGTGAGTGCTGTTGCCGAGATACTGACTTTGAATGAATTCAGGATGGTTCCCACATAATACTGCCTTGAAAGGAAGCGCAGGAAGTATCCGAAGGTCAGCTCATTATCCGCAGTCATCACGGAATTCCTGAGAAGGACCCCGAGCGGGAATATCATGAAGAATCCGAACAGGCCGAGGATGCAGAGGGAGATTATCGTCCAGACATCCTTCCCCGGCTTTACCCTGCCATCGCTGAAGCCTTTCATCCTGAGACCTCCTCGAGATCATTGCGCACTCCGGCAACGACATTGCGGCTGCCATCTTCCGTGAATGCATTGATCTTCTCTGTCTTCACACCGAGTCTGATTCTGGCGCCTTTCGGGATTTCCCTGTTTATCTCGGACTCCATGATGACCTCAGCTGGCGTCCCATCATCGAGATGGACGAAGTAATGGGTATTCAGTCCGAGGAATACGCAGTCGTCAACAACCGCAGACATTCCCTTGCTATCCGCATCGGTGCATATGATGAACTCCTCCGGACGGATAGATACCTTGACCTTCTGCTGATGCATTTCCTCCGGAATGATATTATCCATTCCGACCTCCGTTCCCTCATGGAAGCGGAGCACGGCCTTCCCATCCCTGACAATCAGCTCTGCATCGAATATATTGGTATGACCGATGAATGTAGCGACGAACAGATTCGCTGGACGCTGGTAAAGATCGCGTGGCCTGCCTATATGCTGGATGACCCCGCCGTTCATGACTGCGATCCTGTCAGAAACAGCCATAGCCTCTTCCTGGTCATGCGTGACGTACACGGTAGTGATGCCGATGCTGTTCTGGATCTGCTTGATGGCAGTACGCATTTCAACACGGAGCTTTGCATCAAGGTTCGAAAGCGGCTCATCCATCAGAAGCACATTCGGCTTGATGACAAGCGCCCTTGCAAGTGCAACGCGCTGCTGCTGACCTCCGGACAGATGCTCCGGCATCCTGCTGCTGTACTGGTCAATCTGCATCAGGCGGAGGAACTTATCGACCTCCTCCTGGATCTGAGGTTTCGGGACCTTCCTGTTCCGGAGACCATATGCGACATTCTCGCGCACAGTCATATTCGGGAATATCGCATAA
>CALXKY010000050.1 GCA_944389055.1 uncultured Spirochaetaceae bacterium | reverse complement strand
CCGATGATGCCGATGCGCTCGCCTCTTCTGATTGAAAAGGTGGCATCCGAGAGCGAAGGTTCACCACCCTCCCTGTAGGTTATGGAAACGGAGCTGAACGATACGGCCTCATCGCTTCCTGTTCCTTCTTCCGCAGCATCCGGCTTGTCCGTCATCGATGGCTCCGTGCGGAAGACCGTCTCGATCCTGCGCCAGGAAGCTACAGCCCTTGAGATCGTTATGATGAGATTCGCCAGCCTTACAAGCTCGAGCAGCATCTGGCTCATGTAATTCACAAGTGCCACGATGCCTCCGATCTCGATGAGTCCTGCACCATACCTTGCGCGCCCTGCGGATATCAGGACGGCGATTGCAAGGTTGATGATCACATACGTAAGAGGATTGAGAAGCGCGGAGATCCTGCCTGAGGAAAGCTGAAGATCCATAAGCGATGCAAGATCGCCCGAGAAATCACGCTCCTCCTCACGCTCCTTGCCGAATGCCCTTATGACCCTGATTCCAGAAAGATTCTCCCTGACTCTGGAGAGGATCCTGTCCAGCGCTCCCTGCACTGAACGGTACATCGGAACAGTCTTCCGCATGATCAGGAATACAATGAGCCCAAGGACGGGGATTACGACAGCGAAGACAAGCGCAAGGCGTGCATCGACGGTAAATGCCATGATCGCAGCGCCAAAAACCACGAACGGAGAGCGCATGAAAAGGCGCAGGAACATGTTGATACCGTTCTGGACCAGGTTCGAGTCACTCGTCAGCCGTGTTATGAGAGTCGGATTGCCTATCTTGTCCCTGTCGCTTTCAGACAGCTCTGTGATATGCCTGTAGAGCGCGCTCTTCATCTTCTCCGCGAAACCGGTGGCAGCCTTGGCGGCGAAATACTGGGCTGTAACGGACGACAGGAGGCCGATGACGCCGAGCGCGACCATCAGCAGCGCCATCATCAGCACATGGTGCATATCGCCTTTCAGGATGCCATCATCGATAAGCGAAGCAACGGCCAGGGGGACACAGAGCTCGAACACCGCCTCAAGGAACTTGAAAAGCGGAGCAAGCACCGATTCCTTTCTATAGCCGCGGATGAAATCAGAGAAACCCATAAGCTCAGCGGATGAAGTTCGTCTTCACTGCACTCTCCATCTCCGGAAGCGGAAGATCTGCAGCCTTCAGGGCTTTTATCAGGTAAGCCATGTTCTCACCAAGGAGGCGCATTGTCTGCATGCCTTCCTTATCCTCACGGACCTGATCCGGCGTATTGCCATGCACCATGTTCCAGTAGTTCGATGACACGACAGGCATCTGGGAGATCGTGAAGTACTTGTTCAGCATATCGAATGCACTCGATGCTCCTCCGCGGCGGCATGATACGACAGCAGCGCCGGGCTTCATCCGCATCTTCCCTGAAATCCTGCCGAAGACACCATCGAGGAAGTATGTCACCAGCCCTGTCGGGGAGGCATAATACACAGGAGATCCGACAACGAGGCCGTCCGATTCCGCGATAGCAGCAGCTGCCGCCCCGATTTCCCCGTCATCCAGGCTGGCCTGGATGATCTTCGTCTCTATCCCGTTCTTCTCCAGCGAGGATGCGACCTCGCGAAGAGCCGTGAATGTGCACATCTCCTTCCTCGGGGATCCATTGACGAGAATCACGCGCATATCAGTATCTCCCCAGGATCTCTGCGATCTTCGCGCTGCCGCATGCCTTGAGGAATGAAGCAAGCTTCGGTCCCTTGTCCTTGCCGATCAGCGCCTGATAGATAAGGCGGAAGAAATCCGCATTCTCCATGCCGTTGTCTGCTGCGGTCTTATAGATGTATTCGGAGAACTCCTTCTCTGAAAGGCTGTCGAGATGCTCCGCGGCATAGCCTGCAAGCTCACGGATGGCAGCCTTCTCAGTCTCTGTGGCCTCATACAGGTCGCCATCACCCCTCAGTGCGAAGCGGAACTCCTCGGGAGCATACTTCTCAAGCCAGTTCCATGCGCACTTCATGCGCACCCTGAGTCTCTCCTTCTGGCTCTCCGAGGCATCGGAAAGACGTTCAAGCACCTTCTCCGCATCGCCGGAATAGATCTGAAGGTAGTTGCAGAGATGGCGGAACGGTATCTGATAGCCAGGCTCTGAAGGAATTGCCTTGTCATCGACCTGAGACAGCTCGTAGATCCTCTTCTCCTTCTCCGCCTTCTTCTCATTCACATTGAGAAGGCCGAAATAGATCCTCTCGGTATTGTCATAATCCTCGTAGATCTTGAGGACATCGAGGTCGAAGGAGATTGCAAACTCAGCGGAAGGCCTTGTACCGACGAAGAGGTACCTGACGATCTCAGGCGGATATACCTCAAGCACATCGTAGAGATCGACGACATCGCCGCTTGATGACGAGATCTTCCCGCCATGGCCCTTGATCTGAACGAAGTCATAGCGCATCGTCACGGGCGCTTCACCACCGAAGACTTTCACAACATTCCTTGACGTGTCGTATGAACCGCCTTCGGTAAGATGGTCCTTTCCGCCCGGCTCGAAATCCACGCCTTCCTTCACCCACCTCATCGGCCAGTCAATGCGCCATGGCAGCTTCGTGTTCGGCGTAGTGCGGATATCTATCGTCTCCGTCTCTCCGGTCTCGTCATCACGGTATGTAAGGCCATATTCCCCATCCCATCCGAGCACGGTCGTTGTATCCTTCTCCGTGAACGAAGAGAATACGGAGACAGGCCACCAGTCCTCAGGAAGAGGCTCGGTCCTGTATTCATTGAGCATCGCACGTATCTCGTCACGGTGCTCAAGAGCATGCTTTATATCCTCTGCATAATAACCTGCCCTGTAGCGGGAAGCCTGATACAGATATTCAGGATGGACCCCGACTGCAGGAAGGATATCCTCTACTGCTCTCTCGTTCGCCCTTGCATAATTCTCAGCGCGGCCCGTCGTATCGGGGACCAGTGTAATCGGGAAACGGAGGTATTTCTCAAGCTTTTCAGGATCAGGCATGTTCTTCGGAACCTTCCTGAAGACATCATAGTCATCCCAGCTGTAGATGAATCTGACGTTCTTGCCTTTCTCCCTGAGCGCTCTGACAACGAGCTCCACGGTGATGATCTCACGGAAATTGCCGATATGGACTGTTCCGGACGGCGTGATTCCGGAAGCACATGTATAAAGATCCTTCTCTCCCTTCTCGCGGATGATCTTGTCCGCGGTTATGTCCGCCCAATGCGTACTCTGGTTCTGTATACCGTTCATAGCTGGAATTATGCACAGAAGAGATAAGGCTTTGCAACCTGCCCGTGATGTGGACTGAAACGATGGCCGCACCTATAATATGGCTATGAGAAAAGCGCTCCTGATACTTCTTGCTGCAGCTGCAGCGACGGGCGTGGCAGCTGAGCCCGCCTCATGGTACACAGCCACTGAACCCGGCTATCTGACAGAAAGCGGGACCCTGTTCGATGACAGCATCAAGGGAGCAGCCTGCGACACGCTTGCGCTTGGCACCGTCGCAGAGCTGTATAATCCTGCCACCGGCAGAAGTACAGTGCTTACAGTCATCGACAGACTGCCTGAACTGCCTGAAGGGAGGACGATTGCAGTCACAGAGGCAGCCGCAGAAGAGCTCGGGATGCTCGGTACGGGGCTGGCAGACGTGGTCGTCTCAGTCGTGCGCGAAGGATCAATAGAGCGGAAAGCCAGCACGAACACAGGCTGGTACTCATTCGATCTCGGACTCTATACTGATATGGATGACCTCATGCTCAGATATGGCAGGCTGAAGGAGAACGGACTCATGCCATTCATCAGCATCGAGGAAGGGGGCGTGCGTCTTTCCGTGAAGCATGTCATGGCGTATCAGCTGAAGAATGCTTCTGATATGATTGCGCTCGCAGGCATCGATCCATCAGAGCCGGAACCGGAGCCGAATCCATACTCCTGAGCAAGATGCGATGAAAGGATTATTCCCTCTCCAAGGCTGGAAAGCCGGCGTCACTGTCATCATCTCCCAGATCATAGCATCAGTCATAGTGGATGCCATGGATTACAGTATCCTTTACAGGATCCTGCCATGGCTCAGACCTTTCGGCTGGGAACGGAACGGGAAGATCTACGACAGCGTCTTCCGCATACGCAGATGGAAGGATTACATACCCTCAGTCAGCGCATTCGACAAGAAGGAACTCGCCTCCTCCCCTGATGCAGGCTACCTCTCGAGGTTCGTGCTCGAAAGCGTAAGGGCGGAACTATGCCACATCCTCGCAATCATCGCAGGACTTGCCATATGCATTCTTACGCCGGCAGCCGCTGATGTAAGGATTCTCCTCTGGATGGCAACAGTCAATCTTCCATGCATCATGATACAGCGCTACAACAGACCAAGGCTCATGAGAATACTGAACCGCCCGCGCCAGGATGGCACGAGCGGTCTCAAGCTGTTCTGGATCGGCGAGAAGCCAGACGATCTCAGAAGTCGAGGAAAAACGTAACGGATCCGGAGAACTGCGTATTGCCGTTGACGAAATTGCGGGCATCCCCGATAAGATATGCCACCTGATACCCAAGATCGATGAAATCGAAAATGGAAACGGTGAACTGCACACCGGTCGAAGCCAGCAGATTGTCCCCCTTCCTGTCAGTGTTGAAGTAATTCCCGCATCCGTATCCGATATCAAAGAAGAAATTGAAGCGCGGAGCAAGACCGCTGACACCCATATCCGGACCTGTCAGCCTTATATCAAGGTTGTTGACAACATAGAATTCCGTTCCGTATGTATAGTTCGTATAGCCTCTGACCTGGCGTCCGAGCGATCCGAGCCTCTGCACGTATGTCGGCACGAGCTCTCCGGAGAGCCAGTTCGCACGGAGCCTGTCGATGACAACCAGAGAGAACCAGTTCATCTTCTCTGTCCTGTACTGGTAAAGCGTCTTGGCTGCTATGCCCTGCAGCGTGAACTGATAGAAATCCGCAGTTCCATCAAGGGCTTTGTTGAGCGCATAAGGAGACCAGTCAGCCTCGAACGTCACAAGATAGCCATCATTCGTTGAAAGCGTATCCTCCATCGCGTCCAGTGTGAACTTGAAATTGAGATTCGTTCCGAGATACTGATGGTTCCCCCTGAGATCGGGATAGAGACGCTGGCATTCATTCAGACCGCCGAAGAACTGGTCAATCGTCCCAACGACATAATCATCGCCCCATGAACGCTTCTGACGGTCTACCCTGCCGGCAATCAGGGAATCCATGGCATCCTCGTACCTTCCCTCATAGCCGATCGAGAGAGTTATGAAATCCTTCCCGCCCACAGGGGATTCAAGAAACCCCTGGCTGAAGCTGAGGCCCCAGATCACCTGAACGACATCGAATGTAAGCGGATCGATATCATGGGTCTCTTCACCGTTTTCCGGATCTACCCAGAAGCGCCGCTCAATATATCCGGCTCCGGCAGAAAGCCTGATTTCCGTTGTATTGTCCTCAAGCAGCGAGAACCCTGTATATCCGACACCACCTGCGAAATACGTGGGTATGAAACCTATGAGTATCTCGGGGTGCTGATCGATATCATCAACATAGAATCTGAAATCCGATGCTGAGACGCCTGCGATGGCGACTGCGAGCACCAGAAGAAGAGACATGATCCTCTTCACCTGTCCGATCCTCCCTAGAGAGTAAAAGTATCGCTTACATTATTCAGGAATCATGGGAGTCTGCGCAATAGAACATGTATCCGGCAGCACGAATAGGGAGTATCATATGATCTGCTATGGAAGAGAAGACAATCAGGATAATCACTACGGGCGGGACATTCGACAAGCATTATGATGCCGTAAAAGGCGAGCTGACTTTCCGGGAAAGCCACCTTCCCAGGATTCTCAATCAGGCCAGGGTTACGCTCAGCATCCACCTTGATGCGCTGTTCGCAGTAGACAGCCTTGTCATGACAGAGCAGCAGAGAGAGCAGATTGCAGAGAATGCGATTGCTTCTGTCGAGGAACTCGTCGTGATAATCCACGGAACCGATACGATGGTCAGGACTGCGAAGCTGCTTGAATCCAGGCTTCCCGAAGGAGACAGGCATGTCTTCGTATTCACCGGCGCGATGATCCCATACGCGCTTGAGGAAAGCGACGCGGTCTTCAATCTCGGCTGTGCCATAACCTCCGTACAGCTTCTTCCTCCTGGTGTCTATGTCACAATGGGCGGAAGGATATACGAAGCAGACGCTGTCAGGAAGAACATGGAAAAAGGAATCTTCGAAGCCATTGAAGGGACTCCCCTTCCATGAAGATAATTCCTGCAGAGGGATTCTTCTGCTCATGAGCCGGGATGGCTGCTTATATTCATCGTATCTGAGAAAAAGCAGTCTGCCACATGTGCAGCCTGATGCAGCTGCAGCAGGAACACGCAATCAGGCAAGACAGATAGCTGTACTCGATTGCAAAAAGCTATTGAAATTCTTATAGATAACTGATAACTTCTTACAAGTTGTCGAATAGACAGCACGGGCCTTTAGCTCAGCGGTTAGAGCAAAGGACTCATAATCCTTGGGTCGCCGGTTCAAATCCAGCAGGGCCCACAACTAGAGCGGTATCCAAGGAGCCGCTCTTTATTTTTCTGATGCGCCTTCTTGTGGCTGTACTGGAATCGCATCATCTGAGTCAGATGACAAGAAGCCGCGGAAAAGAACTGCCAGGCTGTGGGCGGAACTGAACAATGCTCCTATCCTTCCAGAGCATATCAACTGCAAGGATGCAGCGGATGGGATCATAGAAATGGCTCATTCCTCTTGGCCTGGCCCTTTCAGAACATGGCATAACAGCGATGAAGCTGCTCTCTGTCCGGAAACACCGCAGTGCTGTTCTGCAGTATGCTAGCGGGCTATGAAATCAATATCGGCATCACCGTTGTTCGTCTCGACATACAGATTCTTCTCCCCTCCATCCTTCTCCGAAGAAAGATTGCAGTCGCCTTTCTTGATGCTGCAGCGGATCGAATACTCATCCCAGCTGCCAGCGATGCTTCCCCTGATATCGCCATTCTTCACACGCAGGCCGATTGACTCACTGGCATCAATGTTCTCAAAAAGGATATCCCCTCCATTTGATGTGAAGCTTATCTCTCCTGCCGATGGCAGATACTGAACAGTGATGTTCTCATTCGTTGTCGCAATGGAAACAGCGTCGAGAACAATCTCAGGCCTCCTCAGAACGATCTTCCTGCTTTCGGCAGAAGGCATTCCTCCCATGAAATCCATCCAGCTCTTATCGCTGGTGCCATGCACTGAGAGGCAGCCATCTTCAATCCTGATGTCATATCCTTCCTTGCTGCTCGTTGAATAGCCGATATGCACCTGCCCATCATCCGAGGGCACCACATCAATGCTTCTATCCCGGACATCAATGATCAGGGACCGCACATCATCCGCACCAGCTGTGTATTCCATCGCTGAGAATGCGGCTTCACCGGCGCAGGCTGACCAGGATAATGACATTGCAATTGCAAATAAGATGAATCTTCCTTTCATTTAATGCTCCTATGACGGTTTCAATGAACCACGCATGATATGCTGAACTTTTGTGTGACACAAATGTCAACGGCAAAGAAAACAACAGCATATTCCATGCGGCATGAAATCAGCAGATACATGCTTCATAGCAGGAGAGGAACATCAGAGGCTCATATAGAGAACCTGATAAGGATTCCCCTGCTCGTCATGATCGCTGCGTCCGCATACATGGAAGCCCATATGCTCATAGAAGCCTTCTGCCTGAGGGTTCTGCTCATTCACTGCCAGCCGGCGTACTCCATAGCGTTCGATTCCATACGTGAGCAGACGCCGGCCCAATCCCATGCCACGTTCAGAAGGAGCGATGAAAAGCATCTCCAGCTTCCCATCCTCTATTCCCATGAAAGCACAGGGGTTGCCTTCATCATCCTCCGCAGCAATCAGGATACTGACGCTCCGCAGCGCTTCAGGCACATATTCACTCAACCTGCAGATCTCTGCCTCGGAGAGGAAACCATGGGTTGCTCTTACAGAAGCTTCCCATACTTCAGTCAGCTTGCTTATAAGCCCATCATCTCTTTTTCCAGCTTCGGTCAATATCATGAAATGGAATGATGGCGGAAACATGCCGCACTCAGGAAGAGGAGCCCGCACCAATGACGGCAGCGAGGAACAGCCTGAGGCCGAAGAATATGATGATGCTCCCGCAGATTATATTGATGCCACGCATCAGACGCGGTGTAAGGATACGGCTGAATACAGACACAGATACCGTGAGTCCGAGGAACCAGAGGAATGAGGCGCATCCTGCTCCGATGATGAAATGGAATGCTTCCGCAGGCTGCATTGATGCACGGAACGCACCCAGCATCAGAGATCCATCAATGATTGCCTGGGGGTTGAACCATGTCACAACACAGGCTGTGCATATCGTGCGGGGAACGGATCCGGCAGCACCCTGGCCTTCAGTTCCCACCTCGCTGGACAGCACGAGCTTTATGCCGGTAAAGAGCAGAACGAGACTCCCGATGAACGATACCAGAAGCCTGAGCCATCCATAGCGTTCAATGGCAAGACCAGCACCGTAGAAGCAGGCGAAGGCAAGTGTCACATCGAAGAAGATCACGATAAGAGCGGTGATGATTGCCCGCGGCAGCCTCTCCGAAGCAGCCGAATTGATTACGAATATATTCTGCATCCCTATCGGGGCGACATATGCCAGCCCCATCATAAGTCCCTGAAAGAAGAATCCCATATCCTGCTTACGGATAATCACATTAAACATGAATCATGACAATGCAGGATATGCACGCTGCTGCAGAGATGGCTGAGCGCAGGGCATCCTTACCTGGACCATCAGCCTGGTCACATGCTCACGCTCATCCTTCGTCACTACAGTCGATATCGAAAGCTCTTCGTAGATATCCCCTATGCACTCAAGCCCCGAGCTGTCCAGAGCGGAAAAGAACTGACGATAGAATGATGAGAGGTTATCCAGCGAGCCGGAGAAATACATGCTTGCATACCGTCCCGCCGGGAGCATCTCATCAAGTGGCCTGGCAAATGTTGCATAGACCTCCCGGCAGATATTTCCGAGGTATCGCCTCGCTTCATCAAAGCGCACGATGCTACCGATGCTTATTATCTCCTTGCAGTCAGCGTCTGCCATGAGGCTGCTGTATGCTTCCTGCCATTCCGGATCAGTTGACTCTGTTTCGCTTGCTGTCCGTATGGGAACTCTTATGACAGGTCTGGCGACCTCATCGGAAAGATACAGCCTGCCCTTCTCCGCTGAGGCTGCCGTATTTATCGATTTTCTGATCGAACTGACGATGGAGAGGAGCGCGTTGCATTCATCTATCTTGCGGCGGATGCTCTCCTCCTCATTCTCGAGGAGCGACAGGAACGATGGTGTGCTCGGGTCCCCGGCTGCCTCCTTAATCGAGGAAATGGGAATCCCGAGATCTCTCAGAGTGAGTATCCTATCCAGCTCATTCAGCTGGGAAGCGGTGTAGCAGCGGTATCCATTCTCCTTCCTCATCGCAGGAGAGAACAGGCCTATCCTGTCATAGTAGAGCAGCGTGTCCTTGCTGATTGAAAAGAATGAAGCTACCTGATGGGGTGTGTAATATATCGAATCATTGATCTTCATTTCTGCTTCATTATAACACTTGACTATGGAGTGCACTCAATAGTTTTGAATATGAAATCATGAAGCACGAACAGGAATTCTTCCTGAAGACGTCGCCCTCGAAGCTTTTCTTCAGAGCAGCTATCCCCGGAGCCATCGGAATGATAGCCTCAAACATCTATTTCTCTGTGGAAATGCTCCTCATAGGCCGTTTTCTGGGACAAACATCATTCGCCGGAGGCAATCTTGCCAACCCACTCGTTCTGATAGCATATGCTGTCGCGGATATGATCGCAGTCGGGTCCTCGATAAGCATCGCACTGAAGCTTGGTGAAGGAAAACGTGATGAGGCCAACAAGATATTCACCATCGCTTCAGCAGCAGCTGCTGTGCTGAGCACTGCCGCGGCTGTGATCATGACAGCAGCCGGACCCGCCATCTTCACACTCATGGGTGCCGACAAGGCTCTCATAAATGAGGCTATGGCATATCTGGTGACATACACCATATTCATTCCTCTGACAGGTCTCGTCTTCGTTTTCGACAACTATCTCAGGATATGCGGGCATGTGCGTTTCTCGATGGTCATGAACATCGTCATGGCGGTGCTATGCCTTTCCTTTGAACTGCTTTTCCTGTATGTCTTCAGGCTCGGTATCGGCTATGCCGCGCTCGGGACCAGCCTTGGCATGTCCATTTCCTGCATCATCTGCATGATGCCATTCATCAGGGGAAAGATGTCGCTTCGCTTCGTCAGGCCCCGCTCGATGAAAGGGATTCTCAGGGAAGTATTCACGCAGGGACTTCCAGGCTTCCTTAACAATACATCAGGAAGGATAACATCGGTGCTTATGAATACGCTGCTCCTCAGGCTCGGAGGCGATGTTGCCGTATCGATATACGGAGTATTCATGAACATCGACAGCATCATCGTACCTGGCATGTACGGTGTATTCGACTCACTGCAGCCGGCAATAGGATACAACTGGGGAGCAGGAAGGAATGACAGGGCAAGGCAGATAGCACTCAGGTGCACCGCAGCGCTTGCCATCATGTGCCTTGCCTTCACGCTCGTTCTTGAATTCTTCCCCGGACAGATATTCTCGCTGTTCCTTGAAGCCGATGCCACGACACTCAGCCTGGCCGTGCATGCCATCAGCATCATGGGGCTGACATACATCGTAAGATGGATAAGCTACTCGTGCCAGTCATTCTCATCAGCGATCGGAAGAAACAGGGAGGCAACGCTGCTCTCGCTCTGCAGCGCACTCATATTCCCGGCCGCGATGATGCTTATGCTGAGAGGCGCAGGACTGGAGGGACTGTGGTACATAACGCCATCCTCAGCACTGCTTACAGCTGCAGCAGCTGTATTGATATACATGATGCGGCTCAGGAAGGCGAAGCCATGAGAATGCAATCAGCGGGCTTTTCCTTCATGGGAATGCGGAATCTGCTGATATCCGCACCTTCCATCTGAAGGAGCCTGACCTTCCGCCATATACCGCCCGCATAGCCTGTGAGACTATTGCCAGCCCCTACTACGCGGTGGCATGGCACGATTATGGAGACCGCATTGTGCCCCACTGCACCGCCCGCAGCCCTTGCGGACATGCGTGGCCTCCCCAGGCGTGCGGCAGCTGTGGCAGCTATCTCTCCATATGTCATCGTTGTACCGTATGGAATCGACTGCATGATGGCGGAAACCTCCTTATGGAAAGCGGACCCTTTGATATGGAGCGGTACCTGGAAATCAGGTTTTCCTCCTGAAAAATAGATATCGAGCCATGCTGCTGCGGCAGAAAGCATTGGAGTAAGACACTCTGCATGTTCCTCATCAAGGCTGAGAGCGAAATAGCGCTGGCCTTCGAACCAGAGTCCTGTGAGGCCATCATCATCGGCTGCCATGAGAATCCGTCCAAGCGGTGACTGATAATAGCTGATATACTCCATGCACGCCTCCCGCACTGATGATTATAGCTGGTATACCTATTCCATGATACTCTTTCGGATAAGGAGAAAACACGGATGAGATACAGGGCATTGGGCAGGACAGGGCTCATGGTCAGTGAGATAGGGCTCGGCGGAGAGTGGCTTGAACGGCACAGCAGTGACGAGGTCCGCGCTATAATCAGGCACGCGGAGGAAAAAGGAATAAACATCCTCGACTGCTGGATGCCAGGTCCTGAAGTCCGCTCTGATATAGGGAATGCGATTGCCGGAAGGCGTGAAAAGTGGATCATTCAGGGGCATCTCGGATCGACATGGCAGAATGGACAGTATGCAAAATCCAGGGATCTCGCGAAGGCAGAAGAAGCTTTCCAGGATCTGATGGATCGCTTCAGAACCGACTATATCGATCTTGGCATGATCCATTTCGTTGATGAGGTAAAGGAATTCAATGCCATCATGGATGGGGATTTCTATGGCTATGCGCTCAAGCTCAAGGAGAAAGGCACGATACGCCATATCGGAATGAGCACTCACAATCCTGCCGTTGCAAGGCTTGCCGCAGAAAGCGGCAGGATTGAAATGCTTCTCTTCAGCGTGAATCCGGCATTCGATATGCTTCCGGCTTCAGAGGATCTTGATGCTTATTTCGACAGCAGGACATACACGGAAGGAATCGGTGGAATCGCCCCGGAGAGAGCAGAGCTCTATCGCATATGCGAGCAGAACGGCGTCGGAATCACTGTCATGAAAGGCTATGCAGGAGGAAGGCTGTTCGATGCCGCCGTCTCTCCTTTCGGTGTCGCACTCACACCGGTCCAGTGCATTCATTACGCGCTCACGCGCCCTGCTGTCGCGAGTGTGCTCACAGGCTGCGATTCTATCGGACACGTAGATGATGCTGCTGCATATGAGACAGCTTCGGATGAGGAAAAGGACTATGCAACAGTCCTTGCATCAGCTCCTTTCCATGCATATTCCGGACAATGCACATACTGCGGACACTGCGCGCCATGCCCTGCCGGCATAGATATAGCGATGGTAAGCAAGCTATCCGATCTTGCGGCAATGCAGCCGGAAACACCTCCCTCTCTGAGGGAGCACTATCTCAGCCTCTCTGCGAACGGAAAGGACTGCATCGGATGCGGAGGCTGCGAGAAGCGCTGCCCATTCGGTGTGCACGTGATTGAGAACATGAAGCTCGCGGAAAGGATTTTCAGAGCCTGACAGCCATTCCGTCTCCGAGCATTCCGAGCACTGTCTCTGCGCTCTGCCGGGCGGCACGGAGACAATTCTCATGAAAGCTTCCGATCCCGTCATGTTCTGCCGTATCCGTAATGGTCCGGACGCTCAGGAACGGGATCCTGCTGGCATGGCACACCTGGGCAACAGCAGCTGATTCCATATCCACGGCAAGGGGATCGAGGCGCTTTCTTATCTCTTCCCGCGCGCTCCCTTCTATG
>CALXKY010000049.1 GCA_944389055.1 uncultured Spirochaetaceae bacterium | reverse complement strand
GCGGCTATGAGCCGTTCTCCTTCATCAGCAATGGGAATATCTCAGGTTTCGATGTTGATTTCATCTGCCGCTTTGCGCGTGCGTATGGCTATACGCCTGAATTCTTCGAAGTTCCTTTCGAGGCAATCGCTCCGGGCGTGGAGACCGGTAAGTATGATATCGGTATGAACATCGTCGTCAGTGCGGAACGCAATGAGACGGGAACGCTCTCCGATGTCTATTACACGACCCCGATCAGGCTTGTCATACTCGGCGAGGATGAGAATGCAGCCGGCTTCTTCGATAAGCTTGCCGAGAGCTTCGAGAAGACATTCATCAGGGAATCGAGATGGGAGCTCTTCCTCCAGGGTGCTGGCGTCACGATCCTCATCACCGTTGTCTCCATTATTGCCGGAACCGTGCTCGGATTCCTCGTATACATGGTCTGCCGGAAAGGCGGGCGCATCTCAAACGGCACGACGAATTTCTTCCTCTGGCTCATACACGGGATGCCGACCGTTCTCCTGCTGATGATCCTGTACTATATTGTCTTCGGATCATCATCCCTGAGCGGCACATGGGTATCCATCGTGGGCTTCTCGCTGATGTTCGCGTGCTCCATGATAGATATGCTCCGCGTCGGCTGCCATGCAATAGGCAAGGGACAGTTCGAGGCATCCAGGGCGCTCGGATACTCTGAGAGCCAGAGCTTCTTCCGCATCATACTCCCGCAGGCTGCACAGCACTTCCTTCCGATATACCGCAATGAGGTCGTGACGCTGATAAAGGAGACTTCGGTTGTCGGATATATCGCGGTCCTCGATCTCACGAAGATAAGCGATCTCGTCAGGTCCAGGACATACGAGGCATTCTTCCCTCTCATCGTCACCGCGATCATGTACTTCGTGATCTCTGCGCTTCTCACCAAGCTCGTTACGCTTGCTGAGCATGCGCTCGACCCCAAGCGGAGGAAGAAGGAGAGGATCCTCAGAGGCATAAAGGAGCAGGAGTAGCAGCTCCATTTCCCTCGATATACCGCCATGGTCTTCCGTGGCGGTTTTCATTTACGCTTCACGGTAATACAATGGAAACGGAGGCGATTATGAAAGTACTTGTTCTAGGCGGTGTCGCAGCTGGAACGAAAGCTGCTGCAAAGCTCAAGAGAGAAGACAGGAGCGCATCCGTACGGATCATCACAAAAGGCAATGATATCTCATATGCAGGCTGCGGTCTGCCTTATTACATCGGCAGCGTCATTCCTGATAGAAGCGCTCTTATCGTGAATACTCCGGAGAAATTCACCGCCCTTACAGGTGCAGAGGTCGTCACCGGAGCAGAGGTCACTGCCGTGGATTTCGAGGCGAGGACCGTTGAGTACATCCGCGGCGGGAAGATGGAGAAGGAGAGCTATGACCGCCTTGTCATAGCAACTGGTGCCGAGAGCATCGTTCCTCCCGTGGAGGGCACTTCGCTTGAGGGAGTATTCAAGGTCAGGACCCCGGATGATGCCGAGGCAATCAGGGAGTATGCCCGCAGGAGCGATGTGAGGAAGGCTGTCGTAGCAGGTGCTGGCTTCATCGGACTCGAGATTGCCGAGAACCTGAAGGATGATGGTCTTGATGTCACTGTGATGGATATGGCACCGCAGATCATGCCGAATGCCTTCGATGAGGAGATGGCGCTCTGGGCGAGACGTCAGATGGAGAAAGACGGCATACGGGTGATGACATCGGCTCGTCTTGAAGCCATTGAAGGTGCGGTCAGGGCGGAAGGCGTAAGGACTGACAAGGGGACGGTTCCTGCCGACCTCGTCATCCTCGCACTTGGCGTGCGTCCTTCAACAGCATTCCTCAGCGGTACGCCGATTGAGATGGAGAAAGGTGCCATCCTTGTCGACTCCGGCATGATGACGAATATAGATGGCGTATATGCCGCTGGCGACTGCGCGCTTGTCAGGAACAGGATAACAGGCAAGCGCATGTATTCAGCCATGGGATCCACTGCGAATATCTCCGCGCGCATCCTCGCTGAGAATATCGCGGGGAAGGATGAGGTGTATCCGGGAGCTGTCGGTACCGGCGTCGTGAAGATCCTCGGAACGCTCAATGGCGGCAGAACCGGACTTACGGAAGCACAGGCGCTCAAGGAAGGCTTTGATGCTGTTTCGGCTGTTGCTGTCACTGATGATAAAGCTCATTACTATGAGGGTTCGTCATTCTTCATCATGAAGCTGGTCGCCGAGGCTTCCACTCACAGGATACTTGGATTCCAGGTGCTTGGAAGCGGCAATGTCGATAAGATGACTGATATCGCGGTCATAGCTGTCACAAAGGGCATGAGGCTTGAGGAGTTCAACGCGATGGATTTCTCCTATGCTCCGCCATTCTCGACAGCCATATCCCCGTTCGTGCAGCTATGCTGCATCCTTGAGAACAAGCTTGCCGGTGAGTTCTGCACGATGACGCCGGCAGAGTACATGAAAACGCGTGCGAAGGGATACAAGGTTGTCGATGTGCATCCGGAGAAGACGATTCCCGGTGCAGTTTGGGTCGATCTCGGCAAGGTTGATGGTCCGATCCAGGGGCTGGGCAAGGATGAGAAGCTCCTTCTCGTCTGCGCACGCGGCAAACGCGGATACTTCCTTCAGAACAGGCTGAAGTCATATGGCTACACGGAAACTAAGGTGCTTGAAGGCGGCCTCACGTTCAATGATGTTCGTGTTGATTTCGGCTCAGTGATTCCTGCTGACGAGGTAAAGAGGGTGAAGGGTCTGGGATGCCTTCAGGACAAGAGGCAGCCGGATCATTTCAATGTCAGGGTCATTACCAGAAACGGGAAGATCACATCCGCAGAGCAGATGGCCATAGCCGAGGCTGCTTCACGCTTCGGTTCAGGAGAGGTGACTATGACGACCCGCCTCACGCTGGAGATCCAGGGCGTTCCGTATGGGAACCTTGAATCCCTTTTCGGGTTTCTGCGTGCTCATGGTCTCGAAACCGGCGGAACCGGCAGCAAGGTGCGCCCCGTGGTTTCATGCAAAGGCACCACATGCCAGTATGGGCTGATCGACACATTCGCTCTTTCCGAGAAGCTCCATACGATTTTCTATGATGGATGGCATGATGTCGCTCTGCCGCATAAGTTCAAGATCGCGGTGGGAGGGTGCCCGAACAACTGCGTGAAGCCGAGTCTGAATGATGTAGGGATCGTGGGGCAGCGCCTGATCGATTTCGATTTTGATAAGTGCCGCGGCTGCAAGGTCTGCCAGATTGAAACATCCTGCCCGATCAGGATCGCGCATACAGTGGATGGCAAGGTCGTCATTCCGGCTGATGAATGCAATCATTGCGGTCGCTGCCTTGATAGATGCCCGTTCGGCGTCGCAGATCATTATACGACTGGATACGCCATATACGTCGGCGGCCGCTGGGGCAAGAAGGTAGAGATGGGCAGGCGTCTTTCGCGGATCCTCAGGAGCGAGGAAGAGGTCATCAGGACAGTGGAGAATGCGATTCTTCTTTTCCGGGATGAGGGAATAAGCGGTGAGCGTTTTGCCGATACCGTTACACGCCTTGGTCTTGATCATGTTGAGGAGAAGCTCTTCAGCTCATCCATTGACAAGGATGCGATCCTGAAGAAAACTGTAATCGGCGGGGCAACCTGCTGAGTCGGTTTCTGGATTTGCCAGACTTCATAGAAAGGAAAGGGCCTTGAAATAATCCGGATTCCGTCATGGATGGAATCTGATGTTCAGAAGGCTCTTTCTTTTTCTGTGTCTTGCGGCCTTTGCGTTGCCGCTTCAGGCAGCCGGAACGGCATGCCTCAGCTCATCTCTTGCCGACTTGTGGAAGCTTGCGGGCGGTACCGTGGATATCACGGTGCAGGAAGCCGTGGACCGGGGCTTTGCCTCTTCCGATGCCATCATCATCGATTCATCCTCAGGACGCAGCATCAATTCCGAGCTGCTGATCAGCGCTGATCCTGATCTCATCATCGGTTCTGTGGATACGCTTAGCCATGTCAGGCTCAAAGGCTTCATGGATGGTATAGGAAAGCGCATGCTGCTCCTTCGTCTCGATAGCTTCGATGATTTCCTTTCCTCATTCCGGGAGCTTACGGAAATCACAGGGCGGGAAGATCTCTATGAAGAATACGGCACCGGGCAGAAAGATGAGATAGAGCGGATCATTGCCGAGGCCCGGAGCCATAAGGACAGACCATGCGTCCTTTTCATACGTGCCGGCAGCGCATTCTCCGCTGTCCGTGCCAAGCGTACGGAGGACCATTTCGCAGCACGGATCATCAGCGATCTCGGAGCTGTGAATGCCGCCGATTCGATGGATGCCCGTACAGAGACGCTCTCGCTGGAGGCTCTCGTGTCTTCCGATATAGACATGCTGCTCATTGTCGCGCAGGGTGATGAGGAGGCGAGCCTCGCATATGTCAGCAGCCTTCTCTCCGAGCCTGGATGGCGCGATATACCGGCGGTGCGTTCAGGCAATGTCCATTACCTTCCGAAGGAGCTCTTCCACTACAAGCCCTGCGGCCACTGGGCGGATGCATACCGCATGATGGAGGAACTGCTCTATGGCTGATTGCGGCATAGGAAGGAAAGCTGCTGTGCTTGCCGTGCTTCTTGTCCTGGCTGCAGCTGCCTCTCTGGCGTATGGAAGCACCGATATCGATCTGGCAAGTGCGCTCAGGGGAGAAGGTCCCGATGGAATCATCCTCTTCTCGATAAGGCTTCCGCGTACAGCTGCTGCGGTTCTTTCAGGCATGGCCCTTGCTGCCGCGGGTGTCCTGATACAGACCGCGACGGGAAACGACCTCGCAAGTCCTAATATCATAGGGATGAATTCCGGAGCGGGGTTTGCTGTGCTTCTCTTCCTGTCTTTCTTCCCGGAGCTTTTCAGTCTCCTTCCGATTGCAGCCTTCGCTGGCGGTATTGCTGCTGCAGCCGCTGTTTTCCTGATTTCATCTCTGACCGGAGGTCGTACGGGACGGTCAAGCTCGCTGATCCTTGCAGGTATAGCCGTGAACGCGCTCTTCAACGCGCTTATCAGCACGCTCAGTTCGCTGGATCCCGATGTTATGGGGTCGTACAGCGCATTCTCCATCGGCGGCTTCGCTTCCGTAAGAGGCTCCCAGCTCGCCGTTCCCGGTGCGATAATCATCGCCTCTTCTGCTGCAGCGCTTCTGTTCTCAGATGTCATGGATGCAATCATGCTTGGAGATGAGCTTGCCTCCTCGTTCGGCTATCGCCCGGGACACATACGGGCCATGCTTGCAGCGCTCGCGGCCCTGCTTGCCTCAAGTGCCGTCTCATTCTCGGGACTTCTGGGATTCGTGGGGCTTGTAACACCGCACATCGCATCGCATCTCAGCGGAGGAGGAAGCAGGCGTACGCTCGTTCTTTCACTGCTGCTGGGACCGCTCCTCGTGCTGCTGTCTGATCTCCTTGCGCGCACAGCTGTAAGGCCGTCGGAGCTTCCTGCCGGAGTCTTCATGGCGATGCTTGGCGTGCCGTTCTTCATCTTCCTTCTCATAAGGAGGGCCAGACGATGATAGCTGTTGCCGGTCTCTCCATAAGAACAGGAAGCCGTTTCCTGCTTGAGGATATCTCCCTGGATCTTGAAGAGGGGCATATCTATGCGCTTCTCGGTGATAACGGAAGCGGGAAGACAACATTCATACGCTCCCTTACGTCATATTTCCATTCCTACTCAGGTTCCATCCTCTATGACGGCAGGGAACTCAGGACGTTCAGCCGGAAGGAGAGGAAGACGCTGCATTCGCTTCTTCCGCAGCTGCTTCCTTCTCCGGATCTGACTGTACGCCGTCTCCTTTCAATGGCTGATGGCGCAGCAGAGAAGCTTTGCTCGTTCGGGCTTGAACGGATCATGGATTCGCGGGTTCCTGCGCTTTCAGGAGGAGAAAGGCAGATGGTATTCCTTGCGCTCGCTCTTATGCGCTCAGCCCGCCTCTATGCGTTCGATGAGCCAGAAGCCAGCCTTGATCAGAGGTTCCGCGGAAAGACGGAGGCTGAGATCAGGAAACTGAGGGATGAAGGCCGCACCGTCATCGTCTCATTCCATGATATAAGCCGCGCGCTTTCCGTTGCCGATGATATCATCGTGCTCTCCGGAGGTTCCCTTGCAGCATTCCAGTCCAGGGATGCATTCCTGAGTGAACGGACTGCAGAGAAGCTTTTTGGCCTCAGCAGGGCTCAGTACATAGGGGAAGATGGCCGTGAAGGCATCATCTTCATTGAGTGACAAGCTCCATGAAATGCCTGACCACCATCTCTTCGAAGCGTGTGGACAGGGAAAGCAGGCTGCATCTGCGGATATATGCTTTTCTCGTCTGTTCCAGTTCCGGAAGTATTATTTCTTCTATATCTTTCCCTGCATGGAATCCATATGAAAGGAGGAATGGTATTATCTCAGTCTCCGCTGCATATGGGACAGCTTCCGGCGAGAAAGCATCCTGGCCGCTGAGGGAGCAGAGCATCATATCATCCCTTAAAAGGGATTTCAGCATCCGGTATTCGTCCGTATTCCCTTCTCTGTCGCCGTGAGCGATGATGAGATAGTTCTTTCCGTCCTTCCGTTCAAGCGCTTCTGAAAGAGCCTCTGCGGCTTCAGAGGCAGACTCTTCATCTCCGAGAAGGGGCAGCCCGGTTCTGCATCCATAGGAAAGGATAGCGCGGTAGGCACTGCCTTTCTGGATGAGCATTGGCATGATGAGAGTGTCCCCATCTGATTCAGCGATTGCGCTGCTGAGTTCCGGCACGGAGCTGCCTGGCTTGCTTCTGAGGCATGCGGTAGCTGCGGGGACAGGAGAGATCCTGATAAGCTCCTCTGCCAATGCCGCTGTCTCCCTTCCTTCTGGGCGGAAGCTTACGATAAGCACGTTTCCGGTCATATATGAAAACTACAGCGCTGCAGCGGACCATGCAAGTCCCCCTGTATTGACAGGCTCATTGTTTTCGCTGATTATCGAGGCTACGAAAACCGGAGTGGATTTTTCCTGCATCGCCATCTTTTCGCCACTCGAGGAATCTTATTGCAAGGCTGGTTTTCAATGACTTGTTCCCAGGTATCGTCACAGCATGATGATTTTATGCGGAGAAGGAATCTCCTCCCGCTTCTTCTCTCGATGTCCCTTCCTATGGTCATCTCGATGCTTTTCAGTTCGCTGTACAACATCGTGGACAGCTATTTCGTGGCAAGGATCAGCGAGGAGTCGATGACAGCTCTGTCGCTTGTCTTTCCTCTGCAGAACCTTGTGCATTCGGTTGGGGTAGGCTTCGGAGTGGGCATCAATGCCGTCATCGCATTCCATTCCGGAGCTGGAAACCGGAAGGAGGCAGATGCTGCCGCAGCAGGCGGTATGGTGCTTGCAGTGGTCCATGGCCTTGTTCTCTCAATTATATGCATCGCTCTGTCTCCTTCCTTTCTGAGGATGTTCACATCTTCAGAGACCGTGTTTGAGGCAGGTACGCGCTATGCCTTCATCGTCTTTGCATTCTCCGCTGTCGATACGGCCGGCATCGCTTTTGAGAAAATATTCCAGGCGGTCGGGCGCATGAAAGTCGCCATGTCTGCGATGATGGCCGGATGCATAGCGAATATCATACTCGATCCGCTCCTGATATTCGGCATCGGTCCGTTCCCTGAGATGGGAATAGACGGAGCCGCGCTCGCAACAGGACTTGGGCAGCTTCTTGCGCTGATTGTCTATATATTTGTCTACTTCCTCTCCCCGATGAGCGTGAGGCTCCGGAAATCGCTCATACGTGATGGCATCTGCATGGCTGGCCGTCTCTACACGGTCGGGATACCTGCGACGCTCAGCATAGCGCTGCCTTCTCTGCTGGTGTCAGCACTGAATGCCATCCTCTCTTCTTTTTCGGTAATCTACACGCTCATCCTCGGTATCTACTATAAGCTGCAGACGTTCCTCTATCTTCCTGCAAGCGGTTTCGTGCAGGGCATGAGGCCTGTGATCGGATACAACTACGGTGCGGGCGAGAATGAGAGGGTGAGAAGGATATTCATCATCGTGACGCTCATGTGTGCGGTGATAATGCTGCTTGGGACTGTGCTCTGCATGATTGCCCCGAAGGCTCTTATCGGGCTCTTCTCCGATAATCCTCTGACAATCGAGGAAGGGGCAAGAGCACTGCGGATCATCAGCATAGGGTTTGTTGTATCGTCCGTGTCCGTTGCTGCTTCCGGTGCGCTTGAGGGTCTTGGCAAGGGACTTCCATCGCTTCTGATATCGCTTCTCCGCTACGCAGTGGTCATCATACCTCTCTCGTATGTCCTCGCGTTTCCGGCAGGTCTGGGGCCGGACGGGGTGTGGCATGCTTTCTGGATCACTGAAGCGATTACGGCGGCAGCGTCGCTTGCCATCTATCGCAGGTCAGTCCGGGGTGTGGTGGTATCATAGGGCATGCGTATTGATCATGCTGCGATCTATGTGATTGATCTGAGTAAGGCCGTGATTTCTTCGTCCGCTATTTCGATGCCCGCTGCGGCAGTCTGTATCATAATCCGAAGACAGGTTTCAGTTCCTATTTCCTGACATTCTCCGATGGAGCACGCCTTGAGATCATGACGCTGGATTCAATGAAGCCCGTCAGCGGACCGGAGACTGTTCCTGGCTATGCGCATATCGCATTCAGCGTCGGAAGCCGTGAAGGCGTGGATGAGCTTACAGCAAGACTCAGGAATGATGGATACGAAGTCACAAGCGGTCCGCGCTTTACCGGTGACGGCTATTACGAGAGCGTTGTCCTTGACGGCGAAGGGAACAGGATTGAGATTACCGTCTGAAGTCTGGTATTTCACCGGGAAATGAATATACAATGGAACAGCAATCATAAGGAGCGTATATGGATAACAGAAGCAATGTGCGTCCGGCGGATATGGAGAGAATCACGACAGCGGATCTTGCAGAAGCTTTCATCGCTGAGGAAATCGGGAATGTCAGGAAGCAGGTGGGGGATGGTAAGGTCCTTCTTGCTCTTTCCGGAGGTGTTGACTCCTCTGTTGTCGCAGCGCTTCTTATAAAGGCGATCGGAAAGAATCTCGTGTGCGTTCATGTCAATCATGGCCTTCTGAGAAAGGGGGAGCCGGAGCAGGTTGTGCAGGTTTTCAGGCATGAGATGGATGCGAACCTCATCTACGTAGATGCCGCAGACCGTTTCCTTGATAAGCTTGCGGGAGTTTCTGATCCGGAGACGAAGAGAAAGATCATCGGCGCAGAGTTCATCCGGGTCTTTGAGGAGGAGGCGAGGAAGCTTGAGGGCATCTCTTTCCTTGCCCAGGGCACGATCTACCCGGATATCCTTGAAAGCGACGGTGTGAAGGCACATCACAATGTAGGCGGTCTTCCCGAGGATCTGAAGTTCGAGCTTGTGGAGCCTCTGAAGTTCCTCTTCAAGGATGAGGTCAGGGTAGTCGGAAAGGCTCTCGGCCTGCCAGACAGCATGGTATACCGCCAGCCATTCCCCGGACCAGGCCTCGGTGTCAGATGCCTTGGTGCCATCACCCGCGACAGACTCGAGTGCGTCCGCGAGTCCGATGCGATACTCCGCGAGGAGTTTGCGAAGAATGGGCTTGAGGGCAAGGTCTGGCAGTATTTCACCATAGTTCCTGATTTCCGCTCGACGGGAATACGGGATGGGAAGAGAACATTTGAGTATCCTGTCATCATCAGGGCAGTCAACACGAAGGATGCCATGACCGCAACCGTTGAGGACATCCCGTTTGCGCTCCTGAGCCATATAACTGACAGGATCCTGAAGGAAGTTAAAGGCGTTAACCGTGTCTGCTATGATATGACACCGAAACCGTCTGGAACAATTGAGTGGGAATGATTGCACTTTTAACGTAGTGTGTAAATCGTAGTAAAACAAGTAATTGTTTTATGACGATTTTTTTATTTTATGTCGATTATCGTTATTATTTGAGATTTTTCCTTCCAAATTCCTACCAGCGAAAAATCTTTAAAACTGGTATATGTATTATCTGTATTATCCAAAATTGATTTATAACATATTATAACATAAAAAGATACAATGACAGGATTATGTAAATATCTTTTCTTGATTGATGGTAAATCCTTCAAGTATGATTTTAGAGGAGGGAAATAATTTATGGCAGATAAGAAAAGATCACCAAATGCTTCTGGAAGTTCTTTTGGATGGATTTTTCAGACTGCCGCAGGAATTTATCTTTTCCTGACAAATATAAAGCATGCTGAATCTATAAAGATGAAAGGAGAATGTCAGGATATTGAGATCTTGCTAGATGATTCAACGAAAATATATGCACAAGCAAAAGCCTCATCGCTTAAAACTTCTAAAAATGAAATTGCACAGTTGAAAGAAGCATTAACGTCTCTTGCTGATTGCCCGAACGATTCCGCTGCCCTAATTTATGTTACAAACCACTTGAATCCATTAAAAAGTAAATCACCAGAAGTATATGCAAACTTATTAACTTCATTTGATGGTTTTATGGATGATGATAAACAGAAAGTGTGCACATATCTTCGAGATCTTGGAGAGAAAGATTTTAATACTGGAAAATTCAAAGTTCTTTCTATCAAGTTTTCTGGGGATGATGATACAGAAAGGTATGGAATCATAAAGAGAGTTATTGATGAATTCTTGGAAAATGCAGGAGTTGTCGGCAAAGGCCAAAAAGCTCTTGATGAATGGCGTCTTATTTTTGGAGAGAATAATTCAAAAAGACATGTTTCCTTAAGTAAGAAGGAAGCAATCTTCCCCATTATTCTGATAATTATAGAACATCAAGTCGATGAAGATTTGTACTCAAGAGTATGTAATTTAGATCTTTATTCGGATGTGATGGAGAAATATGATTCTTTAGTCCGAGGATTACCTTCGAAGTATGAATTCTTCACTCGTGTAAGGAGTGAATTTCTAAAAGCTAAGGAGCTTTCACATCTTTCTAAGGAAGAATATATCATAAAACACTGGACAGATTATAATGACGAATTCCAGAAATTGATACCAAATGAGCAAGAACGAGAATCTTTTATTAAGATAGTTTTGATGGCGACTATCAAGAAGAGAGAAACTATTAATGATATTAAGATAGCAGCGGGGATAAAATGATGATAATCAAGGAAATTGAATTTTTCCCAAGAGGAGATAAGTCAAGAAAAGCAAAGCGATTTGAATTTGATACTTCAAGGAATTATATCTTCAGTTCATACAATGGAACAGGAAAATCAACATTGATTCGGTTTATTCTCTATGGACTCTGTTTTGATATCCCCGCAACAAGAAAAGTGAAATTTACCGATTATGTTGTAACTACAACTTTGGATATTGATGGGAAGGATGTAAAAATAATTCGAGATTCAGCAAGTATTCATATTGAAGATAACACATTTGTATTGCCACAAGACACGCATCTTATTCATTCTTATTTGTTTGGAATAACGAATACTAACTTGCTGAATAACTTGCTTGGTACAATTTACTTTGATCAGGAAAAAGGGTGGACATTACTAAATCGTGGGACAGTAATTGGAAAGAATAAGTTTCACATTGAAGAATTTCTTCAAGGTTTAAAAGGGTCAGATGAATTATTACAACTAGAGGCAACTCTAGAAAAGAAAAATCAGGTATTAGAAAAGTATAAGAGTATGAAAGCTGTAGCCTTATATAAGGACAAACTTACTAATACTTCTGGAGTTATCGAAGTTCACCAAGATATTGATAAGCCATCTAGAAGAGCAGAACTGGAAAAAGATAAGCTTGGGCTATTGCTAGAGAAAGAAAAATTAGAGAAGGAAATATCGGAATACAAAGATATTATTAAAGGTAATGAGAGTTTTCTTGCATGGCTTGAGCGATATAGAATACATGTAAAATGTGAATGCGGACAAATAGTCGAAGTTTCGAAGAATACACTTGAAGATTATAACGATAATGAGGAATTAAATCGACTAGAAATAAAACGCAGAGAGATACAGCTTCAGGATATAAAGAAAAAAATTGCAAAAATTGAAAATGAGATAGCTGAAGATCATGAAATACATTCTCAGTTATTTACTCCTGAATCGATTGCTGAATTATATGATAAGAGAGTTGTTGAATTGCCCGTTGAAACGGAGATTATTGAGAAGTCAATAGGCCAGTTGAACAAAGAAAAAAAAGAGTTAAAAGAAAAAATAAATTTGGAAAGTCAGAAGAATAATGATTGGCTAATAAAACTTAATCAGAAAATACTTTACTATTCTAAGATGTTAAAGGTTGATGGTTATATTGATACTGAGAATCCATGTGTTTTTACAGATATTAAAAGTCTTTCTGGTGCAATATATCACAAATTAGTTTTTTCTTATCGATTAAGTTACAATCTGATATTGAGTGAGCAAATGGGTTACAACCTACCACTTTTTATTGATTCTCCATCTGGTCGTGAAGTGGAAAGCTCTGCAGTAAAGGAAATGATATCAATATTAAAACGTGATTTTTCTGCACATCAGTTATTTATTGCCTCCATTCATGATTTCTGTGAAAAAGATGGTAAACAGATAGTTATGAATGGTGATGCTTTTGAATTTGCAGATACAGCCCAATTAGAACTTGACTTGTAAAAAGTTGGCCACTGCCACAGCCGCCTTGCCATGATAGATCAGCTCCTTCTTTTTGCGGTATGCGAATCTTGAGAGCGGACAGGAAGGGTTGCACTTATTGCGGGGCTGTCAAGAATTCTGTGTAAGCTGAATTCTCAATCATAGTTTGACCCTGTCTCCAAAGACGATGGAGAACTGGCTGATGGCAAGTCCCCAGTTGCGGATTGGCTGAGTCCATTTCTGGCTCGCCTTTCCAATGGCAAGATACATGATCTTGTAGACCGAGTCATCATCCGGGAATGCTGAGCGGTTCCTGGTCACCTTCCTGAGCGAATAGTTCAGGCTCTCGATGGCATTCGTGGTGTAGATGACCCTTCGGATCTCATCCGGGTACTGGAAGAACTCGTTGAGGTCGTTCCAGTGGCTCTCCCATGAGCGCCGTATCATCGGGTACTTGGAATCCCAGGCCTTCCCGAAATCATCAAGCGCCAGCAGCGCCTCTTCCTCCGAGGGGGCGCTGTAGATCCTCTTCAGGTCACGGCAGACGGCCTTCAGGTCCTTGTAGCTCACATACTTCGTGCTGTT
>CALXKY010000048.1 GCA_944389055.1 uncultured Spirochaetaceae bacterium | reverse complement strand
GAAGAATCCATACTTCGAGACCGCCATCATCAGGGCAGAGGATATCGCGACGAGTATATGCGTGCGGATACCTGCGCTCTTTGCCCGCTTCTCCCTCTCGATGCCGATCAGTAGCCCGCAGAGCGCTGCTGCCAGGATGCGCACGATGCATTCAATCTCAAATGGCTGGATATGCTGCAATATAGCTTTCATACTTGTATTAATGTTAATACAACATTACATCATTGCAAGCATTTTTTTCAGATATCAGCATTCCTGAGCCACTCGAAGAGGAGGATAGCCGCTGCAGATGCCACGTTTATGGAGCCCTTTGCCCCGTACTGCGGAATCGAAACGATGCCGCATGATGCCCCGGCAAGCCTTCTGGCTTCCTCCGTGATGCCCGTCTCCTCGGAGCCGATGATGCAGATTCCACGCTCCGGAAAACGGAAGTCATGGATCGGACAGCCTCCGACCTCGAGCGCGAATACAGGGACATCTCCGGGAAGTTCCGAAAGCTCGCATTCCTTCCATGGAATGGCCTCTACGGTACGCCTTGATGTCCTTTCTGCCCTGGGATGCATGGGCGAGGCGGTTCCAGGCGCAAGATAGATGCCATCCACGCAGAAAGCCTCCGCATTGCGGAATATGGCGCCGACATTGTACGGAGACCTGAGATGATCGAGGAAAAGACGATGGCCGAGCGTTTTCCTCACCGACCAGTCTATCTCCCCCTCCTCGGTCCGCCTGTCCCAGTCCGCCGGGCTGTCCCCGAGCACGGCGAGCACATTATAGTAGATATCCTCATATCCGACTCCGGGTCCCTTTGAGAAGAATCCCCTGAGCCGCTCGCCTTCGCTCTCGCTCACAAGATCCGAGGACAGGATGATGCCCAGAACCTCGCTGAGGTATTCCTCATCAGCCTCTCCGGTACTGGCTTCATGGAAGACATCGGCAGCCTTCCTCAGCTGGACCCTCGGCTTAAGGCTCCGGATCTTCTTTATCGTTATCATCAGCATCCTCCGGGATGACGATCACTGCGAATTCGCCTTTTATGCGATCACGGGACGAGAGAGAGGAGATGATCTCCCCGGGAGACCCTGCGATGATCTCCTCATGCGCCTTCGTGAGCTCCCTTCCGACGACAAGGCGGCAGTCCGGGGAGACGGAACGGATATCCTCGAGCGTCTTCACTATGCGGAACGGCGACTCATAGATGACGAATGCATTGCCCGCAGCCATGAGCGACTCCAGCCGCTTCGTCCGTCTCCCTTTCTTCGGGGAGAGGAAACCTTCGAACGTGAAGCTCCTGCCGATATTCCCGGCAGCAGAGACAAGCGTGATGACCGCCGAGGCACCAGGAACCGGCACCACGCGATGCTTTCCGTCCTGGCGTATCCGCTCGGCAAGCCTCGCCCCGGGATCTGAGACACCCGGCGTCCCCGCATCCGAGCAGTAGGCTACGGAGAGACCGCTGTCAAGAAGCGACAGAATGCCCTTTGAGCTTTCTTCCTCATTATGCGCGTGGCACGCGATGAGACGCTTCTGTATCCCGTAATGAGACAGAAGCTGCATCGTATGCCTGGTATCCTCGCATGCAATGACATCCACCTCGCCCAGGATCCTTACGGCCCTGTAGGTGATGTCCTCGAGATTCCCTATCGGGGTTGCAACCATATATAGGTCCATACCGCGATTCTACAGGAGCATGGAGGCGTATGCAATCATTGACGCCCATGCAGAAGGACCATAGAGTATCGTCATGAAAGCAATCGATGCACATGCGCATATATTCCGCACGCTTGCCGGCTTCGGTGCCGAAGGCGAGCTCAGGGCAATCGGCGGCGGCAGGGGCCGCTGGGCTACAGGCAGGGAGGAGAAAATCATCCCTGATGGATACGGGGACACGGATTTCACCGCACAGAGCCTGCTGAGAATGATGGATGAGAACGGAATCGGAAGCGCGATGCTCCTCCAGGGCGGATTCCTCGGCTTTGAGAATGATTACCTTGCCGATGTCAGGAGAGAATACCCGGATCGCTTCCAGGTGGCAGCCACATTCGACCCATACTGCAGGAAAGCCGATGCAATCCTCTCCCACCAGATCGGGGACCAGGGCTTCAGGTACTTCAAATTCGAGATGTCCACAGGCTGCGGCATCATGGGCTCACACCCCGCTTTCCGTCTCGACTCCGCTCTGATGATGGGTTTCTATGAGAGGATTGCAGCAGCGGGAGGATGTGTCATATTCGATCTCGGGAGCCCCGGGGATGACAGCAATCAGCCCGATGCCGTGAGCAATATCGCTTCAGCATTCCCCTCGATGCCAATCGTCATCTGCCATCTCATGTCACCGAAGAGGCACCACAGGACAGAACTTGAGGCAGGGCTGAGAACCATGGACAGGGATAATATCTTCTTCGATCTCGCGGCACTCTTCCACAAGGTCCGCCCGGAGGAGTATCCGTTCCCGAGAGCAAGGGAATTCACCGCGCTGGCCATTGATCTCATCGGAGCAGACAGGCTCATGTGGGGAAGCGATGCGCCGAGCACCGTCTGCAGCGTACCGTACAGCAGGCAGCTGGATTACCTCCTGCCGATCCTCACTGACAGCCAGGCGGAGAAGATCTTCTTCTCGAATGCCCGGATGCTCTATTTCCCCTCAGCCTGAGATGCTGCTCCGGAGACGGCGGTAGATGCCGCGGAACTGGTCGTAGGTTATACCCAGGAGCTCTGCTGCCCTCTTCTGGCTGCCGCCTCCTTCCTCGAGAGCTCTCTTAAGGAACGCGACATCGATGTCATCATGGATGCGAGGGTAATCAGAAAGAGGGCGTAATGCCGGATCAGAGGATTTCCTGCCGGGAAGCGGCCTGTATGGCGAGCGGAACGGATCGAACTCTATGTCACGGATCTCCGCACCGCGCGTGCGGCATACCGCGCGCTCAACGGTGTTCTTCAGCTCCCTTATGTTCCCGGGCCATGGATACCTCATCAGCTTCTCCTCCGCCTCCGGGGAGAAATACGGGACATCGGATTTCCCGCACTCCGTCGCCATGGCGGCTGCGAAATGATTGGCCAGCAGCATGATATCCCCGCCACGCTCACGGAGCGGCGGAAGGAACAGGACTTCGAACGAGAGCCTGTCAAGCAGATCCTCCTTGAATCTGCCCTCCTCCGCCATCTTCTTCAGATCAGCATTGGTTGCAGCGATGATCCTCACATCCGTATGGCGCGTCTCGGATGATCCTATGCGCTCATATGTGCCGTACTCCACGGTACGGAGTATCTTCTCCTGCACGGAAAGCGGTACAAGCGCGATCTCATCCAGGAAGAGCGTGCCGCCTTCAGCTTCCTCGAAGCGTCCCTTGCGCGTTCCTTTCGCCCCGGTGAACGCGCCGCTCTCATAGCCGAACAGCTCTGATTCGATCAGCGATTCAGGAAGGGATGCGAGATTTACGGTGACAAGCGGCCCCTGCCAGCGCTTTGAAAGGAAATGCAGGCGTCTTGCAGCAAGCTCCTTGCCGCTTCCGCGCTCCCCGCAGAATATGACAGGGCGGTCGATGCCCGCTACGCGTGATACCGCCTCCATGAAATCGAGATAGACCTCGCTCTCTCCTATTCCTTCCCTTATATTATCCCGTGGCATATGGCGGATTATACCATCAGATGGCGTATTAAGCCATAAATACGGCAGAAAAGCATGGAATATACGCAGATGGCACGCTCTCTGCATATGATGAGCAGAGGTGAGAAATGAACATATTTTCGAGATTCATAGACATAATCAACGCAAACATGAACGCAATGCTCGAGAAAGCCGAGAACCCGGAGAAGATGCTCAGGCTGATGATCCAGGAAATGGAGGACACGCTCATTGAGCTCAAGAGCTCATGCGCCGGATCCATAGCAGAAGGTTCAAAGCTGAAGAAGGAAAGAGCAGATGCCGCAGAAGCTGCGGGACGCTGGGAGAAACGCGCTCTTCTCGCGATGCAGAACGGGAAGGATGACCTTGCCCGTGAAGCGGTTGCCGAGAAGCTTCAGGCGGAGAAGGATGCAGAGAGGCTCCGGAATCTCATCGATGAGAACGAGAGCACCGTCAGCGAGGCACGGAAGAACATATCCGAACTCGAAGCAAAGCTCTCCGAGTCGAAGACGCGGCTGAGGCTCCTCAAGGAGAAGGAGGAACGCGCGCGCAACGAGCGGCGTACCAGAGCTTCGATGGACATGGATACGGAAGAGCGTTTCCGGGATATGGAGAGCCGCGTCAGACGCATGGAGACATGCAGCTGGACCGGGGATGGTCCGGAGGAGAGATTCAGGGAGATGGAGAAATCCGACGAGATCGAGAAGGAGATGGAGAAACTGAGGCAGAAAGCAGGTCTCTGATGGGAAAGGAAAGGAATCGATGCTAGGATATACGGGGAGAACGATGATGAGAACGAGACGTTGGGTGCGTTCGCCGAGAGGAAAGATATTCGGTGTTGTCACAGGACTTGCAGAATGGAGAGGGCTCGACCCGGGGATGACAAGGGCCATAGTGTTCCTGATCGTGCTCTTCACCGGCGTCTTCCCCGGCATCGCCATCTACCTTGCGCTCGCGCTGATACTGCCCCCGCAGGCCGATGATGATATCGCGGGAGGAAGAGGCCGGAGCAGCGACGATACGATCTATGCCGAATGGGAAGAGGCGGAAACGAGCGCATACGACAAGGAGAAGGACTGGGACGAGCGTTTCAGGAATGGGAAATGACCCGCGTTGCAGAAATGTTGCATGGTGTTGTTTTTATTGCATAAGTGTTGAATATCCATTCCGGTTCACTGTACTATTCCGTGGAAAAAACCATGGAAAGAAAGGCAATACTCAGACTCAGGGACGGTAAGGAATTCACAGGCACCGCATTCGGCGCTGACAATGCGCTGAGCATCGGAGAGGCTGTATTCAATACAGGAATCCCCGGATACCAGGAAATCCTCACCGATCCATCATATGCCGGTCAGATCGTCACGATGACGAGCCCGATGATCGGAAATTACGGAATCACTGACACGGATAATGAGAGCAGCGGGATCAAGGCCGCTGCTCTTATCATAAGGAAGCTCTACCGCGGACCGGTCATGGAAGGCCGCATTACGCTCGATGAATTCATGCGAAAGAACGGCATCACGGGCATCGAAGGCGTGGACACCAGGGCCCTGACGCTCCATCTGAGGAACCACGGATCGCAGAATGCCGTCATCTTCGCCCCTGAAAAGAGGAAGGAAGCGGAAGAGCTTCTCGCCACATTCCCGATGATCACGGAACGCGACCTCATCGATGGCGTATCGGTGAAGGAACGCATCGTCAATCCGGAGCTCGGACCGGGACTCTGCAAGGCCCCGGAGAACCCGAAGAAGAGATTCGCCGTCATCGACTATGGCATCAAGCGCTCGATCATCAGCTGCCTCTACAAGCGCGGAGCTGAGGTGATCCTCTTCCCGCACACGGTCACGGCAGACGAGATACTCAGGGAAGACCCGGATGCGCTCTTCCTCTCGAACGGCCCCGGAGACCCTGCCCTCCTCACGGATGCAGTGGAGCTTGTCAGGGCGCTTGTCGGCAAGCTTCCCATCGAAGGCATCTGTCTCGGGCATCAGATCATAACGATCGCAATCGGCGGCAGGACGGTGAAGATGAAGTTCGGCCATCATGGATCGAATCAGCCTGTGCGCGACACGCTCACCGGCAGGACCTTCGTCACTGCGCAGAACCATGGCTTCATGACGGAACGCGGCTCCCTTCCTGCAACGGCTTCCATCTGGTTCGAGAATGCGGATGACGGCACCGTTGAGGGACTCTATGACGAGACGCTGAACGTGCGCTCGGTGCAGTTCCACCCGGAAGCCTCCCCGGGACCGGAGGAAGCAGAAGCCATATTCGATACATTCATGGAGAAAGCAAGATGAGAAGGGACGACATACATCACATCCTCGTTATCGGGTCAGGCCCGATCGTGATCGGCCAGGCCTGCGAGTTCGACTACTCTGGAAACCAGGCCGTGCGGGCGCTGAAGGAGGAAGGCTATGAGGTCTCACTCATCAACCCGAATCCGGCAACCGTCATGACAACCCCCGGAATCGCTGACCACATCTTCCTTGAGCCGCTGAAGAAGGAGTACATCGAGAGGATCTTCGACCAGGTCGGCCCCGATGCGATCCTCTCCACGATGGGAGGGCAGACAGCGCTCAATCTCACGATGGAGCTGGAGAAGGAAGGCATTCTCGGAAAATACGGAGTGAAGGTCATAGGCGCCTCAGCCGATGCCATCGAGAAGGCTGAGGACAGGGGCAAGTTCAAGGAAATCATCACATCCCTTGGATACGAGAGCGCAAGAAGCGGCATCGCGCACAGCATCGATGAAGCTCTTGCCATCGCAGAGAGCATCCCCTTCCCCCTCATCATCCGCCCCTCGTTCACGCTCGGCGGCATGGGCGGTTCCATCGCGGAGACAGAGGAGGATTTCATCCCGCTCTGCGAGCACGCCCTCTCGATAAGCCCTGTGCACGAGATCCTCATCGAGGAATCCCTCATCGGATGGAGGGAGTTCGAGATGGAGGTCATGAGGGACCGTAAGGACAATGCGATCATCGTCTGCTCGATAGAGAACGTGGATCCGATGGGAGTCCACACCGGAGACAGCATCACAATCGCGCCGATCCAGACGCTCTCGGATACCGAATACCAGAAGATGAGGACAGCCTCGATCGAGATACTCAGGGCAGTAGGAGTCGACTGCGGCGGATCGAATGTCCAGTTCGCGCTATCGCCGGATCACTCGAGGATGATCGTCATCGAGATGAATCCAAGGGTCTCGAGATCATCCGCTCTCGCAAGCAAGGCCACCGGCTTCCCGATCGCAAGGATCTCCGCGAAGCTTGCCGTAGGCTACACGCTCGACGAGGTCCAGAATGAGATAACAGGTGCTTCCGTCTCATGCTTCGAGCCTGCACTCGACTACGTTGCGGTCAAGGTTCCGCGCTTCGAGCTGGAGAAGTTCCCGCTTGAGGCATCGGCGCTGGGCACGCAGATGAGATCCGTCGGAGAGGCACTTGCGCTGGGACGCACAGCACTGGAAGCGATGAACAAGGCATTCAGATCATCGGAGCAGAAGCTTGAAGGCATCTCAATGCTCGACGAGAGCCGCTATGACACGGACCTGCTCCTTCGCTCAGCGCATCCGCTCAGATACCTTGCAGCTTTCACCGCTATCAAGAAGGGCGAGACAGATCTGGAGAAGCTCTCGAAGATAACCGGCTTTGATATCTACTTCCTCGAGATGCTTATGGAGCAGAAGGAGCTTGAGGATGAGCTGTCATCCTCCGCTCTTACCTCCGGACTGTACCTCAAGGCGAAGAAAGCAGGGCTTTCCGACAAGTACATAAAGAGCATCTCGAAGCAGGATCCGCCGGAGGAGATAGTGCCGGCACGCCATTATGTCGATACCTGCGCAGGCGAATTCGAGGCGCTTACGCCATACTGCTACACATCCTATGGAGAGGAGGATGAAGGAGAAGGACTCGGCAAGGATGCCGTGATCATCGTGGCATCCGGCCCGAACAGAATCGGGCAGGGACTTGAGTTCGACACATGCTGCACCCTCTCCTCCCGCGCGTTCCGGCGCCTCGGCAGGAAGACCGTCATGATCAACAGCAATCCGGAGACGGTCTCCACCGACTACAACACCTCCGACAGGCTCTACATCTCGCCGCTTACGGCAGAGGACGTACTGAGCATCATGAAGAAGGAAGGCACAAGGGATGTCGTCGTCCAGCTCGGAGGCCAGACCCCGCTTAACATGGCAGCTGAACTCGAGAAGAACGGTGCGCATATCATCGGCACGTCCCTCAGGAGCATCGACGAGACGGAGGACAGAGGCCTTTTTTCTGAGGTCGTGAAGAAACTCGGGCTGAGACAGCCTGAGAACAGGAGCGCCGGCTCCGTATCCGAAATCAGGGAGAAAGCCCATGAGATAGGTTTCCCCGTGCTTCTCCGACCGTCATTCGTACTCGGTGGAAGGGCTATGTTCATCGCATACGACGATGAAGGCCTGGAGGAGTTCATTAGGAAGCCGGAGGTCACCGTATCACCGGAATCGCCCGTGCTCGTCGACCAGTTCCTTGAGGATGCATTCGAATACGACCTGGATGCCGTGTCGGATGGGAAATCCGTGTATATCGGAGGCATTCTCCAGCATATCGAGGCAGCGGGTATCCACTCCGGAGACAGCGCAGCAGTCTTCCCTCCGTACAAAAGCAAGCCTGAAATCCTCCAGGAGATGAGGGAATGGACGCTGAAGCTCGCCAGGTATCTCAATGTGCAGGGCCTGATGAATATCCAGTTCGCGGAGAAGGACGGGAAGCTCTACATCATCGAAGTCAATCCGCGCGCAAGCCGCACGGTACCCTTCATCTCCAAATCAAGCGGCGTTGATCTCGTGGAAGCCGCAGTACGCGTTTGGCAGGGAGAGGACCTTGTCGCGCAGGGACTGGTAAAAGAGGAAGGAAGCTTTGCAGAGGGCCGCTGCATCACGGGCTGGGCCATCAAGGAAGCTGTCTTCTCCTTCGATCGCTTCCCCCACGTGGACCCTGCACTGGGCCCTGAGATGAGGAGCACGGGAGAGGTTGTCGGATACGGACGCACATTCGGAGAAGCCTACGCCAAGAGCCAGGCTGCGGCATTCAACAAGCTGCCTGTATCGGGACGCGTCATCATCAGCGTCAACAGCAAGGACAGGGCAACGATCGTCCCGATTGCGAAAGCACTCGAGGAGCTGGGCTTCCAGATCCTCGCGACGAAGGGAACCGCAAGGGACCTCTTCGCTGCGGGCATATTCGCGGACGTGGTTCTGAAGACGCATGACGGGCATCCGAACATCGTGGACTGCATCAGGGAGAAGAAGGCGGATCTCATCATCAACACGCCGATGGGATTCCGCTCCCGCCAGAGCGATGACGACATACGCACGGAAGCGGTGAGGGCACATATCCCCTACACCACCACGACCAGCGCTGCGCGCGCCGCGGTGGAGGCCATCCGCTACCTGCAGGAGAACAGGTTCATCGTGCGCGAGCTTCCGAAGGGCACAAGATGAGGCAATGCTCCGCCTTGGATGGCGGAGCACCTCAGAAACAGCTTGAAAACTTCACCCTATCTTCATCTTCAGAACACATCGAAGTGCAATATTACTTACAGCGGGCATGAAAGCTAATGTACCTCAGATCCCCCCACGGACAGCAGCACATGCTCGCTTTTCTTTTATCCAGCGAGATGATAATATCCACGGTACCGGAGGATTCTCAATGGAAGAAGCATTCATGCAGCGCACAGTCACCTGCGGCGAGCTGAGAGCTGCAGATGAAGGTAAGACGGTAGTACTCAACGGATGGGTGCACAGGAACAGGAACCACGGAGCTCTTCATTTCCTCAATCTCCGTGACCGCTATGGCATCACGCAGGTGGTCGTGGATGATGACGCCGACGAAGCTCTGCAGAAGAAAGCATCGGAACTGAAGCTTGAATACTGCATCGCAGTGCGCGGCATAGTGCGCCGCCGCCCCGATGAGATGATCAACAGCGACATGTCCACGGGAGAGATCGAAGTGAAAGCGGAGAAGATCGAGATCCTCTCCAGGTGTGATACGCTCCCGTTCATGATCGACGAGGAGAACAATTCGCGCGAGGATCTCAGGCTCAAGTACCGCTATCTCGATCTCAGATGCTTCGGCATGCAGAAGAGGATAAGGATGCGCCACGAGATCGTCAGGGCAATCAGGGAATACTTCTACGGAACCGATTTCCTTGAGATAGAGACGCCGACGCTCATCAGAAGCACGCCGGAAGGCGCAAGGGACTTCCTCGTTCCATCCAGGATATACCCCGGCAAGTTCTTCGCCCTGCCGCAGTCACCGCAGCTATACAAGCAGCTTCTGATGGTTTCCGGCTTCGACAAGTACTTCCAGATAGCACGCTGCTACAGGGATGAGGATCCAAGAGGCGACAGGCAGCTTGAGTTCACCCAGCTCGATATCGAGATGAGTTACGTCAGGAGGGATGATGTACTCGCCCTTATGGAGGATCTCTTCGGATCGGTATTCAGGAAGGTGCTGAACATCGAGCTCCCCGCTCACTTCCGCCGCATCGCATATCACGATGCGATGAACACATACGGCTGTGACAAGCCCGATCTCAGATTCGGTGTCGAGATCAGGGACGCAGCACCATTTGCAGCCAAGTCATCATTCAAGGCATTCACCGACACACTGGCGGAGGGCGGCTACGTGAAATATGTCGTCGCGCCGAAGACAGAGGGCCATGACTATACGAGGAAATACCTTTCGGAGCTCGAGAGCGCCGCGAAGATCTATGGCGCACACGGCCTTGCCTGGATGAAATGCGAGAACGGAAGCGTATCCGGCGGTGTCTCCAAGTTCTTCCAGGGAATGGAGAATGAAGTCCTTGAGGCCACGGGAGCAAAGGATGGTGACGTGATCCTCATGATTGCGGAGAAGGACTGGAAGAAGTGCTGCACTTCGATGGGCGCCGTGCGTTCGCGCCTCGGTGCTGATCTCGGTCTCATAAAGCCGGGCTTCGAGTTCTGCTGGATCATCGACTTCCCGCTATTCGAATACAACGAGGAAGAAGGTCACTGGGAAGCTGCGCATCACATGTTCTCGATGCCGCAGGTGGAGTACCTCGACACGCTTGAATCCGACCCGGGTTCAGTGAAGGGCGATCTCTATGACCTCGTGCTCAATGGCTACGAGCTCGCCTCAGGATCGATAAGAATCCATGACGTCGAGCTCCAGAAGAGGATATTCAGAATCTGCAATATACCTGATGAGGTATCGAAGGAGCGCTTCGGCTTCCTCCTCGATGCATTCCGCTTCAGCCCGCCGCCGCACGGAGGAATCGCACCCGGCATCGACAGGCTCTGCATGATCATCGCGAACGAGCAGTCAATCAAGGAAGTCATCGCATTCCCGAAGAACACTGCCGCGCTCTCCCCGATGGACGACAGCCCTTCATATGTCGAGGACAAGCAGCTTGAGGAGCTTCACCTCTCAATCGTGCAGGACAAGAAGCCGGAATGATCGGTACCCTCATCATCGGAGGAGGAGCTGCGGGGCTATATGCCTCCTCGCTTCTCCCCGATGCAGTGATCCTTGAAAGAAACGGCTGCTGCGGCAGGAAGCTTCTCCTTACAGGAGGCGGACGCTGCAACTATACGCACAGAGGATCCGCACGCGAACTGATACCGCACTATCATGGGAGCCTTCCTTTCATAAGGAAGGTTCTTTTTCAGCATCAGAGCGATGATATCATCAGGCGCTTCAGGGTACTCGGGATCGAGCCTGTGGATGAGAACGGGAAGATATTCCCGCGCGGAGGGGATGCCGAAGACATCCTCAGAGCGCTTGAAGCCCATCAGCCTGAAACCGTGAAAGGGAAGGCAGAGTCCATAATAAGGGATGGGGACGCATTCATCGTGAGGACTGAGAACTCTGAACTGAGATGCCGCCGCATCATACTCGCAGCAGGAGGCAATGCCTATCCCCATACAGGTTCTGACGGAAGCGGCTGCCGTCTCGCCTCCTCCCTCGGGCACACCATCACCCCGCTCCGTCCGGCACTTGCCGCGCTCAGCATCTCCCCTTCCCTGTCAGCCGCTGAGGGGATCACGGTTCCCATGACGCTCAGGAAAGGAAGGCGGAGCGTATCGGATACGGCAGTCATCACGCGCCGCGGCATCTCCGGACCGGCTGCGGAGAACTTCTCATACCTTCTCTCAGGAAGGGAGGAGATAACGATTTCCTTCTGCAGTCCTGACTTCCGCGCCATGAGGGCGGAATCGGGAGCGATGCTCGTGAAGAATGCGCTTCCCGTCCCGCCGCGCCTTGCCTCTGCCCTTCTGGGAGACACCGCGGAGAAGAAAACAGCGAACATCTCGAAGAGTGAGGAGCAGGAAGCATTCAGGAAACTATCGGAGGGACGGTTCATGGCATCTCCGATAGCCGCATCAGCCATGTCATCGGCAGGGGGCGTGAGCACAGATGAGATAGATTCCGGGACGATGGAATCGAAGCTTGTACCGGGTCTCTATTTTGCGGGGGACATCATAGACGTCGATGCCGACTGCGGAGGATACAGTCTCACATGGGCATTCGCTACTGCCTGGATAGCGGCATCGCATATTTCAGGAGCACATCCATCCCGCCTGTGATATACTCATGGCATGGGACAGCAGAGAACTATCACAGCGCACTTCAATCAGGAGAGACGCTATTTCGAGAATTCCATCGGGCGTGAATTCGACTTCACGCAGTCCACAGGCCCCTATGAGTACCTCCTCGGCGCTCTTTCGGGATGCTTTTATCTGACGCTCCTCGCGACAAAGCATCAGAGCAGGTGGCAGGACGTGGAAATCACGGTGACAGGCATCAAGCGCGACACGGTGCCGACAACACTTGAGAAGACAATCATCTCCATCACGGTCCATGGGGCGACGGATGAGGATGAGTTCAGGGCGCTTGCCGCAGAGGCTGAGAAGAACTGTTCAATCTACAATACGATAAAGACCGTCAGCGAGATGGAAGTGGAGATAAAGTTCGCCTAGATGGGAAAGAGCGCAGAGATACTTGATATATTCGAAGCTTTCAGGAAAGGCATGGCAGCATACTTCAGCGAGCCAGCCATACCGAAGGCTATGAAGCCGCGCCACAGCAGTGTTTCAGCACGCATCGCAGCTGCGCTGCGTCCTTATTTCCCTGCCGGCCTCAGCATCGATATAGACCTGAAGGGAGCGGATATCCTCGTGCATGACGGAGAAGCGGTCATCCTCGCGCTCTTCTGGTCATCTTCCTACCTTGCCCGGGACAGGAAGCTCCGGGCAATAGCGTTTCACGAGAAGGAGAATCCTCCCCTCACGCTGGCATTCTCCCTTTTCCAGGACAGGAACCGCTTCCTGGTATACAGGATCGAGAAGGGATACATCGATTACCTTCATATAGACAAGCGTGACTTCTCCGAGGAAGTCCTGAGAAGATGCACGATTGCTGAAGGAAGGACGGCAGATGACGGACAGCTGCTGCTGCCGCTCAGGGCAAGGCGGAAGCCTACTTCTTCACAGGGTCGATGACCCTGCCCTCCCCGATGAGCTTCAGCACTGCCCTCTTATGGGCATCCTCAGCTCCGTTCCAGGGCTTATCCTTGTTCTCGCTCTTGTACTTCTGCGTCATCCACCAGTCATCATGCTGGACCCTGGCGAGGTTCTTCTCGAGCAGGATGATCA
>CALXKY010000047.1 GCA_944389055.1 uncultured Spirochaetaceae bacterium | reverse complement strand
TGACCTCTCTCCTCATGGCTTCGGTACCGAGAATGCGGAGGAGGAGGCGAGAGGATTGTTCCCGCATGCGAGGATAGCCCGGCTTGATACCGATGTGGCGGAGCAGGGAAAAGGGAATACGCAGCTGATCCTCAAAGGCTTCAGGGAGGGCAGGATAGATATTCTTCTCGGAACTCAGATGATCGCAAAGGGACTTAATTTCCCATACGTATCGCTCATCGGTATCCTCAATGCCGACTCTTCGCTTGCGATGCCCGACTTCAGAGCTGCAGAGCGCACATTCGACCTCCTGCATCAGGTTGCGGGCAGGGCCGGGCGCTACCGCGATGACGGCTATGTCGTCATTCAGACATCGCAGCCCCTTGCGCCTGCCGTCTCTGCGGCTGCCGCAAATGATCTCGGGCTTTTCTACGAGAAGGAGCTTGCCGAACGCAAAGCCACTGGATTCCCTCCCTATTCAAGGCTTCTGAACCTGACTCTCAGAGGTAAGTCTGAGGAGAAGGTCCGCGCTGCCGCTGAAGATCTCGGCAACCTCGCAGCCAGGCTTGAGGAGTCCAGCAGCGCCTATGGGGATATAGAGATATTCTCCCCGTCTCCCTGCCTTGTTGAGAGACGCGCACAGTACTACAGGTACCATATCCTGCTGCGCAGCACGAGCGCATCCCTTCTCATCGGCTTCGCTCACAGGCTCCTCGATCCATACACGCCGCCTTCATCGGTATATCTCGAGATAGACATGGATCCGGTGTCGCTGATGTGAGGTTGACCTCATCCTCTCTCTCTGCGATTATCATGGCATGGAAATCCTCGTGATAGACGGGCAGGGTGGAGGACTTGGCAAAGCCATCGTCTCCGCTCTCAGGGCACATTTCCCTTCAGCTGTCATAAATGCCGCCGGAACCAACAGCATCGCAACACAGCAGATGCTCCGTGCCGGTGCGGATCATGCCGCCACTGGCGAGAATCCCGTGCGTGTCCTCTCGCGCACTGCAGATATCATCGTGGGGCCGATCGGCATATGCATCGCCGACAGCATGTATGGCGAGGTTACGCCCGGTATGGCTGAGGCTGTAGGAGCCGCAAGGGCCAGACGCATACTCATTCCCGTCAATATCTGCGGGAATATCGTGGTAGGTGTACCAGATACATCGCTTTCTGTTATGATAGACGGTGTGATCAGGGCGGCAGAAGCTGCTCTCAACGCCTGAAGGCTTCAATCAGAAAGATATCGCCAGCTGCATCCAGAAGGATGCCGGAGTCCCGATGCTATCGTTAAAAGCAGAGGATGTCTCGTTCTCATATGGGAACGGGGATGTGCTGTCATCTGTATCATTCTCAGTTGAAGGTCCCGGGACGCTTGCGGTGCTTGGTTCGAACGGCTCCGGAAAGTCAACTCTGGCAAGGCTCATCGACGGCCTGCTGCCTCTGAGAAGAGGATCCATCACCGTATGCGGGATTCCCGTCATGGACAGAAGCCGCATCCATGAGCTGAGAAAGCATATAGGCATCATTTTCCAGGATCCTGACAGCCAGTTTGTCTCCCCTGTGCTGGAGGAGGACACGGCGTTCGGTCCGGAGAACTTCGGTTTCAGCGGGGAAGAGGTTTCTCTCCGTGTTGATTCAGCGCTCTGTGAAACGGGACTTTCAGCTTTCCGAAAGCGTTCCCCCCAGTCGCTCTCAGGAGGGGAGAAGGAGCGTGCCCAGCTTGCGGGCATCATCGCATATGGCCCGGATATAATCATGCTTGATGAATCATTCACGATGCTTGACCGGCGCGGCAGGGAGGAGATGAAGGCGCTTGTACGGAAGTTTTCCTCCGGAAAGCTCATCATCTTCATTACGCACAGCGCTGATGAGGCTTCTGCTGCGGATAATGTCCTGCTTCTTTCTGGTGGCAGGGTGCTGTCTTATGGTCCTGCTCATGCGATACTGCAGGATGCGGATCTACTGAGAACGGCAGGTGTGCGTCCTCCATTTGCCGTGTGCGTGCGTGAAGAGCTGGCCCGCCGCGGCATCGATATCGCTCCGGCGGTTACTGAGGCAGAGCTTCTGGAGGCATTATGGAACTGCGGTTAGAGAATGCCTCTGTCAGGAGGGGGGATTTCCGCCTTTCGGGAATCTCCGTTTCCTTCAGCGAAGGCTTCCATGCCATCATCGGCAGGAGCGGAAGCGGAAAGACCACGCTTCTCATGGCGCTTTCAGGGCTTCTGAAGCTGGAAAGCGGATTGCTCACGTTATCCGGACGCAGAATAACCGGCCCCGACCGGGATATCGGGATCATCTTCCAGCATCCGGAGAGGCAGCTATTTGCAGAGACAGTCTTCAGCGATGTCTCGTACGGGCTCAGATGCCAGGGGATTGATGGAGCTGAGGCTGAGGAGCGCACGGCTGCTGCGCTGAGAATGATGGATATCGATGAAAGCAAATGGCATGGATCCCCGTTCTTCCTTTCAGGGGGAGAGAGACGGCGTGCAGCCATTGCCGGCATCCTCGTGACGGATCCATCCGTCATCCTTATGGATGAGCCTTCCGCCGGGCTTGACGGGCCGTCGTATGAGGCTCTGCTGGATCTCGTGCTTTCCCTGAGGAACAGAGGGCGCATGGTTGTCATGGTCACCCACGATGAGGAAGCCGCAGCGATTGCGGATACCGTCACCGTCATGGATGGCGGCATCATCAGGGGAAGAGGCACGCCGGAAGAGATGATCACGGATTCCGGGGCTGCCAGGATTTCTTCTGCTCTGGGTATCGGACGGGCTGTATCATTCGCTGCCCTGATTGACGGTCTTGAAGCATTCCTGAGGAGGCAGAGATGAATCCCGCAGGTGCATATATCCCGGGAGCATCGCTTCTCCACAGGCTCGATCCTGCGGTGAGGATGATCTCCTTTATCCTTCTTTTCGCATCCATTGCCATATCATCCGGGACCACAGGCTATCTCAGTTCGTTCCTTATCCTTCTCATCGCTTACAGAGCTGGCGGGATCAGGCTTATTCCGGCCATACGCTCTCTTGCGGGCTTCTGGGTGTTCTTCCTCACCGTATTCATGATGAATGCGTTCTTCCAGCCATCTGAGGATCCGATCTTCTCGTGGTGGTTCATCACATTCTCAATGCGCGGGATAGTGATGGGAGCATCGATGGTCATTAGCGTCATCCTCCTCGTTCTTCTGTCCTCCCTCCTGACAGCGACTGCGACACCCGTGGGAATAACGAGCGGACTCGGCACATTGCTCCATCCTCTCTCATTCATAGGAATACCTGCCGATGAAGCCGCATCGATTGTCTCTATAGCCATCACATTCGTGCCCGTGCTTGCCGCAGAGAGCGGGAGCATCCTCATGGCCGGCCGGGCGCGCGGAGCTTCACCCGGAGGAAAGAACCTCAGGGCGAAAGCGCATTCCCTTGTCCCGCTTGTCCTTCCCATATTCCTCTCCTCATTCAGGCGTGCTGATGAGCTTTCAGATGCCATGGAGGCAAGAGGCTGGAGCTCTTTCCGCAGGAAGAGGAAGGTCCGTATCGCCATTGGGAGGGATGAGGTTATCGCATTTGCATACTCAGCTGCGGCATTTGCCGCGGCAGTGATCATAAAAGGAGCTGAAGCAATATGACAGCATTAAGGAAATCACTTGTGACGGCGGTCTGCATCGCGCTTTCAGTGGTGCTCCCGATGGCTTTCCATGCCATTCCCAACGGAGGCATCCTCTTCTCTCCGATGCATCTCCCCGTGCTTCTCTGCGGGATTCTGACATCGTGGCCGTTTGGTCTTCTCTGCGGTATAGCAGGACCTCTTCTCTCCTCGCTTCTGACGGGGATGCCGGGCGCTCCGATGCTGCCGCAGATGATGGTTGAGCTTGGATGCTATGGATTTGCCGCTGGACTGATGATGAACCTCCTGAGAGGCATGAGGAGTGCGGCGAAGGTGTACATAAGCCTGGTGTCGGCGATGCTCTTCGGCCGCATTGCAGCCGGCTGCGCAAGGGCTCTGATCTTCGCACGCGGGTCGTACTCCCTCCCGATGTGGATTTCCAGCTATTTCGTCTCATGCTTTCCTGCGATCATCATGCAGCTTGTGCTCATCCCTCTTATCTATGCAGCTCTGATGAAGGCAGGTTTCGTGGAGAGGAGGCTCGGGTGACGCTCGGGGAAGCCGCTTCATCGATTCTCTCATCCGGTGCCCGCATCATAGCAATCGACGGAAGATCCGCGGCGGGGAAGACATCTCTTGCTGCGCTTGTCGCGGAATCATCCGGAGGAAGCATCGTCCATATGGATGATTTCTTCCTTCCCGTGAATCTGAGGACTCCTGAAAGGCTTTCATCTCCTGGCGGCAATGTCCACAGCGAACGATTCATTGAGGAGGTCCTGCCGCATCTTGCCCGGAAGGAGATGTTCAGCTACCGCCGCTTCGATTGCAGCCTGTTGGATTATGCTGCAGAACCTGTGGAAGCCGATGCATCCGGCATCATCGTCATTGAAGGCGCTTACAGCCTCAGTCCCGCATTCGGGCACTACTATGATCTCTCCGTCTTCTGCGATGTCGATGGCAGTGTTCAGATGCGCCGTATCATAGCCAGGAACGGAAAGGAGAAGGCCGGGGTTTTCCGTACCCGGTGGATACCGATGGAGGAAATGTATATCTCGTCATGCGCTATCATGGAGAAAGCTGACAGGATCATCCGCTGTTGCCAAGAAATGGGCGGAAGTATACCATCCTGATATATGCTGGATATATATACATACGGAGATGAAGTACTCAGAGAGGAATGCAGTGACATCACGGAATTCGATGACTCCGTGAGGATGCTTGCTGATGCGATGATCGATACGCTTGATGAGGCCGATGGCGTAGGGCTTGCAGGTCCCCAGGTGGGAGTCCCGAAAAAGCTCTTCGTCGTCCATATCAGGGGCGAGGAGCCGATAGTCTTCATCAATCCGTCGATAACGGAGACATCGATAGAGACCGGTGTCTATGAGGAGGGATGCCTCTCGATTCCTGGTGTTTACCATGATGTCATCCGCCCTGTGAAGGTCACGATACAGGCGCAGGATGTCAAGGGAAAGCCTTTTACGATCAATGCGGATGGCCTGCTTGCCAGGGTCGTCCAGCATGAGAATGACCATCTGCATGGGAAACTCTATATCGATCATCTCGATGAGCGCGAGCGTGATAAGGTCATCCGCTCATATGAGAAGAAGAACAGGATGAGGAAAAGGCAGAAAGCGAGGGTCTGATGAGGATTGTCTTTGCAGGAACCGGCAGCATAGCGGTGCCTCTGCTTGAGGCGCTTGCAGCGAGGAATATGGTGTCCCTGGTGATCACCGCCCCTGATTCTCCCGGAAAGAGGGGGAAGAAGCTTATTCCATCTCCTGTGAAGGAGAAGGCCGTGGAGCTGGGGCTTGATGTGTTCCAGCCTGAGACGATCAGGAAGGAGGCGAGGGAGCATATCGCATCATACGGAGCGGATACGCTTCTCTCATTCTGCTACGGGAAGATATTCGGACCGAGGTTCCTATCCATATTCCAGGAGACATTCAATGTCCATCCATCGCTCCTGCCTCTCCATCGCGGGCCATCGCCTGTTTATCAGGCCGTGCGTGATGGAGACCGCATGACTGGCATATCGCTTCAGAGCATCGGGCTCGGCGTTGATGAGGGGGATGTATACTCCGTCCTTCCGGTTCCTCTCGATGGGACGGAAACCGAGGCTTCTCTTTCGGATAGAATCGCCAGGCTGGTGCCTGATTTCGTGGTAAGCGTGCTTGCCGATCCGGAAAGGAAAGCCCTGAAGCAGGTGGGCGAGCCGACATACACATCCTTCGTTTCCAAGGAGGATGGCCGCATCGATTTCACAGCAAGCGCGGCATCGATCCATGCGCAGATCAGGGCATGCAGCCAGTGGCCGAAGGCATATGCGCTCCTTGACGGCAGCCCGCTGTATATCACGGGGGTATACGGAAGCGTTTTCGACCTTGCGGAGGAGAAGCCTTCTGAACCATGCGGGATGATAACGGCTATGGAGAAGGGCAAGGGCCTGAAGCTTGCGCTCAGCGATGGCTATATCCATATCACGAAAGTACTTCCTCCGATGAGGAAGGAGATGGATGCTGCCTCATTCTTCAATGGCAGCCGAGGCATCATAGGCAGCATCCTGAACTGAGGAGATCTACCATGAAGCGTCTGATCGCAGCGCTGCTGCTCTCAACGGCACTCTGTATGCTTCCGGCAGCCGGTTATCCGGTATTTGCCCTCGTACTTTCCGGAGGAGGCGCCAAGGGCATTGCCCATATCCCTGTGCTGGAGGAGCTTGACAGAAGGGGAATCGTTCCCGATATGGTGATAGGAACGAGCATGGGAGCAGTCATCGGCGGTCTTTATGCCTCCGGCCATTCAGGAGAGGATCTTGAGGCTCTTGTCAGGGAGACTGATCTGATGGATTACTTCCTCCGCCTCTATGCGATCCGCAGCGCTGATATCATAAGCAACCCTTTCATTGGTTACGATACGAATCTCCTTACGGTTGAGTTCGGGGCTTCAGGCTTCGGCGCGACAAGCGGGCTTGTCGATGATCAGTATATCAGCGGGCTTCTGAGAAGCCTTATGGCGAAGACGCTGGATACGGAGGATTTCAATGATCTCCCGATACCATTCAGGGCGGTCGGTACGGATATAACGAACAAGCAGAGGATAGTTTTCGGAAAAGGTTCCCTCTTCACTGCGATACGCGCTTCCATGGCAATCCCTGTAGTATTCTCTCCCGTCAGGCTCGAGGATGGCAGCTTCGTCATGGATGGCGGCCTTGAGGACAATATGCCGGCTGATATCGCAAGGACGCTCGGTGCGGATATCGTGCTTGCCGTCGATGTCGGTGATTCGCTCGATGCCTATGGTTCGGAGCATAATGATATGTCGACTCTCTCCGGAGCCGTAAACGGCTTCACCGAGTATCTTACCGAGCCCAATTCAGCGTGGAACTACAAGTATGCCGACTGGGTCATCGTCCCTGATACGACGGACTACTCATCCCTGAGCTTTGCAGATACCGCTGCCATTCTTGAGAAGGGGCAGGAGGCTGTAGATGCAAGCATGCATATCTTCGATGAGCTGGAGGCACGGCTTGAGAAGCGCATCCCGGATATGGAACGGATAAGCTATGATTCGCTTCCCGCTCATACCATAGATGCTATCGTGACCGATGATCTCATACCGGCAAGCGTCAGGCCTGAGCTTGATGGATTCATCGGGCTTCCGTTCGATACGGAGACCGCAGAGGACTTCGAGCTTCTCCTTGATGATATAAGGCGCCATGAAGGGCTCATGTCCATCTCATATGGGTTCAGCGAAGGGGTTATCACCATAGAATCCGAGGAATATCCGAACCTTCCGGGCAGTCTCCATCTCGGTCTCAGCGGAGGGATAGGGCTCAGGTACAGCAATGGCGGCAGCGGGCGGCTCTATTTTGCATTCACCCCTGATTTCACGCTCTCAGGACGCAGCTCGGTTTCACCCGATCTCGATCTGACGTATGGGCTCATCGTCGATGAAGGGCTCATGCTTGATGCGGGGCTTTCATATCCGCTGGGGTCATCGATGGCTTTCTTCTATCTCGATCTCGGTATCAGATACGGTCAGCTGGCATGGTTCTCCGTCCCGGGCACCGAGGATTACAGATTCAGCAACGATGCGGGCGTCATGCTTAAGGTGGGAACGGGCGTGCTTCCACTCAAGGATCTCCGATTTGATGCGGTGATCGGCCTGGATTACTCATTCCTGGAGAGCCGGAGCCTGGATGTCAGGAATTATCTCTATCCGTATATCGGGCTGGGGCTTGTTTATGATGGCTACGATGGAGGGAATGCGACGGATACAGGCGCAGAGATCTCCATAATGCTTGAAGCCGGTGCGGATTTCCCTGAATCCTCGCTTTCATATTCCTTCATCGCCGATGCCTTCCTATGCTATGGTCCCCCTGGAATCGCCAGGTTCATCGCAGAGGGAAAGGCTGCCACGATACGCCGCCCTGCTGGTCTCATGAAAGCCTACGTGCCTACGGTTACGGGACAGCGGACTTCCGACTACGTATATCTGATGGCAGGAGCAAGATTCATCCTTCCATACTCCTTCTTCGTCGATGCAGGTGTTTTCTTCGATGCTGCGGGGACGGATCACGAGGGGGTGACACCTCTTGCGGAACGATCGCTGGTGCCATTCTCAGAGCTTGAGTATTTCCATGGCGGCGGATATCTTGCCGCAGGAATCGCCACGCAGTTCGGACAGATAAAGGCAGCGCTGCATGTCTCATCCGTTCCGGGATTCTCGCTCATGGTCGGTATACTCTGATGAATACGAGATGGAATGCATATTCAGCATATCTCCGTTCGGTATATGGGGCGCCAGTCTACAGAATAGGCGTGGATGGTGGATTCTCCTGCCCGAACAGGGACAAGAACCGGCGCGGCGGGTGCGCATTCTGCGATGGTACCGGTTCGATTGCCGTGTATCAGCGCTCATCGGAGTCAGGCTATAAGCGTACGAGCGCATATGACAGCGTTGTCTCTGATACCGTGCTTCCTCGTCTTCTCTCCATCAGGGAGCAGATAGAACGGGGGAGGGAGTTCCTTGCCAGGAGGTACAAGGCAGAGCTCTTCAGCCTCGATTTCCAGTCATGGACGAATACCTATGACACTCCGGAGAATCTGAAGAGGATCTACGATGAGGGGCTTTCCGTGATGCATTTCAGGGAGCTGATCATCTCCACCCGTCCCGATACGGTTCCTGAGTCCGTGCTTTCGCTTCTCAGTTCATACATCTCGCCGGAGCTTGCCGTGTGGGTCGAGTTCGGTCTCCAGAGCGCTTCGGACAGAACGCTCCGCCTCATAAACCGCGGTCATGACAGCAATGCTTTTCTGGATGCCGTGAAGCGTGCCCATGATCATGGCCTGAAGGTCTCGGCGCATGTGATACTCGGGCTTCCCGGGGAGGATCGGGATGATTTCGTGCGCACGGCTTCTTTCCTGAATGCTGCAGGACCTGAGGCGGTGAAGATCCACAATCTCCATATCACAGGGGGGACGGCTCTCGCCGATGACTATCTGCAGGGATCGCTGACCGTGATGTCGGAGGAACGCACGCTGGAGAGCACCGAGCTCTTTCTTCGGCACCTCGATGAGGGTATCATTATCGAAAGGATGATTTCAGAGACGCCTTATCATAGGCTGCTTGCGCCAAGGGTCTTCCCCGATAAGTCGAAGTTCCTCAGGCGCCTTGAGAGGAGGATGGAGGAGAATGGTACAAGACAGGGAGATCTTGCATAGCGCTGCAGCGAGGATGAAGGAGGCCCTGATCAGAGCCTCCCGCGTGCTTCCCGATGATGCTTGCCGCCTTATCTCGGAGGCTGTTCCCGCAGGAGGAAAGGCTGCTGCTGTCATGGAGGCAATCCGGAGGAATCTGATGATAGCCCAGGAGCGCAGCATCCCGATGTGCCAGGATACCGGCGCATTCTGGTGCCTTGTATCAATAGGAAGGGATTCCGGTGCAGACATGGTCTCTGTGGAGCGCGCTGTGAACGAGGGCGCTGCTGCCGCCGCAGAGGAGGGGTTCTTCCGCCGCAGCATCGTCTCAGATCCAGCCGGAGCAAGGGTCAATACCGGAACGAACCTTCCTGTGTTCATATCATATGAGCTTGCAGATGGAAGCGATGTGAGGATCGATTTCCTCCTCAAGGGCTTCGGCTCCGAGAACTGCTCATCCGTCACGATGCTCAATCCGACAGCGGGCGAGGATGGTGTGGTGGATGCCGTTCTGGATATTGTCAGGGCAGGGGGCGGAAAGCCATGCCCTCCGATATTCCTTGGAATCGGCATAGGCGGCACGATGGACAGGGCTGCGTTCCTTTCGAAGAAGGCTTTCTTCCGGGATGATGCCGATCCCGCTCTATCCAGCCGCATCCTTGAAGCTGTCAACGCTCTCGGAATCGGTCCGGGCGGACTCGGAGGAAGTCCGACCGCTCTCGGGGCATATATCCAGGAGGAACCTACGCACATTGCAGGGCTGCCTGTGGCCGTGACTGTGAACTGCTGGGCAGAACGGAAGGCATCCATTGTCTTCAGGAAGGGGGAGATATGATGAGGAAGCTTATCCTTCCATATGCAGAGGAGGCGATTGCCTCCATCCATGCCGGTGATGATGTGATCATCTCAGGGACTGTGTATGTCGGCCGCGATCAGGTCCACAGAAGGCTCTGCGAGGCACTGGAGTCAGGTCTGGCTCTCCCATTCAGCTTCCCTGGCAACGCAATCTACTATATGGGGCCGAGTCCCGCTCCGGAAGGAGCTGTCATAGGTGCCGCCGGGCCTACTACGAGCGGAAGGATGGATCCGTTTTCCCCGCGCCTCATAGCCGCGGGACTCCGTGTCATGATAGGCAAAGGGCCGAGGAAGGAACCTGTGAGGAAAGCTGTTGAGGAGCATGGAGCTCTATATCTTCAGGCTTATGGCGGATGCGGCGCGCTTTACTCGTCCTGCATCATCTCATCGGAGACCATCGCTTATCCTGAGCTGGGCCCGGAGGCGCTTCTGCGCATAGATGTGAGGGATTTCCCGGCAGTCTGCATCATCGATTCCCGCGGCATGGTGTACAGTGGGTAGGCTCCTTGCATTCCTGCTTCCTCAGATGCTTTCGCTGCTGGGCTCATCCATCGCCCAGTTCGGAATCATCTGGACGCTGACGCTCAGATACTCTTCGGGAAGCGTCCTCTTCCTGGCATCAGCTGCCGCTTTCATCCCGCAGCTGATCCTGATGCTGCCAGCAGGGGCCGCAGCTGACAGGAGGAGCCGGAAAGCTGCCATGATGCTTTCAGACGTCATTTCCGCGTTTCTCGCGATCGCCGTGATAGCCGCGTGCAGGAGAGGCAGTGACAGCCTCCTGTTCTATCTTGCCATCCTTGCCGCCAGGTCTGCCGCCGCCGGAATCCAGACGCCAGCTGCTGATTCCGCTGTGCCGCTGCTCGCTCCTGAAGGCGCACTCGAGAAAGCGAACAGCATCAGGGGACTGATGTCCGCGCTGATATCATTCCTGTCTCCTGTGGCCGCGGGGCTCCTGATGCCGTATGCAGGTCTTTCCGGAATGATGGCCATCGATGCCGTTACGGCAGCGGCTGCAGTCTCTGCGCTTGCATTCATAGCAGTACCTGAGTCAGATAGCACTGAAAGAGTGACCGTTGCAGGTGGCTTCAGGTTCATCTTCACCGAAAAGCGCATTCTCCGTCTGCTTGCCTTTCATGGCATTGCCCTTATGCTCATAAGTCCCGGAGCCTCCCTTACACCGCTCCTTGTCAGCCGTGTCTTCGGGGATTCCCCTTCGTTTCTTTCGGCATCCGAAGCCTCATACAGCCTGGGTATGGTTGCAGGAGGTGCTGCAGCTGCTGCGCTGTCCGGACGCGTGGAGAGGCGCACCATGATAGCTGCTGCGCTTTCGGTCTATGGAATCATGCTTGCTGCGATGGGGCTTGCCCCATCATTTCCGCTGTACCTTGTGATGAATGCCGCGATAGGCCTGATCGCTCCCGGATACACCGCCTTCCTCATGAGCGCCCTTCAGGAGATGACTCCGCCTGGGATGATGGGACGTGTCATGGCGGCCGCCGGAATCATATCGGTATCAGGGGTGCCTATAGGACTTGCTGTATCTGCGCCGCTTTCAGATGCTTTCCCCGTGGAGGCTGTATTCATAGCAGCCGGAGTGCTGACGCTCCTTCATGCTGCAGGAGGAAGGCTATGGCTCCGATCCTCCTGATCTGGCAGCTCCCTCAGATTCTTCTGGGAATCATGGTGCGCATTGTCTCCGGAGCCCGTTTCATGCGGCGGCTCGGGCCTTCCATGGTATTTGCATGGCGATCCGGTTCCGGTCTTTCGCTCGGACCATTCTGCTTCGTGCCCCAGGATGCCTCGGAAAGGATGATCAGGCATGAGTGCGGCCATTCCATCCAGAGCAGGAAGCTGGGACCGCTCTATCTTGCGGTGATCGGGCTGCCTTCATTCGCGTGGGCGGTCCTGAGGCGCATCGGCTTTTTCAGAGATGCCAGCTATTTCAGCTTCTTTACGGAAAAATGGGCTGAAAATGAAGCTGAAACGCTATTCTGAGCCCTTTTTCCATCTTTACTGCTGAAAATCTTTGAGCTATCTTTTCCTTAGCAGAACAATGGGTGTGGGAGAAGGAGCGACTAGAATGCTGAAGAAAGTCTTTGTGCTGCTCTTTTCTGCTGTTCTTATCGTTTCATGCAGCAGGGGTAATGCAGTCACTGCGGATACCGGCGAGATTCCTGATGTCTCCGGAAGCGTCTATGCACTGGATAAGCCTGAGGATCTCGAAGATGCTTTCAGTTATGTTTTCGGTTATATGCTTGCTTCTTCCGCTGGTATATACGGCGGTGGAATAGATTTCCAGTACGCGGCACGCGGCGTGATGGATTATGGCAGCGGCACATCGCTTTTCACAGCGGATGAGATGTCCGCGATAGCCTCCGAGTACCAGCGCGAGACGATGGCGGAAGCACAGGCCAGGTTCGATGTGCTCAGCGATCAGAACAAATCCGATGCAGAGGGGTTCCTGGACATAAACGGCCAGCGGAATGGTGTCATCACGACTCCATCCGGTCTGCAGTATGAAATACTGTCGGAAGGCGATGGATCAGGAGCTGATGAGAACTCTTACGTCACTGTCGATTACAGGATAACGCTCCTCGATGGCACGCTTGCGGATTCATCATATGAAAGGGGGCTCCCGACCAGCATCGCGCTTGAGGATGCCATACCCGGTTTCCGTGAAGGAGTCGCGCTGATGCATGAAGGGGACAGGTTCCGCTTCTGGATCCCGCCTGAGCTTGGCTTCGGTATTGACGCGCCATCGGGCATTGGTCCCAATGCCCTTCTGATCATGGATGTCTATCTCCGGTCTGCTGATGAGAACTCAGGCGAGGATGCGGGCGAGCTCGCTGAATGATGAGACGGAGAATGCAGCTTTCTCCGTGGTGTTTCCGCTCCATGAGACGTAGAGGCTGTCTATTCCCGCATTCTCAGCTCCCTGGATATCGCTGGTGAGCCCGTCTCCTATGACGAGGCATTCGCTTCTGTCTGCGCCGAGCTCGTCCAGCACATAGCTGAAGAACCTGGGATCCGGTTTTGCGTATCCTATCTCCTGACTGATGAAGATGCGGTCGAAGTACTTCTCCGTATCCGTCCGGCGGAAACGCTCATGCTGGATGCGTGCGATGCCGTTTGTGATTATCGAAAGGCTGTATCTTCCCTGGAGCGATCCAAGAAG
>CALXKY010000046.1 GCA_944389055.1 uncultured Spirochaetaceae bacterium | reverse complement strand
TCAGAGTATTGTCTCGGTTATTCCAGGCACAAGGGCGCTGTATACGGAGGAAAGCCTTTCTGATTCAGCCGCGACACGCCCGGAAAGGGATGAAAGCCAGGTCCGGTCCTTGCCGATGCCGAGATTTCCAGTCGTGCCGACGCTCGTGCGCTTGCCGATCGAAGCCACAGGATCCTCCCCTTCAACCTCAGCGAGATTGAGGCCGACGCTGCGGTAGCTGTCACGGAAATTGCCTCCGGAAAGGACCTTCTCCATGACCCTGTCGGTAGCATAGAGCTCAGGAACGCATGCATTGATGAGAGCCTCAGGATGCACCTCGAGCTTCGTTATCATCTCCGTCATGATCCTGACGAGTTCCTCCGTGGTCCTATAGCCCTCGATAAGAGGTTCCTTCGTATCCTGGAAATCGCGGTTGTATCCTGAAGGAAGCGCCTTTATGATCGATTTGACCCTCATCGAGCAGGATCCGATGAGCGCGGTCCTTGATCTGGCAAGCTCCAGCCCATCGGGATTCTTCTTCTGCGGCATGATCGATGACCCGGTGCAGAGCTCACGCGGGAGCGAGAAGTAGCCGAACTCAGGAAGCGTGAAGATCATCAGATCCTGTGCAAGCTTCGAAAGCGTGAGCGCGATGTATTCGGCATGGTCGAGGAAGAATGCCTCGAACTTCCCCCTCGAGTTGTTCGCATAGAGCACATTGTTCTGGACTTTCGAGAATCCCATCAGGGATGCGGTGTATTCCCTGTCGAGCGGCAGTGTGACCCCGTAGGAGGCAGCCGATCCGAGAGGACTCTGGTCGAGGACCCTGTACAGATCAAGAAGCATACCTGTCTCCTCAAGAAGCTCCTCCGCAAGCGAAAGCGCCCAGAGAGCCACAGATGAAGGCATGGCGATCTGCATATGCGTGCGTCCCGGCATCGGGACATCCTGATTAGCCTCTCCGAGCTCAATCAGCGCCTCAGCTGCCGAAAGGACATCAGCTGACAGCTTCAGGGAAGCTTCCCTCATATAGATCCTGAGAGCGGTCTGCACCTGGTCATTGCGGCTTCTTCCGGTATGGATCTTCTTGCCGGCATCGCCGTACTGCTTCGTAAGGTATCCTTCTATAGCGGTATGGCAGTCCTCATCGGAGATGGTGATGGGGAATGCGTCCTTCTTCCGCAGCTGGGCAATCTCCTCGAGTCCCTTCAGAAGCGACATGGCTTCATCATGCGAGAGGATGCCGATCTTCTCCAGACCCTTTGCCTGCGCTGCGGAACCGACGAGATCGGAAAGGACAAGCTCCTCGTCGTTTATATAATCATTGCGTACCGTGAAATGCTCCATCATGGAGTCAAGCGTGTAATTCTTCTGCCAGAGTTTTGCCATACCGGTAATCTACAGGGTTTGGCCCTGTTTTTCCATAGACTCCGGCCGATTCTGTCAGAAAAGGCGGGAAAGCGCGGATAGGAAGGCATGAGCATTCTGGCAATCATTTCAGCTGCGCTCGTGCTTCTCTCCGCCTGTCCTATGGACTCCGGGAGAGCATATGACGCATTCCAGGGAAAGGATCAGGAAGCACCCATGCTCCTGTCATACAGGATGAGCGGCAACAGCTCCATCCGCCTTGTCTACAGCGAACCTGTAGTGATCATCGATGCGGAGATGAACGGCATCAAGCTGCACACGATGCAGCACGGGACCGTATTCAGCATCCAGTTCCCTTCCCCGGTAGAAAGGGGAGAGGAGGTCATCTTCTCCGTCACTGCAGAGGATGATGGAGGGAATACATCGCGGGCATCCCTTCACCTTGCAGGCCGGAACCTGGAGATTCCGGCAGCGCTTATAAACGAGCTTTCGGTAAAAGGAACGGCGGAAGCACCTGACAGGATCGAACTGCTGTTCCTCGAGGAAGGAAGCACGGCCGGCATGGTGATCGCAGATGGCTTGCCTGAAGATGCTTCCCATTATGCGATCCTCCCTGATATCCAGGTGCAGCCATATGACCTTATGGTGATCTACTGGGACAGGGAACCGGAGAGCATGGAACCTGTATACAGCGGGAGCAGCACCGGATACATCGTATATGCAGGAAGCGATGCAACGCTATCCGGCACAAACGGAGCTGTGATCCTCTACCCGGAGCTCGGAGGAGCTATCATGGATGGGATCATCTACACAACGGGCGAGAGCGATCTCGCAGATGGCTATGGGAACAACCGCACGCGCAATGCGGCTCTGCAGATGCTTGCATCAGGCGAATGGGAAGGAGAGCCCGTATCCTCATCGCTCGTCACGCAGAGCCGTGTGATAGCGCGGCTTCCAGGAGCGCCTGACACGAACAGCGCAGATGACTTCTTCATCACGGCTGCAAGGAAATCAACATTCGGGACTGGAAATGAATACTTCCCATATGAAGAGTGAGAGGGCGGTGACCGCCCTCCCCTTTTCCGGCTACATGGTGTAAACCGTCTCCGGCTCGCTCATGCTGTCGCTCTCATTCTCCTTATCCTCAAGTATCTCCGGAGCTGAGGATGTCCCAGAAGAGCGAGGACGGCGGAATTCGAGATGCTGTGCGACGATTTCAATCGAACGGCGCGCCGCTCCATCGGAAGAGATCCAGCGGCAGAGCCTGAGCCTTCCTACCGTACGGCATGTCATGCCCTTGTGAAGCTTCTCCAGGCACCTGTCTCCGAGAGCGCCCCAGCACTGGACCGGGACGAAAACGGTCTCCACGGCCTTCGCTCCGTTCCTGTCCATGTAGAACCTGTCGCTTGCCACATCGAATTTGACGAGTCTGACGCCCTCCGGCGGATCCGCGAGCTCAATGCGCTTCGGATCATCGGTGAGAATGCCCTCGAGGAGCACGCTGTTAAGGTGATTCATTCCGACCTCCTACGCATACTCATACGCATCAGGTCCCCGATATGGTCAGCCGTGATGGCAGGTTATCATTCTTTCTGCTAGAATCCGGATATGGAACTTACAGTTATTTCCGTCGGCGGATCCATCATCGCGCCGGACAAGGTTGATTACGCTTTCCTTTCGGACTTCCGCGACATGATCGTGTCATATCTCTCAGGCAACGCAGAAGCGAAGCTCATTTTCGTCGCAGGCGGCGGAGCACCGGCAAGGGTGTATCAGGATGCTCTGAGGCATATCGATCCGGAAGCACCGGCAGAGCTGCAGGACTGGCTCGGGATCAGGGCCACGCATCTGAACGGAATGCTCCTCAGGGCTGTATTCAGCCGCTATGTCTCCGATGAGCTCGTGACGGATCCGACAGCGGAGGGAATAGCTTTCGGGGGCCGTATCCTCGTCGCAGGCGGCTGGAAGCCAGGATTCTCCACTGACACGGATGCCGTATTCCTCGCAAGGAGATTCGGCGGCAGGACGGTCATAAACCTCTCCAATATAAAGAAGGTGTACACCGACGATCCGAGGAAGAATCCCGATGCAGCGCCGATCGACCGCATCAGCTGGCCTGAGTTCAGGAAGATCGTAGGCTACGAGTGGAATCCAGGGCTCAATGCCCCGTTCGATCCCATCGCTTCAGGCATCGCGGAGGAAAACGGCATGACCGTTATCGCCGCAGACGGAAGGAATATAGAGAATACGAGGGCAATACTCGAAGGCAAGCCGTTCGAGGGTACCGTTATCTGTCCCTGATTGAAAGGAAATACGGGTCTGGATCGGCAAATGGCTCCGGAAACGGAACGGAGCGCGTGAAATCCGGGATCCAGAGGATATCATCATCCGAAGGATCCTGAATGAAGCCGTCATCTATACCGTAGAGATCCATCAGCTCCACCAGCGCATCGTATTCGGCTTCCGTCAGCTTCGGGAACCCCGGGTCGCCCTTCGGCGGAACGAACTGCGTCATCAGAGACAGGAAGAAGCTGTCCTTGTATCTCTCGCTGAACACCTTCAGGAAATCCACCGTCGACGAAAGCTCGCCCGGGAAGACGAGATGGCGGAGTATCGTGCCTTTCATCCTTTCCATATCCGTCACAGGATGCCATGCTCTTACTGCGTCCATGACGGGGATTATCGCATCAGCGTAGGAGGCACGGCCGCAGAAGCGGGATGCGGTACCATGCGAGAGCGTCTTGCAGTCCAGGAGATAGATATCGATATAGCTATCGATCATGGCAAGAGCCTCCACCCTCTCATAGCCCGAGCTGTTCCAGACGACGGGAAGCGAGAAACCTTCCTCTGCGGCAGCATCAAGGGCCTGGATTATCGATGGAATGAAGTGCGTGCCGGTGACGAGATTGAGCGTTGCGGCGCCGGACGCCTGCAGCGAGAGCATGATGCGGCTCAGTTCATCGATGCTGATCAGCGTCCCGATATTCATGCCATCGGATCCGGAGATCTGCCTGTTCTGACAGTACTGGCAATGAAGCGGACAGCCTGTGAAGAAGATCATGCCGGAACCATGCTCCCCTGTGATCGGGGGCTCTTCGCCCCTGTGGAGACCGGCCCAGGCCACACGTACGGTATCGCTCTGGCGGCAGACCCCGAGGGTCTTCCGTCTATCTACCCGGCAGAGATTCGGACAAAGCTCGCAGCATGAATAATCCATGGAGGCAATAGTAGCATCAAAGAAAGCTGCTGAACACCGTGATGTTGACCCTCCGGCCGGCTTGGATGGAAAATCCGGATATGGGATTCCTTGATTGGCCGAAGAAAGGGACAAGGCCACCGGAGAAGAGATTCATACTGGCAATCGATGGAGGCGGCATGCGCGGGCTGATACCAGCACGCATCATCGCCATGATGGCGGAACGCCTCAGGGAAATGGGTGACATGCGTCCGCTGTATTCGCACTTCGACATGATAGCGGGCACAAGCACAGGCGCACTGATCGCAGCGGCACTGGCAATACCGACGGAGGGCACAGCCTTCCAGAAGGAGGAAGGCAGGGAGGAAGAGGTCACCGAGACACGCGTCGAAAGACGCCGCCTCTTCCGCAGCGTGACGATCCGCACGCTCCGAGGCAGGATAATCAGGACAGCCAATCCCGCCTCGCTTGCCTCCTTCTACATCGACCATGGCCCCGAGATCTTCCCGCAGCGCGGCATGACAGCGCTCCTCGGCCCTCTTTTCACGGACAAGTACAGCGGGAGCACATACAGCAGATTCCTGCAGGACCTTTATGGGGAAGCAGAGATGAGTTCCCTTCTCGTTCCAACCGTTCTCACATCTTACGCATCCGACTATGGAATGATATATCCGATTACAAGCTGGGACAACCATGGATACCGCGTATGGGAGGGAGCACGCGCAAGCTCTGCCGCCCCGCTTTATTTCCCTGCTTTCAGCGCAGCAGAAAGGGATACTGGAAGGACGCTGAAGCTCATCGATGGAGGAATAGCGTCGAACAATCCTTCTGCTATCGCATATGCACTTGCGAAGAGACTCTATCCTGAGGCTGATGAATTCCACATACTCAGCCTGTCAACTGCAGAGCCTGTCTACAGATCGTATGATGCAGGTTCCGGCGGGATAGCCGGCTGGGGCGGTCAGATCTCGCGGATCTTCCAGAATGCATCGCTCCAGCTTTCGGAAACGATCATGGAAGCTGTGGAGGATGTCAGGTACACACGCATATGGGCACCGGTGCTGGAGAAGCGCATCAGGCTCGATGCGACGGGAAAGGATGCGATTGATGAACTGCTTGAGGCTGCGGAACGGATGTACAGCGCATGCAGGGAGGAAACCGAATCCTATCTTTCGCTCATCGCATCGTCGCCGACGCCGGAAGGCGTGAAGCTCAGAGCTGCTTCAGAACCTCTTCAACGCGCTCCGGCAGAAGGGAGCGGAGGGAACGGAGCGTGAATCCATAATCCGAAAGGCGGATGGGATTGCCGACGATATCCGTGATGGCTTTAACGGCAAAGCAGGGCACACCGGCAAGGTACGCGGCCATCGCAACGCCATATGCCTCCATATCAGCGGCATGAGCCGGAATGACGGGCGGACCAGAGGCGAATGATGAGGACGTGGAGAGAATGAGATCGGAGGATCTGTCAAGCCTGAGCTCCCCGACCGTAGCCCGAGAAGGCAGAAGCGTCCTGCCCCGGCCGAGATGGAAAGCCGTGAGATCCTGATCGGGCATCACAACGCTCCCGAATGAAACGCAATCCCCGACAGCAAGGTCGCCGAAGCTCCCTGCACTGCCCACGGATACAACGGCATCGGGAGAATGGGCAGCGATTGCTGAAGCCGAAACTGCCGCAGCAAGCACAGGTCCGACCCCGCATACGATGCGTATATAGCGGTCAGAATCGAACGCAGCAAGCTCAGCTTTGTCGGAAGCAACGGCAAGTATCTTCAGAGCATCCTCCTTCTTATCTCCGCCATCACAGGAGAGAGCATGATGCCGAGCCTTCTCTCGCGGCCAAGCCGGAGGGATTCCCTGACAGCCCAGGTAGCAATCTGCGTTGCATGGGAGACTGAGCCAAAGAAGCTCTCGCCGCGGATCACCAGCGCACAGAGAAGAGAAGCGAAGAGATCACCGGTACCGGGGTATGAGACTCCGGCATCCGCATACTGGAAAAGACGGATATCATTGCCGCTCCAGGCCGCATTCCCAAGCCCTCCTGCCTCAAGCGGAATACCCGTGATGACGCCTCTCTCCGGCCCGAGTGAGCGGAGAACGGAAATCTGGTCGCGGATGGCTTTCTGCCCCTGAGGGCCCCTGCCATCATCCATTTCAGTGAGTATCATGGCTTCGGTGAAGTTCGGCGTGATGATATCCGCATGGCGCACAAGACGGCGCATAGCCGTGCATAGTTCCTCATCGACCGTCTGATACAGCGCTCCATTGTCGCCGAGCACAGGATCCACGAACGAAAGCCCTCCGAAACGCTCCATCGCATGCTTTACCGTCTCTATCTCATCAGCAGAACCGAGGAAACCTGAGTATACGCCATCGAAATGAACGCCAAGATCACTGAATCGGCCAATTATCTCCTTCATGGCATCATGCTCATCCTGGAAGAAGATGCCGTCAAAACCGTCGGTCTGGGTGGACAGCACTGCGGTCGGGAGCACAGCCGTCTCAACGGAAAGTGCTTCCATAACCGGAAGCACCACCGTCAGAGATGACTTTGAATAGCACGAGAGATCGTGAACAGCCAGTACAGCCATCAGATAGCAAGTCCTGCAATCGCAGCACCAAGCGTCGGAGAGTTGTCTATGCGCACGATCTCGAAGTATCTTCCATGCTTCTTCTCAAGGATCTCATCGAGATAAAGGCGCGTATAGAACTCAAGGAACTCGGTCTTATAGAATGTCGTCCCGTCAGCATTGATGACGACAGGGTATCTCGGATTCATGCCGGCCCCGGAGCGGAGGACAGCAGCGGAGAGATTGATCGCAGTCAGCTTGCCCGCACGCTCGATGATGGCCTTGAGGATCTTATACAGAGCCACGGCATCCTCCTCGCTGTCACCGACAGCACGCACAAGATCGTAATCCTGGTTATGGCACATCTCAAGATAATTGCTCATCCTCGTCGTATCGAGGGGCTGCATTGCGCCGTACCGTTCCGCGAAGGACTTTGAAAGGACTCCTTCCTTTATAGCTGCTTCAATCACGCAAGCCGCGAACGGACCGAGATATGCTCCGCTTATCTTCTTCTCAAGCCAGTATCTGCCAGGATCCTTAGTCCTGCTTACGAACTCATCATCGAGATCTCCGAGCTTTATCGCGAGGCATCCGGACTCAACATTGATGATCTGTCTGCCTTCCTCGGGCCTGATCTTCCCGATAGCGCTGTTCTTCTCCACATAGGCGGTATTCGTCCCCGTGCCGAGGATGAATCCGACATAGGATGAGGCGTTCTCAGGCCTCTCAGCCTTTGCGGCAAGAAGCGTCGCAACGGTATCATTGACGACAGCTACCTTCTTTCCGGACACATCATATCCCCTGCGGCTGAGCTCTGCGAGAAGCGTCTTCCCGAGCGCCTTCCCGATAACCTCCGGAGCCTTTATCTCCTTGGAGAAGACAAGGGGGATGCCATCATGATCCTCGGTGATTGCAGCTGCATAGGAGAAGCAGAATCCTATCCTGTCGCTCTTGTCGATAAGACGCTCGATATTATCCGCAAGGATCGAGAAGAATGCCTCAGCGCTGACCTCCTCCTTAACGCCAGGCATGCCCACTTTGCGGAAATCGCTGATGACAGGCTGCCTGTTCTCATCGAATGAGACAAGGCATGTGCGGAAGTTCGTACCGCCCGCATCGAGCACGATCACGCTTCTGCCAGGCTCAACGCTGACATCTGGCGAAACATACGCTGGAATCATCTCAAGAGAGCTTTTGCCGTCAGCAGAAAGGCCCTTCTCCATCTCATCGAGCATGAAGCCAAGCGTTCTATCCGTATCCACGGAGGCCGCTGTCAGCATATGCCTCTCAAGGAAATCCTCTGTTCTTCCCATTCCTGTCCTCCTAGCCGCCGAAACTGATCACTGCCGGTGCGGCGTCCACCGGTACATTATTGACTGTAAGGCTTTCCGCCTCGATTGTCACCGTCCTTCCGGTTCCACCGCTGAGGAGGAACGTACCTTCGACAACTGCTCCGCCATTGACACAGGCACCTGTGACAGCCATCGAAACGCTGAATCTGACGGACAGGAACGACCAGTCATCCGAAGAAATGAAGCTCTCCGCCTCCGCGCCTTCCGACTCGGTAACCCTCACGGACCCATCGAGGACAACCTCTCCGGCTTTCCATCCGGCCCGCCTGAGACGGCTGATGACGCGCTCCATCGGTATCAGCGAAGGCAGGCGCTCCATCGAATTCTGGCTGGCGCTGAAGCTCGGGCCATTTCCGAAGAATGAAAGCGAATCGCTATAAGTCGAGACATCGGATCTCACAAACGAGATGCGCCTCGGGATTATACCTTCTCCCTGAACGACCCGCACTCCCTGCAACGCTATACGCGGCTGAGAAAGGTACGATGCCATGGCCGACATGACTCCATCATAAACCCCGTTGACGGCCATTGCAGCATCAGCAGTATCCGCCGCATATGAAACAGAACAACAGACGATAAGCAAAACCATGATAAAAGCAGGAGCTTTCCTCATCGTTCGTCCTCCATTTTTCCTGTAGGAAAATTCTACCAAGACGAAAATGAGACTTCAATGATATTTTTTCATTCAGCAGCCCTGAATGTGCGGATATCACGCTCGGCAGCTTTCTCGTCGACACGCGAAAGTATAAGCCCTCCTGCAATGAAAAGGATGATGAGCGACAGGATCCCGTAACGCTGCTCGCCCGTTATCAGGGATACGACACCGATGAGAAGAGGACCGATGATTGCCGCGAACTTCCCGAGCATATTGAAGAAGCCGTAGAACTGCGACGCGTGCCCCTGCGGGATGAGGCGCGAGTAATAGGAGCGCGAGAGAGCCTGTATCCCGCCCTGGAAAAGGCCGATGCAGACCGCGAGTATGTAGAACTGCGTCTCATTCGTCATGAAGAAGCCGAAGCACGCTATCACGCCATAGCCGGCAATAGCCACGAGAAGAGCGCGCTTGATGCCTATCCGATGCCCGAATGCGTTGTAGACGAGCGCGGCAGGGAATGCCACGAACTGCGTGATCAGAAGCGCGATGATGAGGCTGGAGGTGGAGAAGCCTATGGAAGTACCGTAATCCGTAGCCATCCTGATGATCGTGTCGACCCCATCGATATAGCACCAGTATGCAACGAGGAAGAGCGCAGTATGCCTGAGCTGCCTGAGGGACCTGAGCGTCCTCGCAACAGCACCGAACCCATCGCGGATTGCCGTTCTGATCCCGATCTTCTCCCCTTCCGGCTCCTTCACGAAGAAGACGAGGGGCAGCATGAACACGATCCACCAGATGCCCACCATCAGGAACGACACCTTCACGGCCATGATCTCATCAGCAAGGCCGAAGAACGACGGAAAGAGATACATGAGCACATTCACGAGGAAGAGAAGTCCTCCGCCTATATATCCGAGACTGTATCCGAGGGATGAGACGAAATCGACTTTCCGCTCCGAAGCTATGGAAGGCAGAAGCGAATCATAAAGCGTGTTGGCACCGGCGAAGCCTATATTCGCAACGATATAGAATGCCATGGCAACCGGCCAGTGGCCCATAGCGACCCAGAAGAGCGCGGAAGTCATGACAGCGCCCATGAATGCGAAGAATATCAGGAGCTTCTTGCGGTAGCTTCCCCTGTCAGCGATAGCCCCGAGCACCGGCGCGGAGACTGCGACGATCAGCGATTCCAGCGAATTCGCGAGTCCGAGGAAGAACGTGCTCGCTGTGCTGTCGCCGCCATATGACCAGTACTGAGAGAAGAAGATGGGGAAGAATGCCGCCATCACGGTTGTTGCGAACGCGCTGTTTGCCCAGTCATACAGCGACCACGATATTATTTCCTTTCTTGAATCCTTCATGACAAAGCGATTCTACGCTTTGTTCACGAAGCAGGCAATTATGATTATATTAATGGAAAGTCAATTCGGAGGAAAACATGATAGCTGCAGCAGCATATGATACAGCCACTGGCGATATCTTCCAGCATTTCGGAAGAACGGAGACATTCAGGCTCTATACGATAGAGGACGGACGCGTCACAGGGAAGAAGGATGTGAGCGCCGCAGAGACAGGCGGGCATGGTGCGCTGGCACCGTTCCTGAAGGACAGCGGAGCGGAAGTGCTCATCGCCGGAGGCATCGGAGGCGGAGCGCGCCAGGCGCTTGCAGCAGCCGGCATCAAGCTCTATCCCGGTGTTTCGGGCAATGCAGACAAGGCAGCAGAGGCATTCGCAGCAGGAACGCTCGCATATGACGAGAACGCTGCCTGCCATCATCATGACCACGAGGAAGGACACACATGCTCCCATACCGGAGGTCATGGATGCGGCCATCACAGCTGCTGACGAGAGGGCCGGCGGAGGAACTGCCGGCCTCTTTCATGCTATAATGATCCTATGAAGACTTTTCTCTGGTATGACCTCGAGACCTTTGGCCTTAATTCCCATTATGACAGGATAGCGCAGGCAGCAGCGATACGCACCGATATGGATTTCAATCAGATCGGCGAACCGATCGTGCTCTACTCAAGACTCTCTCCCGACTACCTGCCCTCTCCCGACTCATGCCTTATCACAGGGATAACTCCCCAGGAAGCCAATGAGAAGGGAATCCCGGAAGCGGAGATGATAGAGCGCCTGAGGGCGGAATTCATGGTCCCGGATACGATAACAGTCGGCTACAACAGCATAAATTTCGATGACGAGGTCATCAGATCGACACTGTATCGCAACCTCTACGACCCTTTTGAGCGCGAATACCGCAACAGATGCTCGCGCTGGGACATCATCAACCTTGTCAGGGCAACCAGGGACCTGAGACCGCAGGGCATAAGCTTCACCACCGTCAATCCGGAGACGAACGCGCCATCGTTCAAGCTCACGGACCTTACTGCGGAAAATGGCATAAACCAGGATGGCGCGCACGATGCACTTGTCGACGTGAGAGCCACGATAGCTGTCGCGAAGCTCATCAGGGACAAGCAGCCGAAGCTCTTCAGATGGGCGCTGGACCACAGGTCGAAGAACGAGATCGCGAAGGAGATCAACGTTCTCACGCATCTCCCGTTCCTCCACACCTGTCCGCTCTTCGTCTCAGAGAAAGGAAACACGCACCCCCTCCTGCCCCTCTTCTACGAGGCAGAGAAATCGGCAGCGCTATACTGCTTCGATCTCACGCATGATATTCCCGAAAGTGCTGAAGGGAGTTATCAGGAGACAGGGATAATGCGCCTCATGATCAACCGTGCCCCATTCATCGCACCGGTGAGCGTTCTGGACAGCGAGAGCGAGAAGCGGCTCGGCTTCACGAAGGCATGGATCTGGCAGCAGGCAAGCAAGGCGCTGCAGTCGCCGGCACTCTCGCGTGAATCAATACTGGGCGCGAGGGAGCCATACGAGGAGACAGCGAAGGATCCGGATCTCACGATATACGGATCATTCCCTTCGGATCACGACAAAGGCGTCATGGCAAGCATCAGGGCAATGAAGCCGGAGGAGAAGCTTTCAAAAGGCGAGCATCTCTTCGAGGATGACAAATACCACAAGCTCCTATGGAGGCAGGTGGCAAGGAACTGGCCCGAAGCGCTGCCGGAGAAGGACAGGGAGAAATGGAAGAATTTCTGCGCGCTCAGGCTCATCAGCCCTCCCGTCGAGGGAACACCCACGTATGAGCTCTACATGCGCTCCGTGACCGAAAAGCTTGAGAGCATCGATACCGACTACCATCAGAAGGAAATACTCCTCAGGCTGAAGGAATACGGAGAGGAGCTTTTCGATAAAGTCATAAAGTGATAGAAAAAGGAACATGTCCGAATTAACTGACAAACTCCCCGGATACAGGGAACAGCTCGAGGAGCTGGACAGAAGGCTTTCCGGCGAAGCGCTCAATGATATGAATCTCTACAGGACGCTGATGCAGGAGAGATCCCATCTGGCGCCTGTCGTCGACAAGCTTGGAGAGATGGCTGAACTCGAGAAGCAGATCGCTGACTCGAAGGAGATGATCAGGAATGAAGCCGATCCTGAGCTTGTGGAAATGGCAAAGGAAGAGCTTCAGGCTCTCGAGGATGGGTATGCCATGAAGGAGAAGGAATGCAGGATCCTCCTCATTCCGCCAGATCCGCTCGAGGGCAAGAACATCATCATGGAAATCCGCGCTGGCACGGGCGGTGACGAAGCCTCCCTCTTCGCGGCTGACGTCTTCCGCATGTATTCGCACTATGCTGAGAAGAACCACTGGAAGATGGAGATAATGTCCGCCAGCGAATCAGGTATCGGAGGATACAAGGAGATCGTGGTCTCGATATCAGGAAAGGATGTATACGGATCGCTGAGATTCGAATCCGGCGTGCATCGCGTCCAGAGGGTGCCTGAAACGGAGTCTGGCGGCAGGATCCACACATCGGCCATAACCGTCGCGGTGCTTCCGGAAGCAGAGGAGACGGACATCGAGATCAGGCCTGAGGATCTCAGGGTCGATGTCATGAGAGCTGGAGGTCCTGGCGGACAGTGCGTCAACACGACGGACTCCGCAGTCCGCCTCACTCATATACCGACAGGACTCGTCGTCATCTGCCAGGATGAGAAATCACAGATAAAGAACAGGGCTAAGGCAATGAGGGTCCTCAGGGCAAGGCTCTATGAGATGGAGGAAGCGAAGAAGCAGAAGGAAAGAGCGGATGCAAGACGCAGCATGGTCGGATCAGGAGACCGCTCGGAGCGTATCCGTACGTACAACTTCCCCCAGAACAGGGTCACTGACCACAGGATCAAC
>CALXKY010000045.1 GCA_944389055.1 uncultured Spirochaetaceae bacterium | reverse complement strand
CTGAAGACCATACCGGTAATTGTCAGGACCGTTCCAGAGATTGAGCGCATACAGATGTCTCTTATTGAGAATATTCAGCGTGAGAATCTGAATCCTATAGAAGAAGCTGCTGCATATCAGTATCTGATCCAGAGGTCAAGGATGACTCAGGAAGAGGTCGCCCAGAAGGTCGGAAGATCGAGAGCTGCGGTTGCAAACTCCATAAGGCTTCTTTCGCTCAGTGATACAATCAAGGATGATATCATCTCGGGGACACTCACAGCAGGACATGCCCGCGCGATACTTTCCCTGATCAATCCTTCTGATCAGATGCTGCTCCGTGACAAGATCGTTAACGAGGATCTCTCTGTACGTGATGCGGAACATCTTGCGGAAGAGTACAACAAAGGGCACAAGTTCGTGCCAAAGAAGAAGACAAAGGATGAAGATCCTGAGATTTCCGAAGTGGTTGAGAAGTTCGTTTCTGCTGTCGGTGCCCGGTGCGATATCAAGGGAACACTCAGCAAAGGGCGGCTTACGATAAGATTCCGGTCACAGCAGGATCTTGAAAGAATCTATGGAATGCTCAGCGGTGGAGCCGAGCTTTTTACTGAATAACGGAGGAGCAATGAATACAGACAATCTCAAGGACGGTATCTATGCCGTCATCAGCACCGATAAAGGTGATATCATCGTGGAGCTTGAATATAAGCGCTGCCCGATGACAGTATGCAATTTCATCGGGCTTGCTGAGGGTATCCTGAATATGGATAAGCCTGGCGTTCCTTTTTATGATGGCCTGAAGTTCCACAGGGTAATCAATGACTTCATGATCCAGGGAGGATGCCCGAAAGGAGATGGAACCGGTGGCCCAGGATACAGATTCCCTGATGAATTCAGCCCTGAGCTCAGACATGATGGTCCGGGAGTTCTTTCGATGGCCAATGCTGGTCCTGGTACGAATGGAAGCCAGTTCTTCATCACCCATGTCGCAACACCGTGGCTTGATGGCAAGCATTCTGTCTTCGGGCATGTAATTGATGGGCAGGATGTTGTTGATAAGATCGTACAGAATGATAAGATCCGCAGCATCAGCATCATACGTAAAGGAAAGGATGCAGAAGCTTTCGAAGTGTCCGGGAGCAGATTCGCAGAGCTTTGCGATGAAGCAACCGAGCGCCATCAGAAGGAACTTGAGGAGGCTCGGAAGAAGATCGAGAAAGAGATCGAAAACCGTTATCCTAATGCCGAAAGAACCAATACCGGGTTAAGGTATATTATAACAAAGAACGGTTCTGGCAAGGAGTCGCCAAAATTCGGGGATACAGTAACCGTCCATTATCAGGGATCGCTTCTCAATGGCAAGATCTTTGATTCATCGCTTATCAGGCATGAACCTGCAACGTTCAGGATCGGGCAGGTCATCGAAGGCTGGAATGAAGCGCTTCAGATGATGAAGAAGGGTGAGAAACGCACTCTCATCATTCCTCCTGAGCTTGGATACGGCGAGTATGGATATCCGGGAATCATCCCCCCTGATTCGTATCTCATATTCGATGTAGAACTTATTGATTTCAAATGATATGAAAGAGAGCTCTGTACGCTATGTCTGCAGGGAATGCGGACACATTGAGACGAAGTGGAACGGCAGATGCCCTGAGTGCGGAAGCTGGAACAGCTTCGATGAGGAGAAGACGGTTCCTGTCCAGAAAGGCAGGACCGAGCCGCAGACTGTCATGGATGGATCCGTGCAGAAGCTCTCAGATATCCCATATGAAAGCACGATGAGGGTATCTTCTGGCATCGATGAGCTTGACCGTGTTCTCGGAGGAGGGGTCATGCGTCCCTCTTCCGTGCTTGTCGGTGGCGATCCGGGCATAGGGAAAAGCACCATAATGCTTCAGATGCTCGGATCTCTTTCCGCACATGGCAGCGTGCTCTATGTGTCCGGGGAGGAATCACCTTCGCAGGTGAGGATGAGGGCGGAACGTCTTGGCGTGGATACTGCTTCCGTAAGCATTTTCTGCGATACGAGGCTCGAGGCGCTTTCAGAAACGATCGGAAGGCTTTCACCCGGATACATCATCATTGATTCGCTGCAGACGCTCTACAGTGCCTCTATCGCTTCGATGGCAGGCTCTCCGAATCAGATCAAGGCATGCTGCATGGAGCTTTCGCTGCTTGCGAAGAAGATCGGAGCTGCGATCTTCTTCATCGGGCATGTCACGAAAGAGGGGGCGATAGCCGGTCCGAAGATCGTTGAGCATATCGTGGATACGGTTCTCTATTTCGAGAGCGCAGAGACGGGCATGAGGCTTCTCCGTGCCAGCAAGAACAGATTCGGCTCTGTGGATGAGATCGGGCTTTTCGTCATGGATTCCTCCGGTCTCCATGGGGTGAAGGATCCATCTTCATTCTTCCTCTCCTCTCGCCGTGAAAAAGGCATTCCCTCAGGCATTGCATATACTGCCGTCGTTGAGGGCAGTCGCACGTTCTCGGTTGAGATACAGGCTCTTGTTGTTCCTGCCAAGACGGGGCTGCAGCGCATCTATTCCGATAGGATCGATATTGCACGCGTAAGCCGTGTTGCCGCAATCCTGCAGAAGCATGCCGGGCTTGTCCTTGCGGATCAGGATATATATGTGAATGTTGCCGGAGGCATGAAGCTTTCGGAGGTATCGATCGAGCTTGCGCTAGCACTTGCGCTCTATAGCTCGAAGGAGGATGTGCCTCTGCGCGCAGGACTTGCAGCCTTCGGAGAGCTTTCGCTTGCAGGTGAGATCCGGCAGGTGGCATTTGCTGACAGACGTATGAAGAATCTGGCGGAGATGGGATTCAGGGAAGTCCTTTCTGGTGAAAGTAAGTCAGGATTACCAATAATGACAGAGCGTGCGACAAATATAAAAGCCGCTCTGATAGCGGCTTTCAGCATAAGGAAATAAGTCATCCTTATTAAATTCTGGATATCAGGAGCGGGAAGGCAACGAATGTGCCTAGCATGCTGCCGAGAGAGCTCAGGAAGAATACAAGCAGGCAGTGGAGTATCCTGTTGCGGTACCAGCCCCTGAGGTGCATCGCATCATCATTGAGCTGCTCGAAATCCTTTACCTTCGGCTTGCGGAATGTCGCTTCCAGGATTCCGCCGAGCATGCCGACGCCGAGTACCGGATTGAGCGCGAAGAAAGGCGCCGTGACCGCACAGCATAAGATATTCAGCGGATGCGCAGCTGCAATCAGCGTTGCTATGAAGGTTCCAGAGGCATTCACGAGCACCCAGTAGAGGAAGGTCCTGAGACCCTGGTCCCATCCATTCGCTGCGATTCCCACGACCAGAAGGATCACAATCAGTGCAGGTATGATATATCCGGCAGCCTTTCCGGCCATGCCCCCTTTCGGGATGGTATCGAGCTCCTCCGCGGATATTACGCTGCCGCAGTCTGAGTCAAGCTTCTCAAGCGTTGCGATGACGCCGCGCGTGTGACCGGCTCCGATGACCGCTACCTTCTTCTTTCCAGGGGCATTGTATATCTTCGTTGCAAGGTATGTGTCGCGTTCGTCTATGAGAACTTCCTTGATTGATGGAAGCTCCTTCGCCACTTCATTGAGCATGCCCTCAAGCGTTTCCTGGTTCTTCAGCTCCTCGAGTTCCTCAGGGGAGATCTCCTCATCGGAGAACACTGCCGATATGAGGGTTCCGAGCAGCTTGCATTTGTTCCACAGCGTGGATTTCGCCCAGGCCCGCCTGAATGTCGTCTGGATTTCCCTGTCGCAGAGCGATATCGGGATATTCTTCTCCTGTGCAAGCTTCACGGCTCCGAGAAGCTCATCTCCGGGATTTGCACCAGTCTGTGCGCCAAGCCTCCGCTGGAAGGATGCCAGCGCGGTATTAGCCAGAAGCAGGAAGCCCTTTCCTTCCTTGAATACCTTCCTTATGTCAGTATTCTCCCAGCTGTTCTTCTTTGTCTTATTGGACAGGCGCGATTCATCGAGCTCAACGCAGATCCTGTCCGGATTCTCTTTCTCTATAACGGAAGCGACCTCTTCCACGCTGTCCCTGGAAACATGAGCTGTTCCGATGATGAAGAGCTCATCCCCATTTGCAAAGACGATATGATGGAAGGTATCGCTTATTTTCTCAACCTGCATGCCATGAGTATAACCAAGGATCAATATGTGGGGAAGAGAAGCTGGATTACGCACTCAAGGATGCTTTCCTTGAATATCCTGATATATAACGTGCCTTCCTGCGCTGTGATGCATGGCAGGATGATCCTCGGGATTTCTTTCTCTTCCGGTATGTACGGAAGCTGCATGAAGAGATATTCACCGGCAGGGATCATGAGATCCTCGCCGGCTTTCCTCTCTGGCATGATGCCGCTCTCTATCATGCGGCGTTCATCTTCCGTGTATCCAGGCCTCTCCCCGGAAGCCATTCCTGCTATATGCGCTCCATCATCGCTGCATGAGTATCTGCAGATGATCGCTGCATCGTATCCTGGAGCTTCACTGTCGGCTCTGGCGATGGCCTCATCAAGGGACATTGTCCTGCTTCTGTAGAAGAGAGGGGAGGCAAGTGAGAGTTTCAGTCTCTGCATGGCAGAAGCGGGGCGCATAGCCCCGCATCCTCCTTATCTGAGCATCGGCAGCATCTTCTTTACGAATTCTGCCGTTCTTTCTGAGGAAGCCACGTCCGCTTTCTCATTCACGGAGTGGACATCCACGAGATCCGGGCCGAGCGAGACGGACTCCATTCCCGGTATGAGCGAATTGATGATCCCGCATTCCAGCCCCGCGTGGATCGCTGTGACTGACATCTTCTTTCCCATGATCTTCCTGAATGCTGCAGCGACTTCCTTTGCCAGCTTTGAGCCGGGATCCGGTGTCCATGAAGGATAACCGCCGTTCGCCACAGCTTTGAAGCCGAATGCTTCATTCAGGGAAAGGATCTCGGACATGAGCTCCATCTTCCTTGAGTCAGTATTGCTCCTGACCGTGTAGATGACGTATATCCTCTCGTCATCCATGGAGACAATGGCAAGATTGTCCGATGTCTCGACGATGCCAGGGATGGCAGCGCTCATATTCCTCACTCCATGCGGGGAGCAGAAGAGCATTTCCGCGATCTTCATGCTCTTCTTCGTCTTGATAGCCATCTCCGGAAGCGCTGTTTCCTCCGCTTCTATCCTGATAGCAGGGTCGACGATGGCGTATTCCGCGGAGATCTCCTCCTGAAGCGTCCTGACCTGGGAAAGGGCTGCATCCCTGTCCTTGACGGTTATTATAGCCTCTGCCGAGGATGGTATGACATTCCTCCTCGTTCCTCCGGATATTGAGGCAATCTGGAAGGATGGAAGCCTGTTGAGATAGCGGGCAAGGATCTTTATGGCATTTGCCCTTCCTTTGTGGATCTCTCCTCCGCTATGTCCTCCAAGCCCTCCGGAAACTCTGATGCGGAGAGCTTTGCCGGAAGCCTTCTCGAATCTGAGCTTCATTGATGAATCAATATCGATTCCGCCGGCGCAGCCGATGTAGAGTATGCCTTCCTCCTCGCTGTCGATATTGATCAGGCGCCTTGCCGTGATCTTTTCCGGATCGATTCCGTATGCACCGCCCAGTCCTGTCTCCTCCTCTACTGTGAGGATTGCCTCAAGCGGTCCATGCTCTGCATCCGGATCCGAGAGGATATCAAGTATGATTGCGACGCCAAGCCCATCATCAGCTCCGAGCGATGTGCCTTCTGCAAACACTTTCGTCCCATCGGTCGCGATTTTTATCGGATCCTTTGTGAAGTCATGATCAGACTCCGGCGTTTTCACGCAGACCATGTCCATATGCGCCTGAAGAGCGACGGGAGGAAGCGACTCAAGGCCTTCTGTTCCGCCTTTCTTCATATATACATTGCCCCTGTCATCCGACGAGGCCTCGATTCCGTTCTCTTTCGCCCATGCAAGAAGATATGCGCGGATTCCTGCCTCATTGCCGCTTTCGCGGGGAATGGCAGATATATCAGAGAATATCTTCCACAGTCTCTTATTGTTCAGTTTGCTGTACCACATATGCATTCTCCGTTTATCATGGTGAATTCTATTCCCAGATCGCGGTTCATTACAACAAGATCGGCTCTTCTGCCGGGCGCGATCTCGCCGCGGTCGCTCAGGGAGTAGATGCGTGCAGGCGTCGTCGAAGTCACCGCGGAGGCCTCTTCTATAGGGAGGCCCCAGTGCACGAGATTGACAAAAGCCCTGTGCATCGTGAGCGCAGATCCCTGGATCAGATCAGGCCTGCCCTTCGTGACCCACAGTCCATCACCCATCTCGACAGCAACGCCATTTGCCGTAAGGGCGCCGCTTTTCTGCATCGTCGGTCTCAGCGAATCAGTTATTACGACAGTTCTCTCCGGACCCTTTGCCTTTATCACATAGAGCACGATGTCCTGGTGCACATGCTTGCCATCCGCGATGATCTCCACTGTCATCGCATCGTGCATCAATGCGCAGCCGACAACGCCAGGCTTCCTGTGCTGAAACCCTGACATCGCGTTGAACAGGTGTGTCGTGTGCCTTATTCCCATATCCATTCCTTTCATCGCCTCCTCATATGTGGCATCCGTATGCCCCATCAGGAGGACAACGCCGCTTTCCTTTGCGGCCGCTGCGATCCTTTCCATTCCTGGAAGCTCAGGTGCAGCAGTCATTGCCCTGACCTTGCCCTTTCCAGCAGCTATCATCGCACTGAAAGCCTTCATGTCAGGATCAAGCCTTCCGGCAGGATTCTGCGCACCGATACGGTTGGGTGAGATGAATGGCCCCTCGATATGGATTCCCGCAATGGAGGCGCCTTCTTCCTTGCCTGAGGCGGAGGCAATTGCATCCTCATCCATCAGGATCCTTTCCATGGTGTCCGTGTAGATTGTCGGGAAGAAGGAAGTGACTCCAGCTCCCGCAAGCGTCCTGGACATCGAAAGGACAGCCTCCTCGGTTCCGTCCTCAGTGCCATATCCACCGACTCCGTGGATGTGCGTGTCTATGAAGCCAGGGACAGCCGTGAGCCCTGTTCCGTCAATCGTTCTGTCAGGCTTTCCGTCAAAGCTGCGGAAGATGCCATCCTCCACCATGATGTCCGTATGTACGATACGGCCCGATACGACCGCATCGATGTTTCTGATCAGTGTTCGCATATACAGAGTATACGTCAATTTCAGTACTCTGGCATTTATTACAGGGTGTTTCTTATTGTTATGCGTCCCATAATATCTTAGAATCACGATGCAATGCTTCGCAAGGATATCCTTCTCATCATAAATCCCAATGCGTCCAAGGGCCGCGGAAAGAGCAGGGCACGTGAGATCCAGGCTCTTTTCCGCACATTCGGACGCGAATGCACCGTGGCCTACACAAGGGCGCCCGGCCATGCGGAAAGCCTGGCGAAGAGAGGTGCGCTCTATGGTTATGACACGATAGTGGCTGCCGGAGGGGACGGGACTGTCAACGAGGTCGTCAATGGCCTGATGAAATCCGGAAGCAGCGATGCCCGCATGGGAATCATTCCCATAGGAAGAGGCAATGATTTCGCCTGGATGGCAGGGATTCCCAGAAATCAGAAGGAGGCGGTGCGCCTCATAGCCCAGGGGCATTCCACGGATATCGATGTGGGGTTATGCAGATGCGCCGGTTTCCCGGATGGTGTCTACTTCGTGAATGGCGCAGGTTTCGGCTTCGAGCCCATGGTCAATTTCCGCGCGATGGGCTACAAGCACATAAACGGAATGCTGAGCTATGCCGTGGCTTTCATATACATTCTCCTCCATCCGCCTGTGGCATATGACATAATGCTTTCCATAGATGGCGAGAGAAGGGAGCTTTCAACGCAGCAGATCTCAGTCTCCAACGGCAGGAGGATGGGGTCGGCTTTCATCATGGCTCCGCTTGCGGAGATCGATGACGGTTTTTTCGATGTTATGTTCACGAACTATCCGCTCAGCAGGAAGGACATCATCCGTGCCGTGATCGCATTCTTCCGCGGATCGCAGGTTTCCGACAAGGAGCTTTTCACGTATGTGAAGGCACGCGAGGTCATAATAGAAGCTTCCAGTGACTGCATCGAGAGCCACCGTGACGGCGAGGTCATGACGCATTCAGGGCGTTCGTTCCATATTGAGCTGCTTCCTTCCGCTCTTCATCTCGTGCGCTGAGGCCTGATATTCCGCGCAATAGGGCTGTGAAAATAACATAAAGTAGTTAATTCCTTTTATTTCAATGAAAAAGATATCGAAAAAACAATTTGACTTCTCTGCATCCTTGCGATAATATCTAAAATGCGATTTAAGGACAAAGTGCAGGGATTTTTCCTTAGATGCGGAGTAAGGAATTGGTTAAAGATTTAGTTCCCCGTATTCATTTCTACGATCAGGACTTTGTTGACATGTATGACAGGACCTGGGTGTGGCTGGATGAGATCTGGCATCAGGGCGAGAAGGACGGAACCTTCCCGGAAGGATATTTCACCCATGGCGATACGGGGAGGATAAGCCTCTTCGACGCATGCCTGTCGTCGCTATTCCTGGTATACAGCAATCAGATATACAGCCCATATTCCATGATCGACTTCTTCTACTCGATGCAGGGAGAGGATGGCCAGATCGCAGAGTATTATGATATTGAGACGAAGGCGCCGGTATTCACGGATGATAACCCTCTCGGTGTCTCCATTCCTCTTCTTTCATACGTGGAGTTCGCTTTCTTCCACAAGATCGGAAACAAGAAGAGGCTGAAGGACATCGTGCCTATGCTGGAGAAGTATTTCCAGTGGATACAGGCCAATTTCATGAAGCCGAACGGACTCTACAGCGTTCCCTACAGCGCGACGCACATGGGAAACCTCCCCCGGGAGGGTGCTGAATATACCGTCGATTACAATTCGGCGGTGGCTGTCTTCGCGCTCTATATGTCATATATCGGTGACATCCTCAACGATAAGGAACTCTCATTCCGCTACAAAAGGATCTACTTCTCCGTGAAGACCAGGATCAACGGGATGATGTGGGATAGCGAGGATCGTTTCTACTATGATCTCGACAAGGATGGGAACAGGATCCGGAACAAGCACATCGGGTGCTACTGGACGCTGCTTGCTGAGATTCCGAACAGCGAATATGCCGCCTATCTCATAGATCAGCTCAGGGATGAGGGCGAGTTCGGCACGGAGAATCCGTTCCCGTCGGTTCCGGTCTCCTCAAAGTACTTCAGTGCAGAAGGCAACGGATGCTGCGGAGGTGTAACCTCGTTCTTCATCTATATGGTTGTGAAGGGGCTGATGAAGTACGGCTGATTCGTCGTTGCGCGTGAGTGCGTGATCAGGCATATGTATTTCATCCTCGATACGCTTCATCCGGATTCGGAGAAGCAGGGGGACAGCTGGGAGTATTACATGCCCGGCAAGGAAGGACCGGCTTCCGTTCCTGATGGAATGGAGAACAGGAAGAGGTATCTTCCGATGCTTGGCCTCGTCTCCGTAGCTCTCATGATCGAGAATGTCATCGGACTTGATATCTCCCTCCCGAGGAAGACCGTCAACTGGACGATGCAGACGCTTGAGGAGATGGGAATCGAGGCGCTGTCCCTGAAGAAGAACAGCATCACGATTCTTTCCAACAAGAACGTGCGCGGCTGGGAGATAAGGCTTGAATCCGAGAAGCTCTATTACTTCACGATCCATATTCTCGAGGATGACAAGAAGAAGACGCTTCCGATCCCGTCGGGCAAGTGCTCGATGCTGATTGATAAGCTTTGATGAACAAAAACGGAACATTGTTCCATTTTTGCTTGCACGCAGGCGGAAGCCGTTGTAGACTACAGTCAGACGCAGCGGCGTAAAATATAATCAGGAGGTCAAATATGGAGATGAAGGATTTCTCCCTTGAAGGGAAAGTCGCATGGGTAACCGGTGCATCCTATGGAATCGGCTTTGCTATTGCTACCGCATTCCACACAGCAGGCGCCAAGATCGCATTCAATGATATCAATCAGGAGCTTGTCGACAAGGGAATCAATTCATACAAGGAACTCGGAATTGATGCCAAGGGATATGTCTGTGATGTAACCGACGAGGCTCAGGTCCAGGCTACAACGGAGAAGATCATCAGCGATCTTGGAAAGATCGATATCCTCGTCAACAATGCCGGCATCATCAAGAGGATCCCGATGGTCGAGATGAGCGCTGCTGATTTCCGCAAGGTCATCGATATTGACCTCAACGGACCGTTCATCGTCTCGAAGGCAGTCATTCCCGGCATGATCAAGCAGGGTCACGGCAAGATCATCAACATCTGCTCCATGATGTCTGAGCTCGGAAGGGAGACGGTCAGCGCTTATGCAGCAGCCAAGGGCGGTCTCAAGATGCTCACAAGGAACATCGCATCTGAGTATGGTGAATTCAACATCCAGTGCAACGGTATCGGACCTGGATATATCGAGACTCCGCAGACAGCACCGCTCAGGGTTCCCGGAAATCCGTTCAATGAGTTCATCCTTGCAAAGACTCCTGCACACAGATGGGGAAAGACATCTGATCTTCAGGGACCGGCAGTCTTCCTTGCATCCGATGCCTCGAACTTCGTCAACGGACATGTGCTCTATGTTGACGGTGGTATTCTCGCTTATATCGGAAAGCAGCCGCAGTAAGGAACGTACACAGCGTTCTATCAGAAAGCCAGGGGTAACCCTGGCTTTCAGTGAAAATAAAGAGGTATTTGAATGGAAAAGACACGCATCTGCATCATCGGAGGAGGCTCTAGGCTCTGGGCAATCCAGTTCCTGAAGGATCTCACGCTTCAGGACAAGGTCGGTGCTCACGTAGTGCTGTATGATATAGACAGAAAAGCTGCGGATAACAACGAAGCTGTCGCCAATGAGATATTCCGTATCAACGGAAAGGCTGATTCACTTTCCGTTTCAGTTGCCGATACCCTCGGTGAAGGACTTGATGGAGCAGCTTTCGTAATCATCGCAATCGAGCCCGGCATCATCGATATAAGGAAGCATGATCTCGGGCTGCCGGAGGAGTATGGCATACTCCAGTCCGTTGGTGACACTACTGGTCCCGGCGGAATCATGAGGGCGAGAAGGGCTCTTCCGCTTTTCTTTGATTTTGCGCGTGAGATTGAGAAGCATGCACCGGATGCATGGGTCATAAACTACACGAACCCGCTTACGCTCTGCACCGCTGCTCTCTATAAGGCATATCCGGGAATCAAGGCCCTCGGATGCTGCCATGAGGTATTCCATACAGAGACATTCATCGCTGAGCTCATCGGAAAGAAGCTCGGCATCCCGGCGCCGGACAGAAGGGAAATCGAAATCGATGTATCCGGGCTCAATCACTTCACGTTCGTCACGTCCGCGAGGTACAAGGGCACTGATTACATGCCGTATCTCAGGGAGATCGCGGCAGACAGCAGCACGTTCTCCGATCACACCGCGACAGGAAGGAAGCGCGTGGAGGAAGGCAGGTGGTTCGACTGCGATCATCTGGTTGCCCTTAAGTTCCTCTGCGATTTCGGGTCCCTCGGTGCCGCTGGAGACAGGCATCTCGCTGAGTTCGTGCCGTTCTTCCTCACCAGCGATGAGGAGGCATGGCGCTATGGCTTCGTGAGGACACCGTATTCATACAGGGCTGAAGAAGCCAGAAGGAAGAAGGAGAAGGTCTACTCAGCTGATGAGCTCAAGGCAAGCCCATCCGACGAGGAAGGCGTGGATATCCTCCTTTCGCTTCTTGGGGAGAGAACGCTCAGGACGAACATCAATATACCGAATGCCGGTCAGGTCAGGTACCTCGGCTGCGGCCATATCGTCGAGAGCAACGGATATATCTCAGCCGATTCAATCGTGCCGATTGTCTCTTCCGATCCATCTCCTGCCGTGCAGGCGATGATCCAGAGAGTGGAGAAGGAGCAGGATTTTGTGCTTGAGGCTATCTGGGAGAATGACATGGATCTGCTCTTCCAGGCATTCATCATGGATCCGCTTGTGAATATCGGAATCGATGAGGCTCACGACCTCTTTTCCCGCATGATTGAGAACTGCGGCCTCAGATACTGATGAGAAGAATCCTCTGCATCATTTCAGCCATCATCCTCCTCGCATCCTGCAGAGGAGAGGATGATGGTGTGCTTTCGGTCGCGTCATCGCAGGAGCCGCAGACGCTTGATGTGATGATGAGCACTTCCGTGTCAGGCAGGAGCATCGCCTCAGGCAATATATACGAAAAGCTGATCAGCACGGATGCAGAGGGACACATCATCCCGGTGCTTGCTGAGAGCTGGGAGCTTTCGGATGATGGCAGGGAGCTTGTGTTCCGCCTCCGCAGCGGTGTCCGCTTCCATGATGGCACAGCGCTTGATCCCGGAGATGCCGCGGCATCTATGAACCGCTGGCTCTCTGTTTATGAGAATGCGGAGAGCATCACCGGCGATGCCCGCTTCTCCGAAGGCGAAGGCATGATATCAATCAGGGCATCCTCATCCATTGCGCTCCTGCCTGAGATGATCGCAACAGCACCGCAGTGCGCTGTCATCATGCCGGAGGAGTCAGTTCTCGATACTGTTTCAGGCGGGCTCGTGGCAGATGCCCCCGGTACAGGCCCTTACCGGCTTGAAGAATGGGTAAGCGGATCATACATCCTTCTTTCCGGGAATGAGGATTACTGGGGCAGCATGCCGGAGATCAGTGAGATCCGCTACAGCTTCGTCCCGGATCCGGTCACAAGGCGTCTCGGTCTGGAGAGCGGGCTTTATGATTTCATTGATACCGTCAGTTCCGATGATATCCCCCAGCTCTCCGAGAAGGAGGGGATCACGCTCCATCAGAGCGGAGAGAATGGCTCCATTGTCCTCGTATTCAACAAGAAGGAGGGAATCTCTTCGGATATCCTCTTCAGAAGGGCTGCCGCGCTCCTTTCAGACAGGGAAGAGCTTATGAAGGCCTGCTACGGTGATTATGGCTATGTCCTGCGTTCCGGCTATATGGATGGAGAGGATTCAATCTGGGATGTGAGCTCCTCCCTCGATCCATATGCAGAAAGAGATGAGGATGAGGGGCGGAGGCTGCTTGCGATGTCTTCTTATGATGGATCGCCTGTGCGTATCCTTTCCTCCGATCTCACAGGACTGGACAGGATAGCCCTGGCGCTTTCGTCCCAGCTTGAGGAAGCCGGTATCGATACGGAGCTCATCATCCTCGACTGGGCCTCCTTCATCGAGAAGCGGCGCGATCCATCCGCGTGGGATATCTATGTCTCCGCAACATCGCGGGTGACGCTGCCGATAGAGAAGAACTACCTCTTCCCATCCAGTCCCGGCGGTTTCGATGATCCCGCCTCTTCCGTCCTCCTTGCGGAAATCGCTTCATCGCCATCTCCGGAGGAAGCCGCCTCCATCTGGCAGGAGGC
>CALXKY010000044.1 GCA_944389055.1 uncultured Spirochaetaceae bacterium | reverse complement strand
GAAGGTGGATGTTATCCTTTGCAGTCACCCTGTCCTGCAGTGTCTTCTGTCCCCTGAACTCATTCCGGCGATGTATGAGGTGGATCTCGCTTCCCAGCCTGGAGAGATAGAGCGCCTCCGTGAGAGCGGTGTCGCCTCCTCCGACGACAGCGATTTTCCTTCCTTTGAAGAACGGGCCGTCGCAGGTCGCGCAGTAGCTGACGCCCTTGCCCTGGTATTCTTCCTCGCCGGGACAGCCTAGGTGACGATGGTCGGCTCCGGCTGCATATATCACAGCTTTTGCCCTGATGTCCCCGTTCTGCGTCCCCACGATGAAGAGTCCGTCTGCCTTCTGGATCGATTCCGCTTTCAGATATTCGATAGATGCGCCGAATGAGACAGCCTGCTTCTCGAATGATTCGGCAAGCGCATAGCCGGAAGAAGATGCAGTTCCCGGGTAATTCTCGATCTCATCGATATACAGAAGCTGCCCGCCCGGAGCCAATGCATCGATAGCGATGACGCTGCGTCCGGCTCTTGCCCCGTAGCCTGCTGCCGAAAGCCCTGCCGCCCCGCAGCCTATCACAAGGATATCACAATCCATTCTCTTCTCTCTCCTTCATCTTCCTCTCCAGAGCCTCCTCGGCGTCGGAGCGGCGTATGTAAACGGGACCTTCCCCTATGTCATCCGGACCGGAAGTCCTGTACTTCCTGAGCCCGAGCGAAATCAGCGCTCTCGATATGTTCCTGGGGGCTTCCGGGTCAGTTATGAACGGAACAGCCTCATCGAGCTCGGTTATCTTCTCTGAGAAAAGCAGCGCGTCCGGCCCTGTTATGAGAACCGGGATCTCCTCGTCCTTAAGGTATCCGATGATATCTGCCGGATCTGCATCGCAGTCCGGGATCAGGATATCATCCCCTTTCTTCAGAGAGAGATAGAATTTCCTCTTCCTCGCATCGATCACGGAGAGCACCGCGCCGGGATATATGGATGCGGCCTCTGATATGGCATCAAGCGTAGGCACCGATACGAGCGGCACCGAAAGCGCTGATGAGATGCCCTTCATGGAGGCCATGCCGATCCTGAGGCCGGTGAATGAGCCCGGTCCTTTCGAAACGATGAGAAGCTCGAGATCCTGCATCGTGATCCCAGCTCTGGAAAGGAGCGAGCTGATCTCCGGAAGAAGGTCCTCTGAATGCGAGAATCTGCCGTTTACGAGGCGCTCCTCGTAGGCGCTTTCCGTCTTGAGCGCTATTGAGAGTATCTGGGTCGATGTATCAGCTGAGAGAATATTCATGGTTTCCTCCGGATACGCTTATATCCCTTGTTCCGTCGGGAAGAATCTCTATTGTCACGCAGAATGCCGTATCCGGCATCATGCCGCCGATTTTCTCTGCCCATTCGACAAGCGTGATCCCGTCGGGGTAGAGGAATTCCTCTCCTCCCATCGATTCGAATTCATCCTCTCCGGATAACCGGTAGAGGTCGAGATGGTACAGCTTCATGCTGCCATCGTATTCCTGCACGAGCGTGAAGGTGGGGGAGACTATCGGCTCGGTTATTCCCAGTGCCCGGGCGATGCCTTTTGCAAGCACTGTCTTTCCAGCTCCGAGCGAGCCCGTGAGGGATATGCAGTCACCATTCCTGAGACTGCTGCCGAATCTGTATCCTATTTCCTCTGTTTCAGCTGCCGAATGCGAGAGCATAGTTGACTCCTTTTCAGTGATGGTGATGATGGCCGCAGCAGCATTCATCCTCATCGGGTATCCTGTCTTTCTCTATCTCTGCGATTTCCGCTGCATAGGCGTCATCGTCGTCATCTGCGTGGTCATGCTTTGTATCATCGTGGACGATCTCCTCATGGATCAGCTCCCCGATCTTTTCTCCGGTCTTCTTCTCATACTCGTCGATGAGATTCCTTATGATCTGATCATCTCCGGAGAGATATCTTGCCTTCTCAAGATACTCCCTTGCCTCATCGAACTGGGAATCCTGGAGATAGAGGTAGGAGAGGTTCGAGGCTACCGTGAGATTCTCCGGATCGAGGTCCGCGGCCGTCTCGAGATATGTCTTAGCAAGTTCCCTGCCTCCAGTCTCAAGCTCGCAGATGCTCAGCTCGTTGTAGATATCAGCGGAGCGTTCCCCGAGCTCAAGGCATTTCATCAGGTCGTTCTTCGCCTCGGCATAGCGGCCTTCCTTGCGAAGGGCCCATGCATGCAGGAAGAAGCCGTTCCAGACCTTCGGATTGCGTGAGATGAACTTCTCCGCAGCTTCGATTGCCTTTGCCGTATCGACGAGCATTATGAAGTCGTAGGCTTCCTTTATCTCCTCATCGTTCTCAAGCTGGAGCTCGATGCGGGAGAGAAGCTGCTTCATCTCCTGCTTCTTCTCTCCTTCGCTGGCGACCTGCATGTAGCGCCCGAGATAATCACGGGCTTCCTCGAGGTTGCCCATGAAGGCTTCGAATGAGGATATTTCAGCAAGCACTTCCTCGTTTTCGCCGAAGCGCCTGAGCCCATCCGAGAGCGTGTGCTTCGCAGAAAGGAGGTATTCATCTTCCTTTTCGCTCTCCCCGCTGTCCCTGGCATCTACCGCCATCCTCGAATAGAGTGTCGCGAGATTGATGCATGAAGCCGCCTGGGGCATGAGGTGGTAGACTGCAAGGAAGAGCTCCTCGGAGAACTCATAGTCCTTCTGCTCTTCCTTTGCGATTGCAGCTTTGCACAGCTTGTCAGGCAGCATCGGATCGATCGTCAGCACGAAATCCTTGTAGTACTGGACATCCCTGTGGCTCTCATCGTATGCGATCAGCGTCAGCATTCCCGACACGATCGATTCCAGGGATATATCCTCCTGCCTGAGCCTTGAGGAACCCTGCGGCAGCTGCACGGGGAGCATGATGTCAGGATCGAGCCTGAATGTATCGCTCTCGATCCTCATGCCCTTCGGAACTTTTATGTATCTGATAGCTCTGAGGCTTCCGTCCTTGTCCATAAACCCTCTGAAAAAGAAAAAGTCCTATAGAAACGGCTGCTGGTTGCTCTTGAACTAGTGTTCAAGGGGGGATCTTTGTTGCCTGCTTTCTGTTCCCATGGGGAGCAATGCCGCTAAGGCTATACCGGATCCCGATTATAAGGTTTGCTCCAAGAGGCTTCAGATGAGCCGTTCTATAGGTGAAAGAAGTCTACCATAGATTTACTCAGGGTGGAAGAGCAATGGATAATGGGTTATCCTTCGCATATGGAAATGTTCATATATGGTCTCTGCATAGGCCTCGCGATAGCTGCTGTGACGGCGGTTGTTTCCGCTGTAAGGGTCTCACGTGTCCGCGATGAGAAGGAGAAGGAAGTCCAGAAGTACCGCACGATGCTCACCGACAGGATGGAGGTGGAGTCAGACGGCATACGGAAGGTACGTGAGGAGAACGAGGAGCTGAAGAAAGCCAACGAGAATCTCCGCATTTCCCTCCTTGCGCTCCGCGACAAGCCAGGTCGCAAGGAGCTTCAGCGCCTGCAGGTGCTGCAGAAGGCGGCTGACCGTCTTACGCTGAACAGTCCGGGATTCGGTCCTGTCTGGCAGGCCGCGCTGAAGGAGAGCGAGGAAGAGTTCCAGAAGGTCTATTCAGGCTTCCTGCCATTCATCAAGCGTCACATACCTAAGCCGACGAATGCCGAGGTGATCGACGTCAGCGATGATAGCGGATCCTGATCTTCGTCTATAGCCATCCTGCGGCCCCTGAAAGGTTCCGGGGATGTGGTTATGTACCTGTACCTTATTTCGTTGTCTGCTGGCCTGAATGTGTGTCCGAGACTGATATAACCCTGAGCTGAGAGAGGTTCCATCTCTCCTTCCCTGAGGAACAGATTCGGTACCATGGTGATCGATGTATTGTTCATCAGGCCTGCTTCATTGATCCTTGGCGTGGATGAAGCTATCTGCAGCGAGAAGAATGTATACTGTGCGTGCACGCCGATCCTGAGCGTTGTCTGGCCAGCGACGTCGATCCTTATGCCCATATCCGCATCGAAGCCGAAATCCATATTCATCGTTGTGCGCTGTATCTGCGTTTCGCTGGAGCTCATATCATTGTAATCGAGGCGGAATGCCAGTCCGAGCCCGAAATACCACATGGCCTCGTCCCCTATGAACTTCCTGAATGCCGGTCCGATATTGAATGATACGGTGAATGACCGTTCGAGATTCTCCTCTATGTCCTCTGGATCCTCATCTATGTCAGGAGCTGATGTTCCGCCGCCATCTCCCTGTCCTGGCTGATTGCCTGTTCCGGATGATGGTGTGTCGGGTATGACCGGTTCTGCTGGCAGCGTGGAATCGGGAAGTCCCGTCCCCGGCGTGTCAGTGGAGGGGAGGGAGTCGCCGTCTCCTCCTGGTTCAGGTGATGGCACTGCGACCATATCAGGAGGTGAGAATATCGAAATGAGGCTGGAGTAGGGAGCCTGCAGGCCGATCCTGAGGTATATTCCCGTCTTTGATTCCTGTCCTATGAATCCATAGCCTGTATAATCGACACCGAGGTTGTCCCCTTCTGTCGACATCAGAGAATCGGATACCGTCGGGAAGAAGGTGAAGTCATATCCGGAGAATATCGCCCCGAAAAGCAGGGGCTGGATTGTGGAAAGCAGCACAAGGATGATGACTTTTCTCATTTCTACCGGATTATACAGATCTCAATGCAGAAGCTTCAATGGCTGAGATAGGAAAACCCTGCTTCAAGCAGGGCTTCTATCGGGATGAATGGACTCGAACCATCGATATCCTGCTCCCAAAGCAGGCGCCATAGCCGCTAGGCGACATCCCGTACAATGGGGCATTATAAGAAAAATGGAAAACACGGTCAACACGATATGGGAAAGGCTTGATGCCTCATACCCGGAACGCATCTCATTCATAACGGAGCCGGATCCATGGCGCTTCCTTGTGACTGTGATGCTCAGTGCCTCGACAACCGATGCGCAGGCGGTTAAGGCTGCATCCGCGCTTTTCGCTCTCTATCCGGATCCTGAAAGCGTTGCAGGTGCCGGAGACGAAGAGATAGGACGCCTCATACGTTCCGCGGGGCTCTGGAAGACGAAGGCTCCGCGGATAAGGGAAGTGTCGGCATATATAGCTGAGCACGGTCTTCCTTCTTCTGCGGAGGAGCTCATGAAGCTTCCCGGCATCGGCGAGAAGACGGCTGCATGCTATACAGAGCATGTCTTCGGCGGCAATGCCGTGATAGCCGATACCCATTTCGTGCGCGTTGCCAGGCGCCTTGGCTTCACCGATACATCTGACAGAGCGAAAGCTGCACGCGAGATCCGTGAGCGTTTTCCTGAGGATTCATGGAGCAGGATGTCGATGGTGCTGAATATGCATGGACGCACGGTATGCCGTCCGCGCCCTCTCTGCGCTTCATGCCCTGTCAGGGCTCTCTGTCCCTCTTCAGCGGACGCTGTCTGAGGATCCTGAACGAAGTTCCGTCTGCTTCTATCAGGGCGGCGCTGCGGACCGAGACGGTTATGTCTCTGTCCATCGCTGCGGCCTCCTGCGATAGTGACAGGAACAGCCCGGGATTCTCTGCGTTCTGCGGGAGGACGCCCTCTATGACAGGAAGGACTGATGCATATCCTGTCCACTCCGGTTCCGCCGAGCATCTGTATATGCCGCTGCCGATCGGTATTTCCCTGTCATAAAGGCTGCTCTCTCCGAGTATTATGCATGGCGGGAGCGCATAAACAGTCCAGTCCCCCGTATCCCGGAAGATATCCGTCAGCTGCTTCCTCCATTCAAGGCGCGGTTTTTCGTTCAGTGTGAGCACGGTAAGCGTCATGGGTGAATCATACATCCTTGGCGGGCTATTTACAAAGGTTTTCCGTTCAGGTATAGTCTCTTAGCTGTGACTGGCATCCCTATGTGGACGCCTCTCTTTCAGACAAAGTATAAGGTGGATGATAACAATGGCAAGAAGATGTGATATCTGCGGCAAGGGAACTATCTCTGGATGCATTGTGCCCCGCAAGGGACAGGCTAAGAAGAAGGGCGGTGTCGGTCAGCATATCGGTGTGACCAAGAAGCGCACTTTCCAGCCTAACCTCGTTTCCGTGAAGGCTCTCATCAACGGCACGCCGAGGACTATCAAGGTCTGCACACGCTGCCTCAGAAGCGGAAAGATCGAGAAGGTGGTATAAGACCATCTGAATCCGGAATAAAGGCTCCCGAAAGGGAGCTTTTCCCGAATATGGAGAAATAATCATGAATCCAGCCCGTATCCATGCCATCGAAGGTTCGATGCTCTCCCATCCCCAGGGAGTGAAGAAACTGATTGCGCTCTACAGGGAAGGTGAGGAAAGCACGCAGGTCTTCGTGCTTTCGCCCGTCAGTGCTTCCGATCTGCAGCTGGGCGGGCTTCTTGCCGCTTCGGCTGCAAATGAGGAGAAGCTGTGGAGCCGCCTTGAGAAAAGCCAGGGCATATGGAACGAGCTGGCAGAGGCTTCGCTTGAGGATCCGGAGTCTGTGCATGAGCGCATGAACGCCTCTTTCTCCGATATCGAGGAAGTGCTGAAGGCTGTATGGATCATGCAGGATGTGCCTGAGGCAGCTGAGCGCTATCTCGGAGACCTCACAACGGAGTTCCTTTCCTGGATTCTCTCTTCCGCGTTCTCGGATGCAGGAATCCCTGCTTCTGCCATGACGCCAAGGGAGGCAATCGATGCCGCTTCATTCCCTGATGGCGCTGTATTCATTACCGGTGAGCTTTACCGCATCCCCGCATCAACCGATGCCTCCGGAAAGCCAAGGGTGGAAGGCGAGAGCGAGTACACAGCCTCGCTCATCGCGGCAGCACACAAGGCACCTGTCACTTTCTGGAATTCCCGTTCGCCTCTCTGCACCGCGTCGCGCAAGGATGTTCCTTCTGCGAAAGTCATAAAGCATCTGACATACAATGAAGCGACGGAGCTTTCATTCTTCGGCGCGCCGATCATACATCCGCAGGCATTCCAGCCGGCAGCTGATGCATCGATACCCATCACGCTGAGGTGCTGGACGGACAGCAGCAGCGATAGCACCGTGATCACCAGGGAGGCTGAGGATGACGGGCTTTCCGTCAGAGCATTCTCCGTTGTCAGGAACGTTGCGATGATAAACGTCGAAGGTGCGGGCATGACCGGCGTTCCCGGATTCTCCTCACGGCTGTTCACATCCCTGCGGAATGAGCGTATCTCCGTGATACTCATATCCCAGGCATCGTCGGAGTATTCGATCTGCTTCTGCGTACCGCAGCGGCAGGCAGGAGACGCTGTCCGCACGCTACGCGCGGAATTCTCCCATGAGATAGCGGAGAAAGGGATATCGGCTATCGATTCCGAAATCGGGCTGGCTATCATAGCGGCTGTCGGTGAAGGCATGCCTGGGCATCTCGGTACCGCTGGTGCTTTTCTTTCGTCGCTCGGAAGGGCGGGTATCAATGTACGTGCTATTGCGCAGGGCTCATCTGAAAGGAATATCAGCGCTGTAATAAAGGCCGATGAGAGCGGACGGGCCCTCAGGGCGCTCCATTCCGTCTTCTTCCTTTCCCAGCAGACGCTTTCCGTCGGTGTATTCGGACCGGGGAATATCGGAGGAACGCTCCTCGACCAGCTTGCTGCGGAGAGCGACAGGCTCCGCCGCGGCTTCGACCTGGATATAAGGGTCAGGGGAATCGCCACATCGAAGAAGATGCTCCTTTCCGAGGAGGGCGTGGATCTTTCATGCTGGCGTGAGAAATTCAGGAATGAGGCTGTCGCATACAATGAAAGCATCTTCCTTTCCCATATTGCTGCGCAGTATTACCCGCATAAAGTCATCGTTGACTGCACTTCCTCCGAGGCGAGGGCAATGCAGTACAAGCGGCTGATAGAGAGCGGCTTCCATGTCATTACCCCGAACAAGAAAGCGGGGTCGGGGCCATACGAATACTACCATTCGCTCATGGAAAGCGTCAGGAAGACAGGACGCAAGTTCCTCTATGAGACGACCGTCGGCGCAGGCCTTCCTGTCATCTGCACGCTGAAGGATCTCAGGGAGACGGGAGACAGAGTCATAAGCGTCGAGGGCATGGTCTCCGGAACGCTCTGCTGGCTCTTCTCCGAATATGATGGTACCGTTCCCTTCTCCGAGCTCGTGAAGAAGGCGAGAAGCCTCGGATACACCGAGCCTGACCCGCGCGATGATCTTTCCGGCATGGATGTAGCGAGGAAGACTGTTATCCTTGCCCGTGAGCTGGGCTACACGACAGAGACCGGGGACATTGCTGTCGAGTCTCTTGTCCCGGAGGATATGAGGGGACTATCCAGCGATGAGTTCATGGCGCGGCTTCCTGAGATGGATGATCATATGCTCTCCCTGTACCGCAGCGCAGCTTCCAGGGGGATGAAGCTCAGGTATGTCGGCAAGGTCGAGAACGGCATATGCTCAGTTGCGCTGGGCGAGTATCCTGAGGACCATCCGTTCTCGCAGGCAAAGGGTACCGATAACGTGATCTCGTTCCGCACGATGCGTTATGACAAGCAGCCGCTTGTCATAAAAGGCCCTGGTGCTGGACCGGATGTCACCGCTGGCGGTGTTTTCGCTGATATCCTGCGTCTTAGCGCATATCTTGGATCGAAAGTATAAGGAGAAAGACTATGAGATACATTTCAACCAGATCGGCAGATGGTGCTTCATTCTCCGCATCCGAGGCAATACTCAAGGGACTTGCCCCGGATGGAGGGCTCTTCGTACCGGAGAGCATTCCGCATCTCGGAGAGGATTTCACCCTTACGAAAGGCGCCTGGTATGCGATGTATCAGGCCCTCAAGCCATATTTCGCGGGCGATGAGCTCGAGGATGACCTGGAGGAGATCTGCCGGAGCGCATTCTCATTTCCCGTGCCATTCCATACGGAGAATGGCCGTGATACGCTCGAGCTCTACTTCGGGCCGACTGCGGCTTTCAAGGATTTCGGCGCGCGATTCCTTGCCTTCTCCATGGAGAAGCTTCTTGCAAAGAGAAACGAGGACCTGACGATACTTGTCGCGACTTCCGGTGATACCGGTGGTGCTGTTGCCTCCGCATTCCATGGCCGCAGCCATCTTTCCGTGAAGGTGCTTTTCCCGAAGGGACGTGTAGCTAAGAGGCAGCGGATGCAGCTTACAGGGTGGGATGGCAATGTCTCAAGCTATGAGGTGGAAGGATCCTTCGATGACTGCCAGCGTATGGTCAAGGAAGCTTTCATGGATCCATCCCTTCATGGTCTCTCAAGCGCGAACTCGATCAATCTGGGACGTCTTCTGCCGCAGATGGCATACTACGTCTATGCTTCATCGGTTTACAAGCTCAGATACGGACTTGATCCCGTGATCATTGTACCGACGGGAAATGCCGGCAACGCGACCGGTGCATACTGGGCAAAGGCCATGGGTGCCCCGATCGGCCGTATCGTGCTTGCCGCCAATGCCAACAAACCGATAACGGATTATCTTGAGACTGGAAAGTATGAACCGCGTCCATCGGTGCAGACGCTTGCCAACGCAATGGATGTCGGAGCGCCATCGAATATCGAGAGGCTTTTCCACATGTTCCCGGATGACGCTTCATTCAGGGAGAATGTGAGCGCATGGTCGGTCTCGGATGAGGATATACGCAGAACGATAAAGGAAGTCTATGATGAGTCGGGCTATGTGATCTGCCCGCATACGGCATGCGGCGAGCGCGTGAGACGCGATCATTGCTGCGATGAGCCTTCAATCGTGGTCTCCACTGCGCACCCTGCGAAGTTCAGCGATATCGTCGAACCCCTCATCGGAAGGGAGATAGCGATACCGGAGAACCTCTACCGGATCATGCACAGCACGCCGAGAGCGAAGGAGATTCCTGCTGATTACCATCAGCTCTGGTGATCATCTCCACCTGCGGTCGTAGATGTGGCCCTTGAAGTAGTAGATTATGAAGAGGGCCGATGTCACAACCCAGGAGAATGGGTAGGAGGCAAGCACTCCGAAGATCGTCTGGTCGAAGGATGGCACCGCATAGATCCATATGATGCGGAGCACGCAGATGCCGAATACGGAGATAAGCGTCGGCACAAGCGACTTGCCGACACCTCTGATTGCTCCTGAAAGGAGCTCTATGGCTATGTATGAGATGTACCATGGGACGATATAGCGGAGGATCTCCGAACCTATCGAGAGTACGGCGCTGTCGGTGATGAAGAGCATCAGGCCATAATCTCCTATGAGGAAATAGCCGGCTTCTATGACGAATGTCGATACGATCGACATGAGGACAACGGTGCGTACGCCTTTCTTCGCCCTGTCTATCTTCCCTGCACCGAAGTTCTGGCCAACGAATGTCGTGATTGCTATGCCGAACGCATTTATGAACATCCAGAAGATCTGGTCCAGCTTCGACCAGCCCGCCCATGCAGCGGCTGTATCTGTGCCGAACTGGTTTATGGCAGCCTGGATGATCAGGTTCGATATCGTATACATGATCGACTGTATGCCGGCCGGCAGACCGATCATCAGCATCTGAGAAAGGAGCTTCTTCTCGAATGATATCTTCCTTATCTGCAGCCTTGCTGAATCCTTTCTTCTCATGAGCCAGACGAATATGAGGACCATTGAAAGCAGCTGGGAGATCACTGTGGCAATGGCCGCGCCCTCGACATTCATTCCGAAGCCTCCGACGAAGAGGACATCGAGCACGATGTTGGTAAGGCAGCTTGCAAGAAGGAAGTAGAACGGGCTTCTGCTGTCTCCCATGGCACGGAAGATACCAGCTCCCATGTTGTACATGACAACGGGAATTCCCCCGATGAAGTATATGTGCATGTATCTGACAGCAAGGGGCAGTATGTCGTCCGGTGTTCCGATCAGCTCGAGGAGCGGACGTGTGAAGGCATAGCCGAGAATGGATATCAGGAGGCCGCCTGCAAGCGCAAGCGCTATCGCTGTGTGGATTGCCTGGCTGACTTTCTCCTCATTCTTCGCTCCGTAGTGCTGGGATATGACCACAGTCGCCCCTGATGAGAGCCCTGTGAAGAATCCGATGAGGAGGTTTATGGCTGTACCTGTGCCTCCTCCTACAGCAGCCAGCGCCTGTTTCCCAAGATACTGGCCCACGACGATTGCATCGACTGTGTTGTACAGCTGCTGGAAGAATGTTCCCAGCAGAATCGGGAAGAAGAACGAGAGGAGCTGCTTCCAGATCACTCCCTCTGTGATTCCGTTGCTGTTGATGGTATGCGCTTTCACAGAGGGGAGTATATCTTGCCCTTTACCTTATGAGAAGAGGGATTTCAGAGTATGCGTGAAACAGGAAGGCGGCGGATAGCGATCTTCATCGAGCAGCCTGGCCCGAAGAGGCTTTCCATGCCTTTGATGTATGTTCCGACAAGGCCTTCGGGCACGTATGCCTGGACCGTTCCCGCGAATCCTCCGCCATGGACCCTCACTGCACCTTCACCCTGGAGTATCTCCTCCGAAAGCGCTATCGCAAGGGAAAGTCCCTGATTCTGCGGCGAGGAGGATGGATAGACATTCTGCAGGAAACGGAACGAGCTGTTCCCCGATTCCTCGACGAATGCAAGGAATCCGTCTATATCGCCTTCCTTGAGCGTCTGGAGCATGAAATCAACTCTTTTGTTCTCGGTGAAGAAATGGTATGCCCTCAGCAGTGCTCTGTCGTTTCCGATTCTTTCCCGAATCGAACGCATGTCGCGGATGAAATCCTGGAAAGAGACTTCCCTTAGGTTCTGCTTGCCATAGAAAGCCGCTACTTCGCGCATCTCGGGCGGTATCGCTGCATACTCTCCTGTGAGATCTGCGTGCGAGCCGCGCGTGTCGGTGATTATCATCGTGTATCCGTAGTCTTCGAAGGATATATCGATCGGGGTGAGCACAGGGGCGTCGCTGTCACGGAAATCGATGCCTACGATGCCTCCCTGCGCGCAGCATGCCTGATCGAGAAGGCCTGATGGCTTCCCGAAATAGACGTTCTCCGCGTATTTGCCCATCTTCGCGAGTTCAATCGGCGGGAGGCTGTCGCTGTTGTACAGGCTGTCGAATATCTCTGCTATGAGCACTTCTATCGCGGCCGATGATGATAAGCCTGAACCTCCCAGAACGCGTGTGGTCGTGTTCGCTTCCCATCCTCCTACGTTCATTCCCCTGTCAAGGAAGGCTTTCGCGATTCCCCTCACAAGGCTGTCCGTGCCATTCTTCTCCCCATCTTTTATCGAAAGATCCGAGATATCAACATCTACCACAGGGAACCCTTCGCTTGCTATGATGACACGGCTGTCGCTGCGCTTGGATACTGCGCCGATAGTGTCGAGGTTGACGGAGCCTCCGATGACTTTCCCGAGATTATGATCGGTATGGTTTCCGCCGATCTCCGTTCTGCCAGCGGCTGAGAATATGGCAGGATCCGTCTTTCCGAACATCTCCTTGTGCTTCTCTACGAGATGTCCGAAGCGGGCATCCATTTCCTTCTCATCGTATTCCTTCCCATAAAGGCCGGGATAGGTGCTATGAAGAGCTTCCATTGCAGTCTCCTTTTCCTCTGATTCTATCACATGTATTCTTCCGGTACCATCGCACAAGTGGCTCCGGAAGGCAGAGGAGGTGGCCATGGATCATGATTATCCGTCCTTCCAGTATAAGCGCACGTATCGCGGCTTCCGTTTCATCTTCCGTCCATCCGCTGAGCCTGTTCCGTCCGGAAATGAGCTTCGCTGCGGAAAGCGATGCTGCGGCACTTTTCATTGAGGCGCCCGGATGGAAGGAAACCCATCTGGTTATCTCCCTCTCTCCAGCCCTGATGTATCCGTCGGGCATGCATGCTGAGCATGCAAGGCATTCCCGATGCTCCGTTTCATAGCCCATTGCGCTGAGAAGGCCGTGTCTTATGCAGCTTCCTGAGAATATCTTCCTGAGCTCTGTGTCTCTGCCATGCTCTGCCAGGATGTACGAATCCATCCTCTTTCCGTCCCGTCCGCCTCTTCCTGCTTCCTGGAGGAAGTCTGGCACGGAGGAAGGCATGGAGAGGTGTATGACCGTTCTTATGCCGCTTTTGTCCACTCCCATGCCATAAGCGGATGTTGCGGCAAGTATCCCGTCATGTGAAGAGAGAAACCACCTTTCTGTCTCTTCTCTCCCGGTTTTCGGCATTCCTGCATGATAGGCCCTGCAGCTGAATTCAGTGCTGAGCCTTTCCGCAGTGCTCTCTGCAAGCTTCCTTGATCGGCAGAAGATGATTGCAGGACGTGCCGAGCCGTCTGCGAGCAGGGCAGCTGCATCGTGGATCGGTGAGAGGCTTCTGACGAAATGGTAGAAGATGTTCTCCCTGTCCGGACTGGCCCTGACGGTGTACGGCCTGGCTCCGCTGAAGACATGCTTTATGATGCCTTCCCAGATTTCCCTGTCCATCGTGGCAGTGAATGCTGCGAGTATATCAGGCTGGATCTCATCTGCCAGGGCTCCTGTCTGCAGGCATGCCTCGCGGAAGTTCTCTCCCCATGTGACAGCCGTGTGGGCTTC
>CALXKY010000043.1 GCA_944389055.1 uncultured Spirochaetaceae bacterium | reverse complement strand
TCCGCTTCCCTGCCAAGGATCCTCCTGCACTCCGCTGACGCATATGCCAGCGCTATCGGCTCCGTGCACCCCAGTGCAGGCACCAGCTCTTCCTTCAGTATCGCGATGTATGCCTCTTTGTTCATATATTCTCTCCTGTTCCCGAGTCCACGGCTGGAATAGCTTCCGAATAAACGGAGAAGCATCGCCAGAGCTTATCCTCGGTAATATATTCATCCGACTGATGCCCTCTGCCACGGCCTGCGCCCATGCGGTTTTCCTCTCCGGGAATTCCCGGACCATAAGCCGCCGCATTCTCAAGGCATCTCGCATATGTGCCGCCACCCATGGAATATGGCACGAGCTCCATCCCCAGCTTTCTGCAGCAGATTTCCGTCAGGGTGCGGATCAGAGGAAGGTCGGGGTCCGTGTGGGATGGAAGGCTGCCTTCCTCCCTGACGATGGAGAAGCCATGGGCACCGAGCGTGCCAGCAATTGCTTCCACCATTGCATCATGATCCGCGCTGGCCGGATAGCGTATGTTGATATTCTGCCTGAATACCCTTCCATCCTCAGAAAGGGATGAGAAGCCACCGACATGCGTGAGCTTGCCCGAGATCCCATCTTCATACGGAACGCCGAGGCCTGCGCCGTTGCAGTCCGAGAAGAGTGAAAGGATATCGCGGAAAAGCATCTCATCGCATCCAGGGAAAAGTCCCGTCCCCAGAAGCGCGGAGGCAAGTATGTTCTGTGCGCTCTCACCATTCTCAGGTGCCGCCGCATGGGCAGGCATTCCCTTAGCTTCCACGGCGGTATTCCCATCAGCGAGCGCCTTCAGCGAGATCCTGCTGTCATCGATCCGCCCTGACAGCTTGTCCAAGGATATGGAAACCACAGCTTCTGCAAGGCCTGGAACGGAATTGGAAGCGACTCCCGATGACCATGACACGATAGCGGACCCCTCGGCAGCAGGGCGCTCGGCATCGAGCTCGAGAAGACCTTTCTCGCAGATGCAGACAGGGAATCTCGCATCCGGGACAAGGGAGAAGAGAGGCATCGGGCGTTCACTGCGGAACCGCTCTATATCATGCATGCCGCACTCCTCGTTGACCCCAAGGAACTGAATGACCGTATGCTCAGGCTTCCATCCCGAATCACGGAGGAATGCAAGGCTGTACATCACCGCAAGCGCCGGCCCCTTGTTATCCGAAGTGCCGCGGCCGATGAGCATATCATCCTTCACTGTCACATCGAACGGCTCATACTCCCAGCCGGAACCTGCTGGCACGACATCGAGATGGCTGAATATGCCGATGGTGCTCTCAGCGCGGCCTTTCCATATCATGAGACCATAATGATTGCCAGCATTAACGAAGCCGAAGCCAAGGCGCTCAGCTATCCCGCGGGCTGTCTCCAGCACCTCCGCACAGGCCCTGCCATAAGGCTCCGAAGCCGTACCTGCCGCCTCATCGCTTACGCTCGGCACCGCTATAAGAGCGCGCAGATCCTCAATGAATGCAGCATAATGCGCATCCCACCACTTCCTGGCATCCATCAGCAACCTCCTTTCATATCATTATGCATCATCGGAATAATCCGGTGCTTTTGTAATATTCTATTAAGATATTATCATTGAGGCAAAGATATCTGTCAACAAAACACGTTGCAGACTGCACATCTGAGCGGTTATCCTGACAGATAAGAGGGAGGCAGGATGATACGCGTAGGGAATGACTGGCAGCCGCTTTTCGATATAGAGCAGGAGAAGCCATACTATCTTGAGCTGAGGAAGTTCCTGAAGGAGGAATACAGGACAAAGGTCGTCTACCCTCCGATGAACGATATATTCAATGCATTCCGTCTGACGGGCTTTGCAGATACGAAAGTCATCATAGTCGGGCAGGATCCTTACCATGAGGAGGGACAGGCAATGGGGCTATCCTTCTCGGTCCACGAAGGGACTGAGGAACCGCCATCGCTGAGGAATATCCACCAGGAAATCATCAATGAGGGTGTTGAGCAAGGTCCCTGGTCCTGTGATCTGACAAGATGGGCCGAGCAGGGAGTGCTTCTCCTGAACAGCACGCTCACCGTCATAGCGCACAGGGCTGCCTCGCACACAGGAAAGGGCTGGGAAACATTCACCGATAATGCGATCAGAGCGCTCGGAAGCGACACACGGCCGAAGGTTTTCATGCTATGGGGAAGCTATGCGCGGAGCAAGAAAGCGCTCATATCATGCCCGGCACACCTCATACTGGAATCGGCCCACCCCAGCCCGCTCAGCGCGAGCCGCGGATTCTTCGGGAATAACCACTTCATAAAGTGCAATGATTTCCTGCGGAAAACGGGACAGAATCCGATCATCTGGTGACAAGAACACACATTCTTCATCCCGTGTCCATTAATCTGATGGGTCATTTACTGCTATACTTGACCACAGGAGGAATCATTTGGATCTGCTGAGACAGCTCAAGGAAGTCGCGCTTTCAGTTCTTCCGATAGCTATTTTCGCTGTTGTGCTATCACTTGCCGCGGGAGTCATGGACGGAGCCGAGCTCGGACGCTTCATGCTCTCCTGTCTCCTGGTGATTGCAGGTCTCACCATATTCCTCCGAGGCGTAGATATCGGCATAACCCCGATCGGAAACAGGATCGGAGGTGCTATGACGAAAAGCCGCTCGCTTCCCATTATGCTTATCGCAGCTGCGATCCTCGGCATGATAATAACGATACCGGAACCGGATGTGCAGGTACTTGCCTCTCAGGTTCATCAGGTGCGTGATTCGATTTCCGTAACGATGCTGGTCATGGCAATCGCTGCCGGAGTCGGGATATTCTTCGCTGTCTCGATAGCACGTACGATCCTCGGCTGGCCGATGAAAGCTGTTATATTCACAGGCTTCGCCCTTATATTCCTCATTGCGGCATTCACCGATGATTTCTTCGTCTCCATAGCCTTCGATTCCGGAGGAGCAACGACAGGGCCGCTTTCGGTCCCGTTCATCATGGCACTGGGAATGGGTGTCGCGCACATAAGGAAGCACAGCGATGAAGCGGAATTCGGATATGTAGCATTCGCCTCGATAGGACCGGTACTTGCTGTCCTGCTGCTTGGCCTCTTATCCGGAAGCGGACAGGAAGGAAGCGCAGCTGCCGCTGAAGCAGGGCCGGAAGGCCTCATGGCTATCATGGGAGCGAAGTTCAGCGAAGTCGGCATATCGCTTCTTCCGCTGATAGCAGTCTGCATACTCATGCAGGTACTTGTCCTCAGGATGCCAAGGACAGAAGCAATAAGGGAATTCGCCGGCATCATCTACTCGTATATCGGGATCGTAATCTTCTTCACGGGCGTTGAATACTCTTTCTCCGATGTCGCAAAAGAGCTCGGCAGTGCGCTGATTGCCATACATCCGCTGCTTCTCTACGCGTCAGGCTTCATATTCGGGCTCTGCGTCGTTCTCGCTGAGCCGGCAGTTATCGTTCTCACTGGACAGGTTGAAGATGTGAGCAGCGGCAGGATCCCGCGCCGCATCATGCTTGCAGCCCTCGCTCTCGGAGTCGGACTGGCAGTCGTCATGGCATTGATAAGAACTGTCCACGCTCTTTCGATATGGACATTCATCCTTCCTGGATATGCGGTTATAATGCTGCTTATGATCAAGACTCCCGGGCTTTTCTCAGCAATAGCGTTCGATTCCGGCGGTGTTGCAACAGGACCGATGAGCTCGGCGTTTCTCCTGCCTCTCGCGATAGGCGCAGCTGAAGGCAGCGCAGCCTCTTCGCTTGCGGCATCATTCGGGATGATCGCAATGATAGCGATGATGCCGATTCTCCTGATAGAACTCCTCGGAATCATCTACCAGAAGAGAATCAGCAAAGCAGAAAGAGGTGAATGATGAGCTGGTGCGTGATGACAGCCATAGTAAGGAAGGGACAGGCCAGAGGTGTCATGGCAGCAGCCAGGGAAGCAGGTGCTCCCGGTGGTACGGTCTGCCTTGCCCGCGGAACGGCAACAAGCACGATTCTTGCAGCACTCGGAATCGGCGATACCCGGCAGGAAGTGCTCATAAGCGTCATAGAGGAAGATAAGGCAGAAGCTATACTTGAAGCTGTGCACAGCACGAAAGCCAGAGGCATAGCATTCCTTACCGAAACGGGCAGAGGGACAATATTGGAGGGTGGCAGCATGGATTCGGAGTGGATTCTCATTGAAGCGATATGCGAGGAAGGATACAGCGAGGAGATCATGGCTGCGGCCAGGAAGGCAGGGGCTGGCGGAGGAACGGTGATCAACGCCCATGGCACAAGCACGGAAGATGACGTTAAGTTCTTCGGCTCACCGCTCGTTCCCGAGAAGGAGATACTCATGATGGTGATCCATCGTGACAGAGCAGAGAGCGTCATGGCTGCCATAGATTCGCTTGATTCGCTGAAGAAGAAAGGAATGGGAATCGTCTTCAGCATACCGGTAAGGCATTTTGTCAATCTTGGAAAGGAATGACAGCCATAGCTTATAATCTTACCTGAGTGGCCTTTCTGCCCATGAAGACGGAAATCTCAGTGAATCCGGCTGCTCTGATAAGATTCTCAGCATCCGCATAAGGCACCGCGATATCTTCAGTCCTATGCGCATCTGATCCGACGGTTATGATGCTCCCTCCGAGCTTTTTATACAGGGAAAGGATCGCATCACCCGGCATCGGTGCCTTGCCCTCACGCATCGTAGAGGTATTGACTTCTATGCCCCTTCCCCTGCGGATGGCATTCTCAAGGATGCATCCGACCTTATCCATCCTGGATTCCGCCTCGACGGGGAATCCCTGACGGGAGGAATAGCGGCGGGGAAGATCAAGATGGCCAAGGACATCGAAATCACAGGTCTGTGAAATTTCCTCGAGCCCGTCAAGATATTCATCCAGCAGATTGCCTACGCAGGAATAATCATACCTCGAGAGATCAAGGCCTTTGACCTTATGATACGAAGCGATGATGAAATCGAATGGATAGGATCGCACTATATCCTGCGATTCATTCCAGTCTATATGGGGCTGCCCCATCTCGATGCCGAAGGCTATCTCAATGCGGTTCCCATATTCTGCACGCATGGCTTCGACACGCCTCAGGTGTTCATCAATATACGCCCTGTGGAAATACCTGTTATCCGACCTGTTCTCATAGAACTCATAATGCTCAGTGATCGCGATGTGGCTGAGCGAAAGGTCAATAGCACGCTGGACAGCATCCGTTATATCCATGTGTCCATCAGGCGAAAGAAATGTATGCATATGCTGATCGCTGTTTATCATCCCGGTACAGAATCAATATGTTAATCGGATATCATGAAAGCTGGAATAGCCAGATGCGCAAATGGCTTGGTGCTGCATCCACGTCATGCGATTCTTTCATTCCAGAAGAAGCCAGCTTATGATATACGGCAGCATTGCTTCGTGATGTATACGTCAAAATCATGTCTCAATAATCCTATCTGAAATATATAAGAATATCATAAAGGCGGTGACTGCTTTGAAGAAGATGACTGAAGAGGAATTCCGGGAATATTCGATATCCGGCAGCCTGTACAGGCTTATCGTGCATGTCGGCACCCCGCTCGCGGTTTTCGCGCTGTTCAACTGCCTCTTCTCGCTCCTAGATACGATGATGGCAAGCCATCTGGGGGCAATCGATGTATCAACCGTCGCCTACCTGAACCAGCTGAGGATGATCCTCAATTCCATAGGATCAGGGCTCATCACAGGCTCAATGATACTCATAAACAGAGCCTATGGTGCAGGAGACAGGGAAAAGGCGAATGACCTGCTGAACATGCTCATCCGCCTCATGCTAATCGTATCCGCATTATTCATCGCGATTATACCATTCATACCTCTCCTGCTCCGTGCAATAGCCACACCTGAGGAATTCATCGAGGAAGGAACGCCGTACTTCCGTGTCATGATCCTGGCAACGATCGTGAACTTCATCAACCTGATCTACATCAACATAGAGAAGACACGGGGAAGGACCAGGGTCATCATGATCGCGAATATCGTGACAATGATACTGAAGCTGGTTCTGACCGCATTCTTCATCTACATCCTCGGCAAAGGAATCGTCTACATAGCCACCGCGACGCTCATCACCTACTCAGCTTTCGCTGTGTATTCTCTGATACACATATCTGAGAAGAACAGCATCTTCAGGATCATGCCGCAGAAGATCCTGAGAAGCGGCAAAGGCCTTGCCGGAAAGATCATAGGAATCTCCTACCCTGTGACAATCGAGGATGCTGCATTCTCACTCGGCAAGACTGTCGTCAATTCAATGGCGGCCTCATATGGCGCGGAAATGATCGGAGCGCTTGGCATCTCGAACAACACGACCGGGCTTGCCACGAACTTCGAGAACGGCTTCTCCGATGCCTCCAGTTCGATCGTAAGCCAGAATTTCGGCGCTGGAAGACCTGATAGATCCGTGAAGGCATACAAGGCCAACATCGTGATAACAACGCTTGCAAGCCTCGCCGCAGTCTCTGTGCTGGTACTGGTCAGGGATCCGCTCATAGCGCTGTTCGCAACAAGCCGCGATGGAGTGGATGCGGTATTCCTTTCGGATATAAAGCGGATATTTGTCTATGACATATTAGGCTGTCTTGCGCTATCGCTGAATGGAGCCGGAATGGATTTCCTTCTTGGACTGGGAAAGACGAAGATCACGCTGATCATCAACTTCACGAGGATATTCCTTCTCCGCATCCCCGTGCTCCTGATCCTCCAGCACTTCATAGCAGATGGAGCAACTGCGCTCGGAATCATGATGCTGATATCGAACGGATGCTGCGCCATCCTCACGACATCGATCTGCATTGCTGTATCACGGCATCTGCTCAGGAACAAAACGGATGTTCAACAAAAGGCCCAACAGGAGTAAACTCCGGGACATGGAAAGCAATTTTAAGAGACTGACTGCTGAGCTCTGCAGCTTCATAGCAAAGAGTCCCACGCAGTTCCATGCAGTGAAGAATATGGAAAATGCCCTTGAGGAGCATGGCTTCCAGCGCCTCGATGAACGGGAGCGATGGCATATCGAGAGAGGAAAAGGATATTTCGTCCAGCGCAATGGCTCCTCCCTTGCCATATTCTCCGTTCCGGAAAAGCCATTCAGAGGATTCTCTCTTGTCTCAGCGCATACTGACAGCCCTGTATTCAAGATCAAGACGGATCCTGAGGTAACATCATCAGGTCTCTATACAACGCTCAACACCGAAGTCTATGGCGGTCTTCTGATGGCTCCATGGTTCGACAGGCCCCTTTCCGTTGCGGGAAGGGTCTGCGTAAGAAGCGGAAGCGGGTTCGAGGAAAGGCTCGTGGATTTCGGACGTGATCTGGTCCTCATCCCGAATCTCGCAATCCATATGAACCGGAAGGCAAACGAGGGAATCGCGTACAGCGCGCAGAAGGATATGCTTCCACTCTTTGCGGAAGGCTGCACGAAAGGACGATTCATCAAAGCCGTTGCTGAAGCTGCGGAAGCAGATGAAAAAGATCTTCTTGAATACGATCTCTATCTCTACCCCAGGACGCCCTGGTCCATATGGGGCCTTGACAATGAATTCTTCTCCTCACCGAGAATCGATGACCTGATGTGCGCATACACTGCATTCCGCGGAGCCCTGGAAGCTGCAGGAGACGGCTATATGCCGCTTACGGTGCTCTTCGACAATGAGGAGACCGGAAGCGGGACAAAGCAGGGAGCGCTTTCGGATTTCCTGCCCGTCATAACAGCAAGGATCGAAGCTGCACTTGGAATGGATGAAGAGGAGAAGGCAATGGCTGCTGCTTCTTCCTTCATGATCAGTGCCGACAACTGCCATGCGCTGCATCCCGATTCCCCGGAGAAATGCGATATAACGAACAAGCCGCGCATGAACGGAGGAGTCGCCATCAAATTCAGCGCTGCGCAGAAATACACGACAGATGCCGCAAGCGCAAGCACGCTGAGACTGCTTCTCGAAAAGGAAGGAATCCCCTACCAGTATTTTGCGAACAACTCCGACATCCCCGGCGGTTCAACGCTCGGCAACCTTTCGGCGCAGAAATTCAGCATTCCAACCGTCGACATAGGTGCAGCCCAGCTTGCGATGCACTCACCTTATGAAACAGCAGGAACAAAGGACACGGAGGCCCTGCTCAGGATGTTCTCTGCATTCCTCGCAAGATGACGGACAGGCGATATCTCATAACGGAGCGCCCTATGAAAGCGCTCCTGATGTTCTCCATCCCGATAATGCTCGGGAACCTCTTCCAGCAGCTCTATACGATGGCCGACTCCGTGATAGTCGGACGGTTTGTCGGCGAGAAAGCGCTGGCAGCTGTCGGAGCCTCCTACTCCCTTACCTCCGTCTTCATCGCGGTGGCGATCGGAGGCGGCATGGGTGCTTCCGTCGTAACAAGCAGGGCCTTCGGAAGTTCTGATTTCAGGAAGATGAAGGAAAGCATCAGCACAAGCCTTGTTTCATTCCTTTTCATCTCAATCATCCTTGCAATATTCGGATACATCTTCAGCCACAGGATCCTGATGGCTCTGAATACGCCTTATGATGTGATTGGCAAAGCATCCGCATATCTGAGGATATACTTCCTCGGGCTCCCGTTCCTTTTCATGTACAATGTGCTTTCCTCGATGTTCAATGCACTCGGACGATCGAAGGTTCCTCTGTTTCTTCTTATCTTCTCCTCCGTGCTGAACGTGATCCTGGACATCATCATGGTAGGCCCGCTGGGAATGGGTGTCGAAGGGGCCGGATGGGCAACGCTCATAGCCCAGGGACTCTCAGCAGTCATATCATTCATGGTTCTGATCAGGCTGCTCTCATCTTTTGATGGAAAGGCGGATAAGCTCTGGGACCGCACTCTCCTCTCATCAATACTCCGCATCGCGCTTCCCTCGATACTGCAGCAGTCGACTGTATCGATAGGCATGATGCTCGTGCAGAGCGTTGTGAATGGATTCGGTTCAGAAGTACTTGCAGGATTCTCCGCAGCGATGAGGATAGAGAGCCTCGTCGTCGTGCCCATGTCAGCGATGGGCAATTCGATGAGCACATATACGGCACAGAATCTCGGAGCAGAGAAGAACGGACGTGTCCGGGAGGGATACAGAGACTCGTATATCATCGTTCTTGCCGCCGCAGCTGCCATATGCCTGCCGCTGGAGCTCTGGAACAGGGAAATCATCTCCATATTCCTCGGCAGCAGCGGCACAGAGGGAGCAATGGCCACAGGCACAGGTTATCTGAAGTTCATGGGATGGTTCTTCGCACTCATAGGCTTCAAGATGGCAACGGATGGAGTACTGCGCGGCGCTGGGGTCATGCATGTATTCACCACAGCCAATCTCGTGAATCTCTCGATACGCGTAGCAGTGGCATTCATCGCAGCTCCTGTATACGGCGTATCTGCCGTGTGGGTAGCCGTTCCCATCGGATGGGGCGCGAACTGGCTGATCTCGGGAATCGGCTACATACGGAGAAGGAGGATTTTCCAGCCTCCCTCTGATCATCAGATCACATAACTGACATCTTCTTCGATCGGAATCGGATAGAGTGCGATTGTCTCGCCTTCAGGCATTGCCGATAGAGCATTCATAACGCTGTATGCGCTTATACGCCTGTTCTCGGCCGGGGAGAAGTAATACGTGCGGCTCTCTGCGCACATGGCCGCTGTGCAGAGGGTCCTCTCATACTCATCATGATCCGCACTTTCCTTGAGCATGCCATCAGGAACGTAGACAACGGAGAATGTATCGAACATCCTCGTGATGCCATCAATCTCATCCTTTCCGAGCGGAGCGAACTCCTTGGCGAATGCCAGACGCACGAAGCGCGCAGGGGATGAATAGCTTCCAGGAAGGCCGAAGCTTCCACCGGTTCCATTGCCGAATGCCGAGAATGTCTGGCCGAGTATCTCGCGTGGCGGAGTATCGACATTGGAGACAGCCACATAGTTCTTGAGATTCGTCACCTGCCAGTCATATCCGGGAGCATTCGTCATGATACCGATCGTATCGCGATGCACCGTGATCCCGTCCTCATCGGGCTCGATGATGATGGCCTCGCCGCTCTCATCTGAGAAGATGTAATGAACGGACATATGCGCTCCGAATATGAGCTCATCGGTGAGGTTGATATGCTTTACTGCCTCCGCAACCTCTTCTACCGTTGAGCATGTGCCAAGCATGTAGGGAACGAAGAATGCAGGATGGAGATCGGTATTCCCCTCTTCCTTCTGCGTATTGTAATGGCCATATCCAGGGAAGTTCTGGAGTGTGCCCATCAGGCCCTTCTCATTGATACCATCGGTGAAAATCGGGGAAGGTGCCCCCTGGATGCCATTTCCGATGAAACCGTATTCCATGGTTACCGTGCTGCCGTCCCCCGAAGGAGAAGTGTGCAGCTCGTATCCAGGAGCTATCACAGTGATCCTGTTTCCGCTGAGATCACCGAACATGTCATATGTACGTCCAAGGAGGTGGCACCCATCCTCTGTGTGCCATGCGAATCCGGAGCATCCGAATGCAGATGCAGCAGCCGCCAGGGATATAGCAGCTATCGTAATTGCTTTTTTCATTTGTATCTCCTTACAGGTATATGATAACACCTGAAAGGAGAGACAAGGATTATTTCTTCCAGAAATCCTTCGTGAAAAGCGCGAAGACCGTGAAAAGCTCCAGCCTGCCGATGAGCATCAGGAACGAACCCGCGCTGAGAATAGCATCGGAGAAGATCGAGAAATTACCCGACGGGCTTACCTTTCCCATACCTATCCCGATATTGCCCAGGAGCAGGAAGCTTGCGGTGAAGCATGTCTCGAAATCATAGCCAGAGAGCGAGAAGATCACCGTTCCGATGAGTCCTGATAGAATATACGCCCCAACGAAACCGCAGAGTGAGAGCATCACGCTCTGCTCGACATTCGAGTCTCCGAGCTTGAGCGGGATGACAGCATTCGGATGGAGGCGCTTCTTGATCGCATTCCTCGCCAGCGAGATCATCGCACCGACCCTGACGACTTTGATGCCACCGCCCGCTGAACCTGCACAGCCTCCAACGAAGAAAAGCAGCACCAGCAGCGTCTTTGAGAACTGCGGCCAGAAATTATAGTCACAGGTCGCGAATCCAGTCGTCGTGATGATGGAAGCCACATGGAATGCAGCATATCTGAGAGCTGTGGAGAAGCTTCCGTAGATATCGAGGACATCGAGAGCGATCATGATGGAGAAGGAAGAGACGATGAAGAGGTACAGATGAAGCTCCTTATCCCTGAGCGCATCCTTTATATGACCTCTCATGGCCTTGAAGTACAGCGAGAAATTCGAACCTGCTATGATCATGAAGATCGTTACGATCACATCGACATAGGCTGATTCATAGCTTCCGATGGAGGAATTCTTCGGGGCGAAACCTGCAGCACCCATCGTTCCGAACATGACAGTCACCGCATCATAGAGCGGTATCTTTATCCAGAGAAGAAGCACCTGGAGAACGGAGAACACCCCATAGATTGCCCAGAGCGCGAATGCCGTATGCTGGATCTTAGGCGTGAGCTTGTCCTTTGTAGGGCCGACCGATTCAGCATTGACGAGGCTTGTTCCCTTGAGTCCCATGAATGGGATGAGCGCAACGAACAGGACGACGATTCCCATGCCTCCGAGCCAGTTCGTCATACCTCGCCAGAAGAGTATCGACTTCAGCTTATCCTCGATGGAGGAGAGCGCGGTCGCTCCCGTTGTAGTGAAGCCGGACATTATCTCGAAATAGCAGCTGGGATAAGTCTCGAATGTATGTGTCAGATAGAGAGGAAGCGCACCGAATGCGGTGGCAACTACCCAGACAAGCGTGACAAGCAGGTAGCTGTCCCGTGCTTTTATCGATATGGTTTCCTTCCGCGTCGCAATCAGTATGACAGAAGAGAAAAGAGCAATCGCAGCTTCCGTTATGCCGAATGCCATTATCGCCAGATCCTCACCATAGTAAAATGCCATGGCAAACGGGACGAGCATGCAGACACCCACCAGAAGCTGTATCAGTGCGAGGAATCTGAGAACGGACTTTATGTGCATCAGCGGAAGAGCTCCTTGAGATAGCTGCTCTCATCATGCCTGATTGAAATGATGATGCTATCCCCTTCATTGAAGACATACTCGCCATCAGGCACAAGCGACGTACCATCGGTCCTGCGCACGCCGGCGATTACGATCCTGCTTCTGAAATGTATATCCTTCAGGGCCTTCCCAAGGAACGGGAATGTATCCTGGACAACATATTCATAGACCTCAAGCTCTCCCTCGAAGAGCGTATGCATCGCAGATATGCCATCACCTCTGAGATACCTTATGAGGGAATCGACAGTGACATCGGTTATGGAAAGAGCGACATCGACACCGAATGAGAGCGCGAACTGGCTGTAGTTCGTATTCGACTTGATCTCAGCGATCGCCTTCCTGGCACCGATGCGCCTGGCATATCCTGCCGTGACGATATTCAGCTCATCGTTATCAGTGAGGCTGATGAAGAGATCAACGTTGCCAAGCTCCTCTTCTTCCCAGATGCTCTCATCGGTAATGGAGGCATTGAGAACGGTTATTTCAGGGAAGATGGAGGCAAACTCCTCCGCAGCTTCCCTATCCTTCTCGATAAGCCTCACCCTTTTCCTCTCCTTGGGGGAGAATCCGTATAGAAGGAAGCGCGTTATCCTCGTCGCGCCGAGTATCGCGATATTATCAGGTTCGGAGTAGACAGCACGCTGCTCTTCCGAACCGCTGAGTGCGGAATATGCCTTATCGCTGTCAGTGATGACGACCGCGATATCGCCGGGGCGTATATCCGTATCTCCTGACGGGATGATGACAGAACCGCGCCTGTAGATTGCGGCGATGACGAAATTATACGGGATCCGTTTCCTTATGCCCGCGATATTCTCACCGCGTCTGAGCGTATCGCCTTCCTGGACAGTGAAGATCATGAAATCAGTACCGGGGAAGATCAGCGTATCGCGGTAGAGTCCGTAATGTATCGTATCAAGAAGGCGCTGAGCTCCTTCCTGATCAGGATTGATTATATGCGTTATCCCCAGAATGCGCGGAGGAAGGCCCTCCTCCCCAAGATATCCTGCGGATCTTATTGCAGCAATCGTGTTGACTACATCGGGGAATTCAGAGGCTATGATACCGCACGAAACGATATTCACCTCATCGGAATCAGTAACCGCAATGACGGTATCGGCATTCCCGGCTCCAGCTTCCCTGAGCTTTGCAAGGTCCGTTCCCGAACCGCACACGGCAAGGCAGTCAACCTTTGCCTGGGCCGCACGGCATCTGGACTCGGAACGGTCTAGGAAGGTTATAGAGGATCCCTCGGCAGCCAGATGACGGCCGATCCTTATTCCTCTTCTTCCTGCACCAATGATAAGTACTTTCATAGAACGTGTGAGAAAACAGGATGAAACCCGCCCCATATGAGGGGCGGGAAATCAATCAATATCCGAAAAGTGGAATCTGGAAGATATACGGAACGTATGTGAAGATAAGCAGCATGATGAGCATGACTGCAAAGAGCGGGAGCATCTTCTTCGCGGTAGCTTCCAGAGAAGTCTTTCCAACAGCACAGCCAACGAAAAGAGCAGATCCTACAGGAGGAGTGCAGAGTCCGATAGCCAGGTTGAAAATGATGATGATACCGAAATGAACATCCGTCATACCAAGCTGCTGCACAACAGGGAGAAGGATAGGCGTCATGATCATGATGAGCGGAGCCATATCCATGA